>NZ_JBFBML010000015.1:0-60090 GCF_040687075.1 Leucobacter sp. NPDC077196
GGCCCAAGGCGGGTAATGCTGCGGGCCAGTACCCTCTTCCCGGAACCGAGTACCAACTAGGTGGACGAGGAGTACCTTAAACGACTACTCGCCAAATGGACCTAAGCCCAACGTTTTAGTCATGCGGACGTGGGTGATCGCGCTCTGCAGCTCTGCCGCTTAGCCTTCAGATGGATCGGGGAGCCGTACTTCGACCTACGACTGGCCATTCACTTCGCAGTTGGATGACAAGGGTAACGGCCCTGAGCTCGGTGCAATCGCGTACTTGAGTCATCGCGAACATTTCCAGCATCGGAGCTGACTGAACATCTGAGCGCGCCTGCTGCACGTCCGAGTCCCTGCACCAATAGACGGGGTCGATGTCGTCGGGATTGAGCTTCTCCGTGAGGAAGATGCCGCCGACTCAGACGCAGACCACCGGAAGCACCGAACTGCCCTGCATCGTGGACTCGAAGTCTTGCCATATCTGCGAACGGGTCTCAGAGTCCGCGTACGTGGTGTCGTCGACGAAGTCTCGCTTCACGTTCTCCCACGTCGCGCCGAATCGGCCAAGTGCCAAGAGCCCGGTGTCCATATCGAGCGCAGGAAGCACGGCCCCACCTCCTCGTGCTTTGATCTGAGGCCTTGCAAGTATACGTTGAGGTCACGAACGGTAACGCTCGGCGAGACCTTTTGCAATGATCTCCTCTAATGCTCGCATCGAGGTCAGTAGCTGCTGATCCGTTGTGATCTCATTGAGCGTGAACGCTTCCGGCACACGGACGACTGTGCGCCGCGAAGCGTTGGATCCGCGCACCCTCGTTGCTGGAACAAACATCGAACGCGAGTGATGTTCTACGCCCAGCATGAGCAAAAGATCGCTGTCGACCACCTGGCTGCGCGTCGGCCAGCCCTGTTGCTCTGCACTGCTCGACAGCCAGACGAGTGCCGCGCTGCCGGCGAACACACTGGCCGCACGCTGGACGAGGCAGGAGAACTTACCGACACCTACTATTACGACTATCTGCTGGAAGAAGAGTAGGCAAAGAGCACTCGCTTCGGGTTCGTAAGCGTCAGATATGTACGTCGAACCCACCGCATCCCCGCTGAAGAACGCCCTTGTGTTCGCGATTGAGAACACCGCGACCGATGCTTCGATCGCCTCCCACCCCTCCGCTCTGAACACCCTCATCCGCTCGGGCGAGAGGCGCGGGATCGCCGGATCGACCGTCGACCTGATCATCAGAGCAGCCACCGCCCACATGGCGACCGCCTGCGCCTCCTCATTGTCAACGGAGCGAGGCCCAGAGGAGCTGATCATTCCAGCGAGCAGGGGGCCGGCGATGTCCTCGAAGGGCGTCATCCACGCACTGTTGCAATTGCCGCAGAGCACCCGAGGCTGCGTGTCGAACACGCCGCGACCGGAAGCTCGTTCCTCCAGATCGAGGAGGGGCATGGGCTCGATGTTCGAGGAGGCTCCCATCACCGTGTACGAGCTCTGCTGCGCAGGCAGAGCAGCGCGAATGGCACTGGGGACATAGTGCGCCTTCGTCATGCCGGTGCCTTCGCACATGATGCACTTCGTCGCGGTCATTGTGTTTCAGCAGCCCCTATCTGTCGGCGCTAAGTTCAACCCTCAGCCCCAGCGCGCCCGCGACTTTCACGAGCGTCGCTGTGGAGACGTCGTCGACTCGTTCGATGCGTGCCACAGTCGGACGTGAGAAACCGGCACGTTCGGCCAGCTCGAACTGGGACCACGCACGCTCGATCCGCTGGCCGCGAATACGAGCAGCGAGCTCCTCCATCGCAACAACGGGTGGGATCAGCGTCCATGATCAGTCCATCGGCTTTACGTGCGTCTCGATGAACTCGATCTCGTCGGCATCGAGCGCGTACTTGGCGTACAGCTGCTGGTCGATTTCGGCGATCGACTTGGACCAGTCGATGTCGGAGTTGCTCGTGAAGTCCTGGAGGGGAACGTGCTTCCAGGTTTTCGCCGGATTGTGCTGCGTGATCTTCAGCACGCCGAGCATGGTCCGTGCGAACTTGCTCTTCACATACTTGAGGCACGCCTCAGCCTCGGTCTCACTGTCGAACGCACCGATTGTGATGAACGATTGCGTCACCGCAATATCCGGCGCAAGTACGAGAGGGGAGGAAAGAACCTCTCCGAGGTTTCCCGCGCCGTTCGCAGCGGTGAGCGCAACCCTGTAAGTTCCAAAACTCGCAGGGCCAGTCGTGTAACTGCTCCGAATCCACCTTAGAACGCGCTTGTTTCTGATGAGTCCGAGCACCTGGGTGTATTCGTGACCATCGGAAGGCCGTTCGGCGTAGTAGAGAAACGAGAACTGCTCGAACGTGTTTGTGTTCACAAGCGCGGTGTTGCCGTCAGGTCGAAGTGCGCGTGCATCAGGGTGGTCCTGATAAAGCTGATCCGAGTAGCGGTAAGAGCGGGAGCTTGTGATTCCTGCATCTGTCAGAGGAGCCGCGCCTGACAAGGTCACCTTGCGCAGCACGTGGTTGAGCTCCGGGTACTTGGTGAAAGTCTCGATCGGTTCACCTTCCCGGTCCTCGTCGCGATAGGTCACTGCGATACCGCCCTTGATGTCTGTACCGGGGAACAGCTTTGCACTGCTAGGCACGTACACCGGGACCGACAGATGCCGGTCAGACAGCATCTTCTCATTCCAGGCCTTCGGAGTGAGGCCGGCATTGAAGAGAAACCGGGCGGGCGTGATCAGAACGGCTTTCTGACCGACCTCGTAGGCCGCATCCATAAACCGATGGTATATCGGCGTGTCACGAGTGCCCTCACCCTTCGCCTCATCTTGATACGGCGGGTTGCCGATGACGACGTCGAACTTCTTTCCCATGCTCAGTGTCCTTCCGTCAACATGTCGTCGACAAGCTGCTGTCGTTCTTCTGTGCTCATGCGAGCGATGTCTCCGTGCACGAAGTGCCCCGAGCCTTCGATCCACTCGCGCCGCTCAAGCACGCCGCCCGATATTGCCTCGATGGTGATCCTGTGCAGCAGCTCATTGTGACTCATCTCGAAGATCTGCTTCGTGAGGATGTGCCTCAGCCGCTCGGTCTGGTCAGGGATCTGATCTGCCAGGCCGGCGTCGAGCCTTCGCACGAGCTCCATCAGGAACAGCCCCGCCGTCGAGAACAGGTCGGCGAACGTCTTCTCGGGATCCGAGAAGATGCCGGGGTTCGCCTTCTCAAGCTCGTCCACCATCGTCTCCACCACATCGCGCGGTGTGAACACCAGTGAGGTCTTCTGCTGCGGGATGTAGGCAAAGATGTCCTCGGTCTGCGACTCGTCGAAGTAGTCGGCGAGCTGCGCTTTCTTGTCCAGGAACTCCTGCACTGCTTTGTCGAAGACAGCCTCGTCGAACATGCCAGGGATCGACACCACCGTGCCGTCCTCCTCCGTGACTTCCTGTCCGTCGCGGAGCATGCGGAACTCCGCCTCGGTGATGCCGGTGATCTCCTGGAAGACGTCGTCGGGCGTGTAGTCGTCGAAGTTCGAGAGACGGAGATCCCTGTCGCCATAGGCCATCAGGAACATTGGGATCGTGCGCGCGAAGCCGCGCAGGTGCGACCGGGCGTCGTCCATCGTCTGGTTCGCTCGCCGCTGCTCCTTCTTCGTCTCCTCGCGGGTGACGACCTCGGGTGCGATCTCATCCGTGCGTGCCGACACCAGGGCGAGGATCTGGTCGTTGAACGACTTCTCGTGCTCGGCCTGAGCCCGCTCGATCTCTCGCGCCTCTGACTCGGTTGCGGCTTGCTCGCGCTCCTCAGATAGACGAGTATCGACGATGCTGCGCTCCAGGAGTACGCGCTCGACGTCAGCGACGACGCGCGCCTCGGTCTGCTTCTCATCGCGCTCCACCTGCTTGGAGGAGAGTCCGTACTCCTCTTTGAGCTGTTCTCTGGTCTCCTTGGTCTTCTCGGTCACCAGCTTTGCGACCTCGCGAGCGACCTTGTGTGCGGGGGCGCTCTTTTCCAGCTCGATCGATGCGATGTCCTCGATCCGCCAGACCGGCTTCCCAAGTTCTGCGACCTTCGGGTTGATTACCGTCGCGGTGTCCAGCTGCACATTGCCGTTCTCGTCGACGTTCGGGACGGGCTCGGGCATCTCGACGGACTGCCCCTTCTTCGTTTTGCCCTGCTTCGCCTCCGGCAGCTTCTCAAGGATCTCCTTGACGTGCTCCGAGTATCTGAAGATGCCGGCCACGTTGGCGAAAAGGAGGTTCGACAGGAACCCTCGCCGCACCACCTCCCGCGCCGCGAACACCTGCGGGAACGTGAGCACCTGCGCGGCGTCGAGCTCAACCATCCTGCCTTCGGAGTCCTCGCCGATGACGGGGAAGAAGTTCAGGAGCGTGCGGATGTTCTCCTGCCGCACAGCTTGGTCGTTCGAGGTGCTCGACTTCAGGTTGTTCGCGAACTCGTCGAAGATCCGCAGCGTCCGCTCGGGAGCGAAGTCGAAGATGTAGGCGTTCTTCTTCTGCAGCAGGGAGTTGCCCCGCATGAAGGTGCACGGGTTCTGCGCGCGGAACGCCGCCTGCATGTACAGCGACGGCGAAGACAGGTTCGAGAGCATGACCACGGCGGTCCACTCAGGCACCGTGACACCCGTCGTCAGCTGCCCGACGGAGAGCGTGATGGTCTTGCCCCCGACTTTCTCGGCAGCGTCGATCGCGGCCTTCACTCGGTCGAACGACTTGCCTACCGCCTCAGCATCCACTGCCTCGTCGCGGCCGTCGCCAGCGGCGAGGATCACCTCGTAGTCCTTGAACACCTTGTGCTTCTTAAGCAGGCGCTGGAGTGCCTTCGCCGAGGCCACGCGGTTCAGCAGCCAGAAGGAGTGCCTGATCTCGTCACGCAGCTCGGGGGTCGAGAACGGATACTTCTCGTTGGCTGCGAGGCAGTCGAGGAACTTCCTGACGTCGTCCTCGTGCTCGAAGAAGCCGCTCTCCTTCGTGCTGAAGAACTCGTTCAAATCGAAGGTGAAGTCGATGTTCGCCTGCTCCTCGTCGACCGCCACGCCGACGGCTAGCTGATCGGAGATCATGCGTGAGACCTGATAGGTCAGCATGTTCAGGGTGGGCAAGGCCTCGTAGGGGTTCTCCTGAGTCTCGTCGTCCCAGTCGCGGTGCGCTATCTGCTCGTCCTCGTACGTCCAGTTGAAGATCTGCTCATCGCTGAACCGTCCCGAGGCCAGCGCCTTGAACGGGGTGCCCGAAAGATGCAGGGTCCACGACCGGGTGATCTGCTCGAAGGCAACATCCGTCTTCAGCGTGTCGACGCCCTCATGGGCCTCGTCGATGACGAGCAGATCCCACTCGTACTCCGCGATGTGCTTCAGCTTCTTGTGTACGCCGCCGAAGTACTGCGAGCCCTTGAGATCCTGGAGCGAGACGAACTCAACGATGCGAGGATCATCTCCGGTGTCATTGGTGAGGAACTTACGCCACTGGTCCCGTGTCATCGGCGAACGCGATTCGAGTGACTGCGACTCGGAAACGAACTTGTACGTCGTCTGGTGGCCGATGAAACGCTCGAAGTCGTCGAGCCATGAGTTCGCGATGGCTGGTCGGTTCGTCACGATCAGGACTTTCCGAGCCCCGAGCTCGCGCACGAGGTCGTACGTGGTCAGCGTCTTGCCGAAACGAGGCTTCGCGTTCCAGAGCACCTCGTCGTGCCCGGAGGTGAACGCGTTCAATGCCTGATTGACGGCCGCCTGCTGCTCAGGGCGGAGCTTGTAGTCGTCCGTGCCGCTCGTCTGCAGGGCTGAGTAGTCCTGGCCCGCGAACGCGTTGAAGTACTCCAGCGAGGTTCTCGGTGCGCCAGCGAAATGGTGCCACTCGGTGCTCGGCCGCAGCTCGCGCTCGATGCCCTGCTGCTTCAGGTAGGCGTGGAAGTCGCTGTCTCTGAAGCTGCCTCCTGCCGCCGTCATGAAGAAGGCGCGGCGTTCCCACTCGATCTTCTTCTGGACCGAGAGCTGCGAAGCCTGCTGGGCGACCCGCTTCTCGGCGCTGCCCTGCTCGGTGTAGCCGATCTTCTCCCAGCCCTCGTACTTGGGAATGTCGGGGGTCGACCACGAGTAGATCAGCGGTGTGATCTCTCGGTAGGTGCTGATGTTCGGGCTAGGCATCGGCTCTCGCTTCCTTGTGGACATGGTCGATTCGGCACCGCTCGTAGCTCTCGTAGACGGTGAAGTCGAAGGCACCGGTGACCGCACCACGGAGCGAAGCGAACGTGAACGGCTCGCGCTGCACGGTCGCGGGGAGGTTCAGCACGCGGTGCCACCACGAGAACTCGATCTCGGCGCCGGAATCGTCGAACCCGGTCAGAGTGTTGCCCTGAACCACGTTGCTCGCGAGCAGGAACTCGGCTGAGCGTCGAAGGTTCGTCCGGTGGTTGCAGCGGACCCCGGCATCCTCGTGGAATGCGACGAACTCGGCCATCAGCCCTGCTCGTGCCGCTTCGAGATTGTCATGCAGCAGCTCGATGCCGTAGATCGACGCGAGCGCGAAGAGGGACTCAGTCGGCCAGAACTCCCTCTGGTAGCGCTTCTCGATCGCGTGCAGCTTGCGCTGCAGGATCGCGATCAGGAAGTTGCCGTCGCCCGCGCTCGGCTCGAAGAACGTCTTATCGACGAACTGGGGGCCCGTCTCAAGCTCGGCACGCACTAGGTCGAGCATTTGATTGACCATGCGCCGCGGAGTGAAGACCTCGCCATGAGCCTTCACGCGCTGACGTGACTTGATCAGCTGCTCACTCGTGCCAGTGCGTCCCTTGCCGTCGATCGCGGCACCATGCTTCGTTCGGGCTAAGTGGGGGAGCGCCATAGGTTCCTTCATCGATGTGTGTATCAGATAGTCTAGGATCTTGCATGGGTTCCGAGCGGTAGCAGCCCGCACGTGTCATGTCTGTCTTGCCGGCCGTGGCAATAAAGAGGGCTCGTTCTGCAACGGCTGATTCTGCGGATGGCAGATTGTTGACGGGTGTCGCAGCCGTCTCCTCCTACGAATGGTCACCACTTTGGTCACTAGAAACCCCTCCTGCGGTCACCAGATTGGCCGCTACCGGCCGGTAATCTCCGGTAGGCTGAGGCCACGAGAACCGCAGAAAGATGCAGTTTTTGGCCATATTTTGGCAAGGGAGATTTTCCCGGAGCTCGTCAGTTGCTCTTGGTTCAATCGCTGTTCGTGTCCTGCGTGTCACTGAGTGACTCGTTCACATCACTCGGCGACGACTTTAAGCGGTCTGGGTGTATTCGAGTCAGGGGATACGTCATTCGTCTCTAGACGCAAGGGAGCCGAGTGCGTTCGGAGTCGTCAGAGGTAGGCGAGAACCGGCCTGATCCTCGGCGGCGTACTCCGTTGATCACCGCAGCTCCCGCCGCCGAAACACCGCCACCGCCACGACAACCAGCACCAAGCTGGCACCGAGTCCGGTCCCCACAGGCCACCACGTGGCAAAACCCTCCGTGGGAGTGCCCGACGCGACGGCCACCGCTGCAGGGAGCAGGCCCGCGGGCGTAAACTCAGCGAGGCGAGGCGCGGCGCCCGCGACGGCGAGCAGGAAGAACGCGCCGACACCGACGCCCGCGGCCGCAGCCATCGCGTCAAAGGTCGCCGAGGCCAGCAGCGACACCGTGATCAGCACCATGGCGAGCACGACCCACAGACCGGTCGCGCCGAGCATCGCCCCGAGATTACTGGCGCCAACACCGTCACCACCAGCACCACCGAACACGACCCGGGTCACACCCCAAGACACCAACGCCCCCACGAACGCCGCCACCGCGACGAACCCTACGAGCACTACCGCGTGGCTCACCACGTATGCAGACCGCGACGCGGGCTTCACGAGCAGCAGCGACGCGACGCCCGAGCGCACCTCGGTGTTGATCGCACCGGCGGCCATGATCACCACCACGAAAACGGCGAGCTGTGAGAGGTCGGTGATCCAGCGCGCTGCCGCGTCGGCGGCCGTGGGTTCGGGCAGCGCGAGCGCGGTGAGCTCGCCACCGCCGAGCGCACCGGCGAGAATCTCATTGGTGAAGCGCGCGATGACGGGTCCGCTCGCCGCGAGGAAGACGAGCACGACGGGCAGCACCCAGACGCGCCATGTGCGCACCACCTCGCGAGCGCGCAGACGCAGGAGCGGAAGCATGGCGTTCATCGGGCACCCTCCACGAGATCGACGAACACGTCTTCGAGGCTGGCCGCCCGAGGTTCGAGCTGGAAGAGGCGGCAACCGAGCGAACTCACGACCGCGGCGACGCGGGCGGCGCCGTCCTCCACATCGTCGACGGTGACCACGAGGGCGCGCGACCCGGGGGCGTCCTCGGCCACGTCGAGCACCCAGCCGGATCCGGCACCAACCCTCGTAGCAGCACGAAGCGCCTCGCGCAGCCGCTCCGGTTCATCGGTCTCCACGACGAGTCGGCTGCGCGACCCGCCGAGCCGCGCCCGCACATCGCGGAGCGCGCCCTCGGCGGCGACGCGTCCGTTGCTGAGAATCGCGACGTCGTCGCACACGCGCTCGACGTCTGGCAGCAGGTGCGTGGAGAAGAACACGGTCGTCTTTCCTTTGAGTTCGGTGATGAGTTCGAGCGCGGCCCGGCGGCCCATCGGGTCGAGTGCTGAGGTCGGTTCGTCGAGTATCAGCAGCTGCGGGCTGTTGATGAGGGCCTGCGCGAGACCGAGTCGCTGACGCATGCCGCGCGAGTATCCGCCGACGCGGGCGCGGGTGTCGGCGAGGCCGGTGAGTTCGAGCAGCTCAGGAACCCGGCGCCGAACAGTGCTCTGGGGGAGCTGAAACAGCGTCGCGGCCTGCTCGAGCACCTCGCGCGCGGTCATCCACGACGGAAACCCGGGAACGTCGGGGCAGTAGCCGATGAGGGGCCGCACCTCGGTGCTGCCGGGCGCGTGGCCGAGCAGGCGGGCGCTGCCGCTGGTCGCGCGGGCGAGGGCGAGCAGGATCCGGATCGCCGTCGTCTTCCCCGCCCCATTTGCGCCGAGAAAGCCGAACACCGACCCCCGCTCGACCCGCAGGGTCAGGCCGTCGAGCGCGAGCCGCGATCCGTAGTGCTTCGTGAGCGAACGGGTTTCGATCGCGGGGGAGTCGTGGGGGCCGCTCATCGTTGCTCACCGGTCGCACGGGGCTCGGAACCGTACAGGCCCTGGACGGTGCTCGCCACGTTCGCCGGAGCCTGCGCGGCAGTGTCTGCGACGGGCGCGGGTCGGCGGCCCACCGCGAGGAACAGGATCGGCCCGATCGTATTCGCCACCAGGATGATGAGCACCCACGGCCACTTGCGTCCGAACTGCACCCGCTGCGTGGGGGTCTTGACGAGCACCAGCAGGCTGACTGCGGCGAGCAGCGCCTGCAGCGACAGGGCGATCACCACGATGAGCCCGGTCGTCGTGGCCAATGAGGGGAAATCCGTATCCATGCGCGATCTTCTTTCTCGGCGTGCGAAGCCAGCGGGTAGGTATTGCATATATCCTTGCAATACAAAGTACCCGAGTCAAGTCAGCCGTTTCGGTGGCCGGATCGCGCAGCGCGCCGCCGCCTCAGCCCATGCGGGCCCGGTTCGCTTACGGAGCCGGCGTCGTGCCCGCGCCCGCATCTGTGCCAGCGCCCGCACCGGCCGCGCGCCAGGCGCGGCGGAGCCCCGCCCGCAATGGCAGCACGATCATGGCGAGCGCTGCGGCGATCCCGAGGGGGAGGGTCGCGGGGACGAGCAGCCCCCAGCGTCCGCGCGGGCGCCGCGCGTCGAGTGTCGATGCGGCGATCACGGAAGCCGACATCCCGGTGAGCGTCGTCGCGCTCGCGGTGCGCACGAGCTGGTCCTCGGTCGAGGTCTGCTCCCGTGCGGCCCACAGGGCCGCGACGACGCCGAGCGCAGCGGTAGCGGCGAGTGCGCGCTTCGACCCGGTGCGATTGCGTCGCCCGGTGAGGCTGAAGCCGGAGGCGACGCGGTCGGGGAGCCGCTTCCAGGTCAGCGCCAGCGCGCCGGACGATGCCGCCGCGATCACGAGGGGAGTGAGCTGGGCCGTGCGCACCGCGCGCTCGGGAATCTGGTCGAGCACATCGCTCGTTGCGTCATCGGGGCGGATGAGCCGCATCCGCACCGCGAGCGCGCCGAGGTTGACCGTCCACCCGGCGCCGAGCAACCGCGGCACGAAGAGCTGCGGGCTCTCGGGATTCCAGGTGCGCGACCGCACCTCGGCGCTCAGCGGTCCCCGCAGCTCGACGGGCACGCCCAGCACGCGGAGGTTGGGATTCTCGGCAGGGGAGTCGCTCGTCAGTGCGTCGAGCAGATCCGCCGCATAATCCTGAGCCGGCCCCAGTGCCTCGACCGGATCGATGCCGGCCTCGGCGAGCTCGTCGAGCTGGGCTGCGAGCGCTTCGAGCGCGAGCACCCGATCCTGCCGTGAGAGTGCGCCGAGGTGCGCGTCGACCTCCCGCAGATACGTCTTCATGCGTCGCCCTCCAGCTGCAAGATGCGGTGCATCGCGCTGCTCAGGGCGCTCCATGCGGCCGCTCCTTCTGTGAGTGCGGCGCGGCCCTCGTCGGTGAGGCGGTAGTACTTGCGCGGCGGGCCGCCCGCGGCCTCCACCCAGCGCGTCTCCACCTTGTCAGCCTTGTCGAGTCGCGCGAGCAGCGGGTAGACCGTGCCTGGGGTCGCGGTCAGCGCCGGGTACTCGCCGAGCTGCTCGATGATCTCGATCGAGTAGCACTCCTCGCGGTCGAGCACGGCGAGAATCGCCAGTTCGAGCACTCCCTTGCGCAGCTGCGCGGTGCGATCACTGGTCGGCATGCTGAACAGCCTTGCAATACATGGGTGGGTTGTCAACGCGGGAGCGCAGTGCCCGTCCGTCGTCGATGGGAACGACCTATTATGGGGGGATGCTGACGGCCGGAGTCGACCTTGCCGCGGAACGCACGGGAACGGCACTCGCGATCATCGAATGGTCGGCCTCAGGGGTGCAGCTGCGGGAGCTGTATCTGGGAGTCGACGATGCGCGCATCGTCGAGGTCGCCGTGGACGTCGACAAGATCGGCATCGACTGCGCCTTCGGGTGGCCAGACGAGTTCGTTCGCTTCGTCAACGATCATGCGGCCGGTGTGCGGGATGCTGCCGGCCCCGACGGTGGCATGGCGTGGCGCCGCACCCTCGCCTACCGCGCTACGGACCGGGATGTGCGCGAACGCTCGGGGCGCTGGCCGCTCAGCGTCTCGACCGACCGCCTCGGGCTGACTGCGATGCGCTGCGCTGGCCTGCTCGGGCGGCTCGCGGATGCCGGTATTCCGGTCGATCGTGCGGGCACCGGGGCGGTCGTCGAGGTGTACCCGGGGGCGTCGCTGCGCGTCTGGGGCTTCGACACTCGTCGATATCGAACGGATCCGGAGTGTCGGAAGAGGTTGCTGCGAGATCTCGAAATGGCCGCTCCCTGGGTGGACCTCGCAGCGTTCGCCGAACCTATGATCACTTCAGCCGATGCATTCGATGCGGTGGTCGCTGCGCTCGCAGCGCGAAGCGCGGCACTCGGTCTGTATGCGCAGCCGCCACCGGAACTGTTGGACCGCGCTCGCCGCGAGGGTTGGATCGCGCTCCCAAATGCCGGCCTGAGTGATCTGCGGCCCGTCAGCCTCACGGACTCGCGTCGCTGACGGTTTCCTAGCGCTTCGAGCGTTCAGTGTCGTGCACGTAGCGTTGGGATACCGCACCACACTGACCGCCCACCGCGTTGCGCTCGGCTTCGGGCGACAGGCGGAGCCTCTTACTCCCGCTTCGCCTCGATCTCGCGCACGTGCACGCGCACGAGATCCGCAATGAGCTCATCAGGGAGCGGCGCCTGCAGCGTGAACTGCACGGCATGCGCGGTGGTCTTGTACGGGGTGAGTCGATCCTGCAGCTCTTCGAGCGCCCATGACGACGGGTAGAAGCTCAGGTGCTTCTTCGACGCCGTGAAGTAGACGAGCGCCCGCCCCAGATAGGAGAGGGTCGGCATCCCGTAGCTCATCGACTCGACAGCGTCGGGCACGAGCGATGTCACGAGCGCGCGAATCCGTTCGAGCTCGGCGCGAGGCTCCGGATCGAGCGCGGCCAGATACTCGTCGATCGTTGCCGCCTTCGAGACCATGAGGTGAGTGTACTCCGACGCGGTCGGTGCCGACCGTCGGAGATTCGGCGTCGGTGAGGCGGGGGATGCGTCTCACCGACGCCGAATCTGTCACCGAAGCCGAGGCGCACAGCGCTCCTGCCAAGGAATCTCTCATCGACGCCGGATCTCTCACCGAAGCCGACGCACGCAGCCCTGCCGCAACCGGCGCCCCTTTGCTAGCGTAAGCCGCGTACGGGGCCCGATTCGAGAACGGCGAGTGAGCGATGACCGAAGACACCGGAACCAACGGCGGCACGGGCGACACGAGCGCCGCCGACGATGATGACGACGGGCTGCCGATCTTCGAGCCCCCGTTCGGCCTCGACGACGTGCCCGGCTTCTGCGAACGGCTCGTCGACCACCTGATCTCGAGCGAGACCGGCGAGGAGTTCACGTTCGAGGGCGTCGAGGGAGAGCAGGCGCAGGGCGTCTGGATCCTGCCGCTCGGCGGCTACGACCCGAAAGAGGACCGGACGCTCACCGAGGGCGCCCCAGCAGACCGCGAGCTGCCGCCGGGCGGTTACGCCGAGGTCGCCGACACGTGGGCGCAGGGTGTGCGCCGGGTGCTGCGCGAGTCGTGGGGCACGCCGCTCGTGCGCACCCCCAAGCTCGTGGGGGTCTCGATGGAGCCTGAGGGCATTCTCGACTACCTCATGGTCGCGGTGCGCATCGAAGAGGCCGAGATGTGGGATCACGGTGCGCTCTGCTGCGTGCTCCTCACCAGCTGGGACGGCGAGCCGTTGACGAGCATGCTGCGCCAGATCCTCGTCGTCATGCCCCGCGAGTACGCCTTCGGCGGCATGGCGGTGCTCGCCGACGATGAGGTCACGGTGCACGACCTCCTGATGCACGGCGAGCACCTCACCGAGCTGCGCCGTCGCGCCTGGCTCATGAGCGCGCTCGCCGGCCAGGGAGAGGTGCGCGTGCGCGACACCGCGCTCGAGGCGTCCCGCTTCAGCCTGCGGGCGAGGAACGGCACCACAACGGTGTGGACGTTCACCGATGACGGCCGCGCGTTGGTGCTCATGCAGGATCCCCAGTCCGATTTCGTCTCCAGCGCCGCCGAGCAGCTCATCGCCGATCAGCTCGCGGAGGCGGAGCACGCGGACGAGCCCTTCGAGGATCAGCTGGAGGAGGCGCAGCTGATCCTCATCGCCCGCATGCTCGACGGCGTGCCCGAGGATCTGCGCGAGCTGATCGCCGCCCGCACGGAGAACGGCCGCGGCGAGCCTGCGGAGCACCAACTCGAGTTCCGCATGCTCGGCGACCAGCCGCTGCCGCTCATCTCGGGCGCCGTGTGGTTCGACGGAGAGCACTGGCGGGTGACGCGCAGTCTGCTCGAGATCGGCAGCCTCAACGACTTCGGCATGGACGACTTCGGATTCGCCGAGGCCGTGCGCAAGCCTTACCGCCTCGGCGGATCGTTCACCCTCGAAGACTTCTCGGGGCGCACCAGTGAGGATCGCCGCGCGCAGATCGAGCAGGTCTTCGCGGCGTGCCCGTACCCCGAGCAGCCGCGCCCGCCAGACGCTGAGCGCCTCGGCTACGGGCTGCCGCGCGACACGACCCATGCCGAGATGGTGCTCGAGATCGAGCGGGCGACCGAGGTGTGGTGGGACACGGATCCTGATCACGTCGACTTCCGCGACCAGACCTTCCAAGTGGGAGGCCGCGAGCTGCGGTCCATCGACGGCCGCGTGCTGCGCTCGGTGATCGCCCTCGCTGAGCCCTGGTCGGTCGACGTGCTGCAGGCCTGGGTCACGGAGCTGAGCGACGCGATGGAGCGTCGGTGGGGGCCCGCCTTCGAGATGCAGGCGCGCGAACCGAAGACCGGCATGGAGCGCAAGACGCCGGTGGCGCGGGTGATGCGCGCGGTCGGGCTGATGAACGCGCCGATGTGGTGGGTGAACGGCCACGCGGTGCTGCTGATCGCGGGCGCGCCCGACCCGAGTTACGCCGAGGAGCCGCAGGCGATCATCGTGATCGGCCGAGCCGATGCGGTCATCGACCTGATGCGCGGCACCCGCACGTGGGAGCTGCGCCAGCGCACGCGGGTCATCGGCGCGCTCGCCGCAGAGGTGGCGGGCGAAGCCGCACCGCACGAGATCTCGTGGCGCGGGCCGAGCCTCGCGGGATCCGATCTGCGACCGAACGCGGTGCGCGGGCGCATCCGGGCCGACGATCACTACTGGGTGTGGCACTTCGCTCACGACGGGCGTGGGCTGCTGATGTCGTTTCCGCTCGATGAGACGGCGGCTGCGGTCGCGCGGCTCTCATTCGAGGATCAGGCCGAGCTCTTCAGCGGCGTGCCGGTCGACCTGCTGTCACTCGTGACAGACCGCGACCCCGCCGGCCTGTATCCGGTGGTGACGCGGCCGGGCCGTGCCGATCCGGATCGCCCGCCGATTCCCGGTCTGCTGCGCACCGCAACCTCGCTCCCCGCCGTGCAAGCCGTGTTCTGGCGCGACGAGAGCGACTGGCGCGCGTCGACGGGCATGCTGCAACGGGTGCGTCCCGCGGCCCCTGAACGCAGCGGTGAACGCGAGGAGGCGGCCCCCGAGTCCGCGACGCCCGACACGTCGAACCCGTTCGCCATGCTCTACTCAGACGCGATCGGCGTACCGCAGCTGCAGTGGGCGGTCGGAGCGGGTGAGAGTGTCACCCCCGACATCCTCGCCGATGACCGCTACTCGAGCGTCGTGTTCGGCCAGCGGGTGTCGCTCCACGAAGCCGAGGCAGCCTACGCGCAGCTCGGCGACGTGCACCAGGTCGCGCTCACGGGATCGCTGAACCAATTCCTCGATACCGCCCTCGGCATGCCCGCGCGCCGGTATCTGCTCGACGCGGCGCTTGCGAACCCCGACCCGCGCAACCGTCGCGAGATCGCGCTGCTGCTGCTCGAAGACCTTGATGCGATCGACGCGTCGATCCAGCTCTCGCATCTCACGCCGATCAACGTGCTGTTCGAGAACCCGACGCTGGGGGCCGACGACCTGATCCTGCTCATCAGGCTGCTCGACGCCGGTGCGCAGGCGGGCCTCGGGCTCGGCGGTCCGAGCGTCGCACGGCACCCGCTCGTGCAGCTGGCCAACCGCGACGCCGAGGAGGCCGAGTTCGAGCCGCTCGTGCACACGCTGCTCATGCGGGGCGAGCACGGTGGTCGGCCGTGAGCCGCCAAAAAAGTGCAGTAAGAGCGCCGATAATGCACTTTAGTGGCGGTTCAGGGGTGTCGCGCGCGAACCGAGAGCCATCGAGGGGCCTTGGTGAGCTTGCCGAGCATCCACTCCAGCGGACCCTGCCCCACGAGCAGCGCCCACGCCGTACACCCGGCGAGCACCCAGACGGTCGTCGGCCAGAACGGGTCGAGCGCGCGAAAGCCCTGCGACGGGTCGATGCCGGGGTCGCGCGCGGTCTCGATCGCGATCCAGATCGCCCAGCTGCCGATGTGGGCGACGTACGCGGTCAGCGGCATGGAGCCGACGGCGCGTAGCGGGAGCGCGATCCAGCGCAGGGGAGTCATGCATACGAGCACGGCAGCGCAGGTGACCGCGAGGGCGAATCCGCCAGAGCCGAGGGCCTCACCGACCCCTGACGAGTGCGGTGCGTCGCTGAGCGCCGCGAACCACCACTCGGTCGTGCCCGCGGAGGTCGCTCGCGGTTCGACTGATCCGGCACCCGCATCGAGACCGGCGAGACCGGCGGGCCCGGCCACGCCGTATCCGACGACGGCGAGTACGATGCCGGCCGCGAGCAGCGGCCACGCGAACTTCCACTAGCGCATCAGCAGCGCCCCGGTCGCCATGCCGCAGAGCATGAACGCCAGCCACAGCGGCAGCGGGTAGTTCCACGCGATGAGACGCAGTGACTCCTCGGCGGATACGGGATCGTCGCTGCGGGCGACAGCGGCGTTGATCCACCACACGACAAACGGTGCGCCGACGGCGAGCACTGCCGAGATCACGAACAGCAGCGGCACGGCGAGCCGGGTGAACGGGATCGCCAGCACGAAGAGTGCGCCGTAGGCGGGGAGAATGACGTAGACCGGCACATCGAGATCATCGAGCCAGATGCCGAGCAGCCACAGGAGAATGCCGCGCAGCAGCAGTTGCGTGCGCAGACCCCAGAGCGGTCTCGGTGCACTGACCCCACGGGCCTCTCGACGGCGAGCCGCCGCCGCGATGATGCCGATCGAGACCCCCGCGAGCATCGCGAAGAGCACCGCTGAGCGCCCTTCGACGAGCCCCGACCAGGTGCCGGGGTCGTCCCACTCCAACGACGAGATCACGGCGAGATGAGCGGCGAAGACGCCGATCACGGCCAACCCGCGCGCGAGATCGACCCCGGCGAGGCGGTGCGGGGGCTCCAACCGGGAGATCTGCGCGCGGAGGTGCGAAGCGAGAATAGCGATGCCGTTATTCTCGCTTACGGCCAGAAGCGAGAACAAGAGCTCTGCTCTGCTCGCGTCTCACCCAGCGGGCCCGGCTTCGCGAAGGGTCGGAGCGCCTGCTACCGTAACCTCGTGACTGCATCAACGAAGAACAGTGCGCCTGAGCGCGAGACCTGGGGCAAGCGAAGCGCGTTCATCATCGCCGCGATCAGCTCCGCGGTGGGCCTGGGCAACATCTGGCGGTTCCCGGGAGTCGCCTACGAGAACGGTGGCGGGGCGTTCCTGATCCCGTATCTCGTCGCATTCTTGACCGCCGGGCTGCCGATCCTCTTCCTCGACTCGGCGATCGGCCACAAGTTCCGCGCAGCTCCGCCGCTCGCGTTCAAACGCCTCAACCGCAAAGCCGAGCCGCTCGGCTGGTGGCAGGTGGGCGTCTCCTTCTTGATCCTCACCTACTACTCGGTGATCATCGCCTGGGCGCTCGGCTTCGTCTGGTTCAGCTTCGGTCGCCAGTGGGGCGACGACGCGGTCGGCTTCTTCACGGGCGACTATCTGCAGCTCGCCGATGCGCCCGGCGTGACCTTCGAGTTCGTGCCGGCGGTGCTCCTCACCCTGCTGATCGTGTGGATCGCCGCGATCATCGTCATGTCGCTCGGCCTGCGACGCGGGCTCGATCGCGCCAACCGCGTCACACTGCCACTGCTCGTCATCGTGTTCGTGATCATCGTGATTTACGCGATGACGCTTCCGGGCGCCTGGGACGGCATCAACCAGTTCTTCGAGCCCGATTTTGCAGCGCTCGCAAACCCGGGCGTCTGGCTCGCGGCGTACGGGCACATCTTCTTCTCCTTCTCGATCGCCTTCGGCATCATGCTGACGTACTCCTCGTACATGAAGCGGCGCAGCGATCTCGCCGGCTCGGGCGTCGTCGTGGCCTTCGCGAACTGCGCGTTCGAGATTCTCGCGGGCATCGGCGTATTCGCCGCCCTCGGCTTCCTCGCGTTCTCGCAGAATGTGCAGATCGACGACCTGGACGGGCTGAGCGGTGTCGCCCTCGCATTCATGACGTTCCCGACGCTGCTGAGCGAGATGCCGGGCGGCGCCTTCATGGGCGTGCTCTTCTTCGGCTCGCTCGTGCTCGCCGGTTTCTCGTCGCTGCTGTCGATCTACCAGGTCGTCACCGGCTCCATCCAAGACAAGACCGGCTGGTCGACCCGCCGCGTCGCGGTCACCGTCGGCCTCGCGGCAGGCATCCCCTCAGTGGTGCTGTTCGGCACGACGTCGGGCCTCAACGTGCTCGACGTACTCGACGCGTTCGTCAACAACATCGGCGTCACCGGATCGGCCGTCGCGACGCTCGTGCTGGTCGCGTGGGTCTTCCGCGCCGTGCCGAGCCTGCGCGCGCACCTCAACGCGCTGTCGTCGCTGAAGCTCGGTCCCATCTGGACCATCGCCGTCACGGCTGTCACGCCCGTCATTCTCGCGGTCATCCTGGTGCGGGGCATTGCCGAGTACATCACCGAGGGCTACGGCGGATTCCCGACGTGGTTCATCACGACGATCGGCTGGGGCGCGATCGCCCTGCTCGCAATCTTCTCGTTCGCGATGAGCTACCGCAAGTACCGCCGCGCTGATGCCGAAACGTTCGTGCCAGACGAGCCGGAGCAGCTGCACACCGAGATGACCGACCTCATCACGGTGGCCAGAGAAACATCCGCACAGCGACGCACCCCAGGGGGAACACGATGACCACCAGCGCACTGATCATGATGGTGCTCTCCATCGGCATTCTGTGGGGCGGGCTCGCCTGGGCGATTCTCCGCCTGCGCAAGCACCCCGACGTGAGCGGGGCAGGCGACGACGAGTAGGGCTCCTCGTCGGATGTCTCGCGACGACGAGTGACGCTCGCCGTATGATGTCACGCAGGGAACTCGGGGGAGGGGAAGCGTGACGATCGCGATCGATGCCGATGACGTGGCGGCAATTCGCAAGCATCTGCGAACGGCGAGCGAAGACGTGGGCGATGCGGTGCCGCAGCTGCCGGGGGCCGCAGCGTTCGGGCCGCAGGTGCTCGGCAGCGCGGTCGCGTCGTTCGAGGCTGCGATGCGACGGGAAGCCGAACGTCTCGCCCAGCGGTGGACGGCTCTCGAAGCGGGCGTGCGCGAGACCTTCGACGACATGAGTGCGGTCGAAGACGAGCTCGTCGCGGGCATCGGGCGCTTCGGCGGGGCCTTTGGAGCGAGAGTCGGTGGAGCCGTCGGTGTGAATATCGGCGGCGTGACTGAGCCGCCCCGCAGCCCGGGGCTGCTCCTGTGACCGGCGCTCCCGAGCTGCTGCGGCAGGGGGCGCAACGGCGCGGCGCAACCTGTTCCATCGGTTTCATCACGACGAAGCTGCGTCCCTCCGACGAGGGCGGCGGGATCGCGGCACGTCTCGGCATCTCGAGCCCCGACGGCCGCACCACGGTCGAGCTCGGCCCTGGAGAGTCTGCCGAGCTGCCCGGCGGGGGATCGGTGCACATCGTCGACATTTTTGTGAGCCCCGACGGCACGCAGACGGCGGCGGCGATCGAGGTCACGGAGGCACCGGCGTGAATCGCAGGGGCAGGATCGCCCGCATCATCGGCGGCGCAGCGGTCGTCGGGGCCGTGGTCGCCGTCGGAGTGCTCGGATTCGTCGGCGTCGAGCGCACAGTGATCGCCGGCACGCAGGTTCGCATGTGCGGCACGTCGGTGGGCGTTTCCGTGGTCGAACCCGGACGCGCCGTTCAGTTGCTCGGAGTCTCTGACGCGCCGCTCGCCGCGGGCGACCGTGCTCGCGCGCACGCACTCTGCGTCGTCGAGGTCGTGCGAATCGAAGGCGCGGATGGCCAGGATGCCGGCGCGGAGACCGACGCCGATGGCGCTCAGGCGACGGTGCACCTGCGGTGGCGGCTGTGGTGAGCGGGTTCGGCGATCCGGCCGCCGTTGAAGCCGCCGCAGCGGCGCTGCGCACCGGATCGCAGGCGGCGGAGCGCGCTCGCGACCAGGCTGCTCGTGCCCGGCCCGACACCTGGAGCGGCGCGGCCGCGGATGCGTACAGCGCCGCCGCCGAACAGACACTGCCCGAAAGTCTGCGTCTCGCCGACACCCTCGAAGCCGCGGCCGGTACGCTGCGCCGATACACCGCAGTGCAGCGCGAGGCGCAATCGCACTACGAGCAGGCTCAGAGCGATGTCGACCGCGCGACCCAGGCGCTGCGCAGCAATCCGCTCGACATTCCCGCCGCGCTCACCATCGCACGCGCGGAGTTCGCCGCGTTCGGCGCGCTCGGGCAGGTGCAGCAGGCGGCGTCGACTGCCGCCGACGAACTGCGCGCCGCGGTCGGCGAGGAGGGCGACGGTAGACCCTGGTGGGATCCGTTCGGCTGGTTCAACGATCCCGAGGATCCCGATGAGCGAGTCTCAGACAACATCCTCGATGACGACGCGTTCGACCCCGATGACGTCGCTCAGGGCAGCATCGGCGACTGCTTCATGTTGAGCTCGATCGTGTCGCTGCTGAACAGCGACCAGGGCGACGAGTTCATTCGTGAGAACGTGCGCTGGGACCCCGAGCGCGAGGGCTACTGGGTCACGCTCTACTCGAATGGCGAGCCCGAGGAGGTCTTCGTCGAGTACGTCTTCGACAACGGGGCCAAGCAGAGCGACTGGGACTGGTGGATCTTCGGGGGCGACAAGCCCTCAATCGCTGCGCTCTACGAAGCGGCGATCCGTCAGGAGTACGGCTACGACTTCATTGACGGCGGGGTGCCTGCCGAAGCGATGGAGATCATCACCGGTCACCCGGTCGACGTGATCGAGAATAGCAACTACGCCGGCCTCGACGAAGGCCAGGTCGACGAGCTGCGCGAGGTGCTCGATGACGGCGGGCAGGTCGTCATCTCGTCGCCCAGAAACGGCGACCACCAGATCACGGTCACTGACCCAGACGGCAACTCCCGCGAGGTCGACGTCGTGACCTCGCACTCCTACGTCATCACCCGCATCGATCCCGACGGAAGCGTGTGGATGCGCAACCCGTGGGGGCCTGGCAACAGCGCCGACGGTGGCGGAGAATTTCGCGTCAGCCCAGAAGACGTCGAAGATCTCTTCTGGCGCGCGACGATGACGAACGTCACCGAGTAGACGCGAGACGTCGCCGAGAAACGGCAGTGCCCCCGAAACCAGAGCGGTTTCGGGGGCACTGCGGTAGGAGACGAACTCCGTGGCGAGACTCGCCGTTAGCCGATGCTGCGACGACGGCGCAGCGCCAGCGTCAGCCCGCCGATGAGGCCTGCGGCGAGCAGCAGCATCGCGCCGAGCGCGGCAACGGGAGCCGTGTCGGCACCGGTTGCGGCCAGACCTGCGTTGCCCGATCCGGCACCGGCAGCGGAGCCCGGTGCAGCGGGTGCAGCCGATCCGGCAGCAGCAGCCTCCACGTACCCTTCGAACGCGAAGGTGAGCAGCTCGCCCGTGCCGTTGTCGACTGTGATGATGAAGGAGTACGGCCCTTCATGCATCGGCGTGCCGCTCAGGATGCCGGTGACGGGATCGAGCGAGACCCCCTCGGGCAGCAGCCCGCTCGTGACGCGGTACGTCGCCGCAGGATCGGAATCGATGCCCGCACTCAGATCGATCTCGAAGTACTTGCCCTGCTGCAGCTGGGGAAGCTTCACAGCGCTCCCCGGTGCCTGCGCCGGCGACTTCACGACCGTGCCGGTGAACTCGTACGAGATGGCCTCGCCGACACCGTTCGACGCAGAGATCGTGAACGCGAATGCGCCCGAGGCCGTCGGCGTTCCGGTAATCGCGCCGGTGAGCTCATTCAGGGCGAGCCCGGACGGAAGGGAACCGGCGGTGACGGCGTACGTCGCTGCCGGGGTGCCCTCGGCGAAGACGCCGTCGAAGAACTCCGTGCCCACGCGCAGCGAGCCGAGGGTCGTGTCGACCCAGACCGGAGCGGCGGTGACGATGCCGGTGAGCTCGAGCGCCACGGGATCGCCGATGCCGTTCGACGCACCGAGCGTCACGGAGTACGAGCCGGCGGTCGTCGGCGTTCCCGTGATCTCACCCGTCGACTCGTTCAGTGAGAGCCCCTCGGGCAGCGCGCCTGAGAGGATCGAGTACGTCGGAGTCGGGGTTCCGGTCGCGGTGAAGGTCGTCGAGACAGCAACGCCGGTCTGCAGCGCGAGGCCGGTGTGCTCGTTCCAGACCGGCGCCTGGTCGACGACGCCCGAGAATTCCCGAGTGGTCGTGGTGCCGACGCCGTTCGACGCCGTCACCGTGAAGGAGTACTCGCCGGAGGCGATCGGCGATCCGCTGAACTCACCCGTGATGGGGTTGAGCGAGACGCCCTGGGGCAGCTTGCCCGACGTCACCAGGTAGACCGGAGCGGGGGTGCCGCTGGCCTGCAGGGTGCCGGCCGCGTCGGTGCCCACGATCCAGTGACCGGGGTCGCCCGTGATCGCGCCCGGAGCCGCGGTAACCGTACCCGAGACGCTGAGCGCCTGAGTGCCCTGAGTGTTCGACGCGAGGATGATGAACGAGTATGCGCCCGGGGTGGTCGGCGTGCCGGTGACGCGCCCCGTGGCCCCGTCGAGCGTGAGGCCGTCGGGCAGCTCGCCCGAGCTGATCGAGTACGTCGGAGCCGGAGTGCCGTCGGCGGAGAAGGTCACATCGAGCGCCTCGCCGACCTGCGGGCTCCAGCCGACGGTCACGTTCCAATTCGGAGCCTGCTCGACCGTTCCGGTGAACTCGCGAGTCGTGGCCGTGCCGATGCCGTTCGATGCAGCCACGGTGAAGGCGTACGCGCCGGCCTCGGTCGGTGTGCCGGTGAAGGCCCCCGTTGCCGGATCGAGCGTGACACCGGCGGGCAGCTCGCCCGCGGTGACGGTGAAGCTCGGTGCGGGAGTGCCGGTGGCTGCCACTGCGCCGGTCGCAGTGGTACCCACGACGAACTGGCCCGGTGTGCCGGTGATGGCACCGGGGGCCGCGTTAACGGTTCCGGTGACCTCGAGGTCGTCGGTGCCGGTCGGGTTCTCCGCGCGCAGCGTGAACGAGTACGCGCCAGCAGCGGTCGGGGTGCCCGAGACGACGCCGGTGGTCGAGTTCAGCGTGAGGCCGTCGGGCAGCTCGCCCGCCACGACCGAGTACGTCGGCTTGGTCGCCCCGCTCGCGGTGAACGTGACCGAGACTGCCGTGCCGACGACGGGGTCGCCGAGTGACTGCTGCACCCACACCGGAGCCGCGGGCGCGCCACACGTGAAGCCGTTGAGTGGCGTCGACGACGAGGTGGTCTTGCCGATGGCGTTCACCTTGGTGACGTTCACTCGCAGCTGGCTGCCGGGGGATTCGACGAGGTAGCACGATGTACCGGTGGCGCCAGGGATATCGGTCGCGGTTGCACCATTCACCGATTGCGTCCACTGGACCGTCGTCTCGGTGATCGGCGAGCCGCCATCGAGCCAGGTGCCCTCGTCGAAGGAAATGGTGCTGCCCTCGGCGGTGGACCCCGTGAAGAACGGCAGACCGGCATTGACGGGTGCGGTGCGGTCGGCCAGCACGCGGAACGACTGCGCCGTGCTCTCGGCGGGCACGTACTCACCGCTGCCGGCCTGGTTCGCGACGATCGTGCAGGTGCCGACCGTGCCGGTGAAGGTCACCGTGGTGCCGTTCACCGCGCAGATCGAGGTGGTGCTGGTGCTGAAGGTGACGACGCCGCCCGGGGCGGTTGCGCTGACAGTGATCGCTCCATCCGTCGCGACATGGTCGGAGAGCTGTGCGAAGTCGACCGGGTTCGCCTGGCCGAGCTTCAGCACGTTATCGATGTACATGTTCGACCCGATGACGTAGCCGCCCGACTGATCGTAGGTCCCGTTGACGAAGCGGAACCGGTACGTCCCATCGGCGGGAATCGTCTTGCTCGAGGTCGTCCAGTTCTGCGTGCTTCCGCGGCCGTAGGCGATGAGCGTGTGGTCCTCGGGCGTTCCGTAGCTCTGACCATCGACCCGCACCAGGTAGGCGTAAATCTCGTAGTCGTCACCTGTGCGCTGCGCGGCCCAGTCAAACGACACGGCCTGTCCGCTCGTCGCGGCGAAGGGCTGCGAGTAGACCTCCGGCCCAAACGACGAGCAGTACGTCGTCAGCCCGCCGAAATCGTTGCCCGAGTCACACCGACCGTTCGAGTTGAGCTGCAGCGCACCGGTGCGATTGAGGAAGGGGACGTTCGACTGCGAGCCGAGCGTCATCTGAGCATTGCGCTCGTCGCTCTCTCGCTGCCACCCGATATTGTTTGCCGAATAGTTCCAGTCGGTGACGAACTCGTAGGGTTCGTTCGTCAGTGAATCGGTGCCGCGCACGGTGTACGGGCCGATGCCGCTGATGGCGACCGGGCCGCGCTGCGAGCGGCTCGCGAGTTCGCCGAGCTTCACGGGTTCATTTTTTGGAGCCTCGAACTGGATGTTCTCGACCGCGGCCTGAGCCGGCTGGGCGGTGCCGAGCACGAGCCCGGAGAAAGCGACCGCGGCAGCCGCGGCGATGGCGACTGCGCGACCAGCGCGCGATCGTAGACGATACGTACGCGCGCGTGGCGCGCCGATGGTTGACAACATGTGCTCCCAGATACCCGTGCGACACGTCGAGCGATCGTCATGTCTAATCAGCGATGATCAAGGCGTGATCGTTCACTCCCCGCGTGAAACTTAGCGGAAGCTGAAAGATGCACCCTCATGTTCTGGGAGAAATCACCCGAGCTTTCACCCGCGCGTCGAGGGAGCGCGACACGCGGCATCCCACAACGGGATGAACTTGACCCCGACCCCGCCGAGTGGTCGACTGGCAGCAGGCGGCGCGGCTTTCTGCGCCGCGGCGAAGGGGAACGACATGCTGCGGTGGTGGGCTGTGAAGAACAGCGCCGAAAAAGACGGCGCCGACGAGTTGCCCGGCAAAGCAGCTTCGAGCCCCGGTTACATCCCCTGGGGCGAGGGTGCGCGCATCAACCCCTTCACGTTCGGGCTGCTCGGAGCGCTCGGTGTGCTGGTGGCGCTGCTCATCGGCGCGATCATCGGTCAGCTCGGCACCGTGCTCGTTTACGTCGGCGTCGCTCTGTTCCTCTCGCTCGGTCTCGATCCGATCGTGTCGCGCATCGAGCGCAAGCTCCCGCGAGCCGCGGCGGTGGCGGTCGTGGTCGGTGGCGTGCTGCTGGCCTGCGCCGGCATCCTGCTCGCGATCGTGCCCGTGCTCGTCAAGCAGATCTCCAACCTGGTCGAGAACGCCCCGCAGATGGTCGGCGACATCGTGCACTCCGACTGGTACGCGTGGCTCACCGATCAACTCGGCACGAACTTCGACAACGCCGTCTCGGGCGCCCTCGACTTCCTGCAGGATCCGACGAACCTCGGCCAGATCGGCGGCGGCATCGTCGCGGTCGGTGCGGGGATTGCGGGCGGCGTCACCGGGGTCATCATCGTGCTGATCCTGACGCTCTACTTCATGGCCTCGATGCGCGCGATGAAGCGTCTCGCCGTGCGCTTCGTGCCCGCCTACCACCGGCCCCGGTTCCGCGAACTGCTCGAAGACGTCTCGGGCGCGGTCGGGCGGTACGTGATCGGTCAGGTGAGCCTCGCGCTCTGCAACGGCGTGCTCAGCCTCATCTTCCTCAGCATCATCGACGCTCCGCTCCCGGCGCTGCTCGCGCTGATCGCCTTCGTGGGATCGCTGATCCCGCTCGTGGGCACGCTCTCGGCCTCAATCATCATCTCGGTGGTGTGTCTGGTCAGCTCGCCGATGACGGCGCTCACCGCAGGCATCTACTACCTCGTCTACATGCAGATCGAGGCGTACGTGCTGAGCCCGCGCATCATGAGCCGCGCGGTGGCGGTGCCCGGATCCCTGGTCGTCATCGCCGCAGTCGGCGGCGGTGCGCTCGGCGGCATTCTCGGTGCACTCGTCGCGATCCCGGTTGCGGCGAGCGTCATCATCATCGTGCAGAAGGTCGTGTTCCCGGCCCAAGACCTCAAGCTACTGCCCCCGGGGGAGCGTCCGGTCGCCGACACTGAGGCCGTCGAACCGACCGTCGCGGTGCAGGCCACTGACGACTAGCGGTACGCGGTGAGCACGCCCTCTTTCACGAGGTGCGCTGTGCCGAAGTCGCTGATGCGCGCGATTGTCCACGGTTTCGGTAGCTGCCCAACTCCCAAGCACCGTTCTTCAGCTGTCCTGGCACCCAGACGGAGTTGCGCCGGCTGCGTCTGCGGTGAGATGGCGGATCGAAGATCGGGGTGTCCGCGATATCTGCCAGGGTCATGCGTGAAACGACCTCGGCGCCGAACTCTTTCTCGCGCTCAGCCATGCGCTTCACCCGGTCCGTCACCATCTCCGTGGGAAGTTCGCTGATGGCCTGAGCGAGCGCGGTGGGGAGTTTCTGCTGCATGTCTACAAGTCGGTCGTGGAACTCCCCGCGGTTCAAGAGCAGTGTGTCGGCAGTGCGAGCCAGATTTCGTCCCGTGATCCGACGATAGGGTCGCTGCTTGCCGTAGCGGACCGCGGCCGAGCTCTTGAAACGCACACGGTCGGCATTCCACATGCCGTGTGCTGAAATGAGGTCGTAGGCTGGAGCGAGACGCACGAGGTTGCCGCTGAGAATGAGACTGTGGTTCTTCGCGTGCGCGTCGACGCCCGCAATAAGCAGGTTGTACATGAAAAAACCTGCGAGCGCTGCACGATCTTTGGCTCGCCACTGCGGTGAGCTGTGGTCATCAACCACGGCCACCATGTCGGCCATCGTCGGGCCTCCGTTTTGCTCGTACTTTCGGGTGGGCAGAAAACTGAGAGCCTGGGAGAAGTCCTCTTGGTGCAGTCGGGTGACCGTCCCGTCGGGTTGGGTGATGCGGTCATATCGCTGCGTGACGAACGCGGCGAGGCCGTTAAACTCCTCGATCTTCACCAGCGCAGTTGCGAGGCCCAGATACCGTGACGCGCGCATCGTGACGAACTCGACTGCCTGGACTTCAGCATTCGTGTGTCCGGTGACTGTGGCCATTCCCGGCTTCACAATGTGTGTGCTCGCCGTTCGGCCATTTGGCTCGAACCATTGTCCGTCGATCCTCGCAAGCGCAAATTTCCCTTGGTTGCCGCCGAGGGAGAAACGGCTCTGGTCCTCGTCGCTGCCGTCAACCCAATGGTCGGGGTCCTCGATGATCTCCTGGATCCGCTCAGCGATACGTGCATCAGTGATCTGCGACAGATTGCCGAGCTGAGATGGCTCGGTGCCGTGCGGTACGACCTGAACGGAGCCAGGCGCATCCTGGCCCATGTGTCGCAGCAGTGAGAAAGGGTCGTTGCGCGTCTCACCGAACTTGGCCGCCCACCTGTCTCGAACCTCGACCGCATCTGGCAGCAAATTCGATAGCCACGGCATCACCTCGACAGGGCCATAGTGCTGCTGGACGAGCGGCATACTCACCGATAGGGGAGTCGCCCCACGGCTGCCGAAATATTCCGAACTGTAAGAAAATTCCACATCATCGGATGGCCCGCGCATGAGGGAACCTGCTAACCGCCCGTCGAGCCAGAGGTCTAGCATGTCCGAATTCCCACTCATGACAGCTCATCGAACAGGGTGTCCAAGTGCGAGGCGCTTGGCATTGGCTCCAGGTGCAGCTCGTAGCCGAACGCCGTCGCCACACTCAGTGTCGCTTCCAGGGACGGCACGAGTTTTCCCGATTCGACCTCCTGCACCCACCGACGACTCATTCCGGCCAGTGAACCGAGGTCCTGCTGCGTCATTCCGCTTCGGACGCGGTGCGAGCGTACAAAGTCCGCGAACGCTTGCGGCGATTGAACGAACATGAGGGCCCCCTGTGGTTGCACAGTATCGTGTGCAACCCATAGTATGCACATTATTCTGCGCACACAAGGGTAGGCGCAGCATACTGTGCGCCACTCGAGCACGCGCTTGTGATGGACACGCGCCGTGCAAGCCTGCAGATGTGCGGCGCTGCTGGATCGCGCCCCTACGCCACCTGCTCGTTCGACCGCCCGTAAGTCTCGAGCAACCGCAGCCAGACCTCGCTGATCGTCGGGTACGACGGCACGGCGTGCCAGAGTCGCTCGAGCGGAACCTCGCCGACGATGGCCACGGTCGCAGAGTGCACGAGTTCGTGCACATCGGGGCCGACGAAGGTCACCCCGACGAGCACCCCGCGATCCTCGTCAACGACCATGCGCGCCGTGCCCTGATACCCGTCGGCGTGCAGGCTCGCGCCGGCGACGCCTCCGATCTCGAAGTCGACGACGCGCGTGTTGAGCCCCTGCTTCTCGGCGGCCGCGGCGGTCAATCCGACGGAGGCCACGGGCGGATCGGTAAACGTGACCTGAGGCACCGCGGCGTGATCGGCCGTGGCGACGTGGCGCCCCCAGGGCTCATCGCGCAGCACGGTTCCGTTCGCCCGGGCCGCAATGGCGTCGCCCGCCGCACGCGCCTGGTACTTGCCCTGGTGCGTGAGCAGTGCGCGGTGGTTCGCGTCGCCCACGGCGTAGAGCCAGTCGCCGGCGAGTGGCGCGCCGTCTGCGCCCCGTACGAGCAGGGTGTCATCGGTCTCGAGCCAGCGCCCGGGTTCGAGGCCGATGCTGTCGAGCCCGAGGTCCGAGGTGCGAGGCACGCGCCCGGTGGCGACGAGGATCTCATCGGCCTCGAACACATCGCCGCCGTCCGTCGTGATGCGCACCACGCCGTCATCACCACGCTCAACCGCTGTCGGCGAGGTGTGCAGCCGAAGATCGACGCCGAGCTCGCGCAGCGCGTCGCCGACGAGCTCGCCCGCGAACGGCTCCTGGCCCGAGAGCAGCTCGCTTCGCACGAGAGCGGTCACCTGCGAACCGAGCGACGCGAACGCGGTGGCGAGCTCGGCCGCGATCACGCCGCCTCCGATGATCGCGAGCCGAGGCGGGATCTGCTCGGTGCTCGTTGCCTCGCGGTTCGTCCACGGGTTCGCCTCGGCGAGGCCGGGAATGTCGGGCATCAACGCGGCCGATCCGGTTGCGATGACGACCGCGTGGCGAGCGCGGAGCACCATCTCAGCCGAGGTGGCGTCATCTTCCGACCCGTTGTCGGCGGAGCGCACCGTGACCTCGCGTTCGCCCGAGACGACGCTGTGCCCGCGCACGAGATCGATGCCCGCGTTCGCGACCCACTTGGCCTGGCCCGAGTCATCCCAGTTGCTCGTGAACGAATCGCGGCGCCGGAGCACCGCAGCTGCGTCCACCTCGCCGCTGACCGCCTGCTGTGCCCCATCGAGGCGCCGAGCCGCGCGCACCGCCTCGCCCGAGCGCAGAAGCGCCTTCGACGGCATGCAGGCCCAGTACGAGCATTCGCCGCCCACCAGCTCGGCCTCGACCAGAGCGACGGTCAGACCGCCCTGCACGGCTCGGTCGGCCACGTTCTCGCCGACGGGGCCGGCTCCGATCACGATGACGTCGTACTCAGCAGACATGGCGCTCCTTCTCGATCGCGGCGGTGCTGACCGCATGCTACCGTGGCGAGGTGAATGGTGTGAATCGGACGGCCCTCGGGCGTCAGGAGGTCGGCGGCGGAATATCCGCCCTCGGCAGCTGATTGATCGCTCGGCGATGCGAGCCGCAGGTGCGGCCCCGCCGAGACGCGCTTCTGCGCCCGATCCGGGCGCGCTCTCCATCACTCACCGGCCTCTCCCGATGCCGTCGCTCACCGCGCACAATTGCCGCGGCCGCACCTCGGAACGCCCCGTACGAACAGGTGTTCTCATGCTCCCACTCACCGCAGCATCCATCCGCTCCAGCTTCGTCAATGCCTCACGGAAAGAGGTCTCCGTCGCGGGGCTTCCCGAAGACCTCGAGACCCGCGACTGGGATGCCCTCGACTACTTCGGCTGGCACGACCCGAAATTCGCCAAGCGCGCCTACGCCGTGCTGCCCGCTCCCGACGGCACCCCGACGGGCATTCTGTTCAGGCAGGCTGACGCATCACCGCAGCGTAGACAGATCTGCGAGTGGTGCCGCGATGCGCGGCTGATCAACGAGGTCGTGTTCTTCGCCGCGCGCCGTGTGGGCGAGTCTGGCCGCAGGGGCAACACCGTCGGCACACTCGTCTGCCGCAACTTTCAATGCTCGTGGGTCGTGCGTACCGACCCGCCGGTGCCCTATGACGGTTTCGACATGGCGGCAGACCGGCAGCGCCGCATCGAACGTTTGCAGCAGCGCGTCGCCGGGTTCGCCGACATGCTGATCACCGGGCGCTAGCGGTGGCGCACCGCCCGGTCTAGCGTGGAGCTATGCGCGCTATCACCATCACCGATGACCATCGACTCGAACTCGCCGACCTGCCCGCGCCCGAGACGGGCGAGGGCGAGATCCTCATCGATGTCGTCGCGGCGGGGGTGAATCGCGCAGATGTCGCGCAGGCCGCGGGGCAGTACCCGCCGCCGCCGGGCGCGTCCGAGCTGCCGGGTCTCGAGGTCTCGGGGCATCGACGAGACACCGGCGAGGCGGTCGTCGCGCTGCTCGCGGGTGGGGGATACGCGGAGGTCGTCGCCGTGCCCGAGGCGCAGGTGCTCTCGGCCCCGCCCGCGCTCTCGCTCGCAGATGCCGGCGGCATCATCGAGGTCGCGGCGACCGTCGTGTCGAACCTGGTGATCGAGGGCGGGTTGCGCGCCGAACCGGCCGGCGGTGACGGGGGAGCGGCGCCCGAGCCCCAGACCGTGCTGATTCACGGCGGCACCGGCGGCATCGGCACGTTCGCGATCCAGTTCGCCAGCGCCCTCGGAGCGCGCGTGCTCACGACGGTCGGATCGGATGCCGCTATCGACGAGGTGCGGAGGCTCGGTGCTGCTGAGGCCTGGAACCGGCACACGACCGACGTGGTGGCGGCGGTTCGTGAGGCAGGCGGGGCCGACATCATCCTCGACGTGATCGGCGGCCCGGCGTTGACGGACAACGTGGCGATGCTGCGCGAGTTCGGCCGGCTGGTCATCATCGGCACGATGGGCGGCGCGACCGGAGAGCTCAACGTCGGTGCGCTGATGGGCAAGCGCGCCAGCGTCATCGGCACGACGGTGCGGTCGCGCGAACCGCGCGACAAGCAACGAATCCTCGAGCGCACGGCCGAGCTCGTCTGGCCGCTGCTCGAGAACGGCGAGATCACATTGCCCGTGCACGCGCGAGTGCCGCTCGCCGAAGCCGCGCGGGCGCACGAGATGCTGCGAGCCGGTGGCCACCTCGGCAAGGTGATTCTCGATGTCGCCGAGTGACGCGGGAGCAGCCTCGGGTGTCGCTGAGCCGGCCGTCTTTGCCGAGCCGGCGATCTTCACCGATGCGGCAGCGTGGCGCACGTGGCTCGAAACTCACGAAGAGTCCCATGGCGGCGGTTGGGTGGTGCTGGCCAAGAAAGGCACGACCAGCCCCACCTCGCTGAGCTATCAAGAGGCCCTCGAAGTGGCGCTCTGCAGCGGATGGATCGATGGCCAGAAGCAGTCGCGCGACAACGCCACGTTTCAGCAGCGCTTCACTCCACGGCGCGCGCGCTCGATGTGGTCGAAGCGCAACGTCGACATCATCGCCCGGCTCGAAGCCGACGGGCTGCTGCGCCCGCGCGGGCGAACCGAGGTGGAACGCGCGCAGGCCGACGGACGCTGGGAGCGCGCCTACGCCGGGTCGGCGACGATGGAGGAGCCCGAGGAGCTGGTCGCGGCGCTCGCCGCCGATCCCGACGCTCGTGCGGCCTTCGCCGCGTTGAGTCGGAGCGCGCGGTACAGCGCACTCCATTCGATCGTCACTGCGGTGCGGCCCGAGACGCGAGCGAAGCGCGTCGCCGCGCTCGTGGGCAAGCTGCGGCCGGCTTCGGACTGATCCGGCTCGCGCCTACTGCACCGACCATCCGCCATCCGAGGCGAGGATCGCGCCGTTGATGTTGACCGCGTCGTCCGAGAGGAGGAACGTGATCGACGCGGCGAGGTGCTCGGCAGTCGCGACCGTGGGGATGGCCTGCTGGAACGGTGCCAGTCGAGCCGATCCTGCCTCCGACATGTTCGGCGGCATCGGGATGCCCGTGGCGACGCCGCCTGGCGCAACCGCATTCACGCGAATGCCCTTCGGCCCATACATGAAGGCTGCCGACTTCGTGACGCCCACGATGCCGTGCTTGCTCGCGGTGTAGGCATTGCCCGATGCGTTGCCGCGCAATGCCGCCTCGCTCGCCACGTTCAGGATCGCCCCGCGCCGCGCCGCTTCCATCGCCGGCAGCACCGCACGAATCAGCTTGAACGGTGCCGTCAGGTTGATAGCGATGACCCGGTCCCACACGGCATCGGGCGTCTCTCCCGCCGGCGAGAAGTCGTCGTTGATGCCGGCGATGTTCGCAAGCCCGTCGATCTGCTCGCCGGCCGCTGCGATCACGCGATCGATCGCGTCCTGCTGCGTGAGGTCGCCTGCGACGGTGACGATGTCGGCGTCGGGCAGCTCGGCGACAAGCGCCTCGAGCTTGTCGGCCGCGATATCGCAGGCGACGACGTGGCCGCCCTCTCGGGCAATGCGCGAGGCCGTGGCCTTGCCGATGCCCGACGCTGCGCCGGTGACGATGACGGTCTTGCCGTCGAATCTGCCGGGCGTGACGCGCTCACTCCACCCGGTCGCCGCGGGCGCATCGGGCATCTCCCCGCCGTTCGCCGCGCGCACCAGGTCGTCGACGACCGACTGCGGCATCGCGCCCTGGCTGAGGACGACGAGCTGCTGGAGGGGGAGCCCGAGCACGGGGGCCAGCGAATCGGGGTCTGCCCCGGACTGCGCGAGGAGCCCGCGCACGAGCTCGCCTCCCGTCGGGTCTGCGAGCCAATCGCCGATGCTGGACTGAGCGGTGAGTGCCATGATGTCTCCTTCGGTGGGAGCGGGCGCGAGGGGAACCGCGCGAAGCGGGTTTCGCAACGGTGCGTCCACTAATGAAACACGTTACACCCGGGTAGCCTGATTGCGTGCCGAGACCTCGTAGTGAATCCGCCCGCCAGGCGGTGCTCGCGGCGATGCGTCGCGCAGTGACCGGCGAGGGGTACGAGGCGCTCACGATCGAGCAGCTCGCGGCCGACGCCGGTGTCTCGAAGCAGACGATCTATCGGTGGTGGCCGACGAAGGCGGCGATTCTGGGTGAGGCGCTCGTGGAAGGGGTGCTGCCGGCATCCCTTCCGCGACCGACTGCAGCAGGCGACGATGCCCCCGATCTCGCGAGCGATCTGCTCGCCTGGCTCACGGCCTCCTCGCGGCAACTCCAGCAAACCGAGGGCCTCGGAGTGGCGCGCGCGCTGATCGCGGTCACCGCCTCAGACCCGGCCGTGGGGGCGGCGCTCAATGACCGACTCGCAGCGCCGATCCGCGAGTGGGTGCAGCAGCGCATCGATCGCGCCGCCGCGCACGGCGCGCTGCGAGACGGCGTCGACGCGATCCTGCTCGCCGATCACCTCATCGCGATCACCGCGTATGCGGCGCTCACCGGCACGGTGCACAGTGAAGAGCGCCTGCGCGGCATCGTCGACCAGGTGATGCACGGGATCGTCGCGCCGCCGCCCGATCGATCACGCGGTACCTCGCGCCGCTCGTAAGCACGGGATACCCGAACGCTCGCGGCCCGAATGCCCGCGAGCCCGAACGCTCGCAGAGCAGAGATGCGACAGAACATCCGCTCAAGCGCGAAACTTCAGCGGATGTTCTGTCGCATCTCGGGGCCAGATATTTCGGGATCGGGCATCTCGCGCCGGCGCATCCCGGGCCGGCGCCCGGGGGCGCTCCTACGGCTTCGGCGCGCTCGCCGGCTCCCAGATGTAGATACCCTGGCGCTGCTCCTCCTCGTCGCCGGGGCGCAACGAGATGCCCTTGCGATCGCGCAGCAGCAGCGTGGCGATGAGCCCGATCACGGTCATGCCGACCAGGTAGAGCGTGACCGAGGTCGACGTTCCCGTGGTCTGCTGCAGCCAGGCGGCGATGGTCGGCGCGAACGCACCGCCGAGAATCGCGCCGATCGCGTACGAGATCGAGACCCCCGAGAACCGCACGGAGGCGGGGAACATCTCGGAGTACCAGGCCGACTGGGGGCCGTAGGTGAAGCCGAGTCCGACCGTCAGCAGCATGAGTCCCGACGCGAGCAGTACCGGGTTCGCGGTGTTCACGAGCGGGAACAGCGCGAAGAGCGCGGCGCCCTGCAGGATCCAGCCGAAGATGTAGGTGGTGCGACGGCCGATGCGATCGCAGATCCAGCCGGCGATGAAGGTGGAGATGAGCCACGTCACCGACGAAGCGGTCACTGCCCACAGCACGTCGCCGCGGTCGAGGCCGACGGGGCCCTCGGGGTTCGTCGCGTAGTTCTGCACGTATCCACCCGTCGTCATGTAGCCGACGGCGTTGTTGCCGGCGAAAACGAGCGCGGCGAGGATCACCAGCGGTGTGAAGCGCGCGAACAGTTTGACGATGGGGGCGCCCGTCTGCTCCTTGCGCTCCGCGATCTCGGTGAACACGGGGCTCTCCTCGACGCGGCGCCGCACCCAGTAGCCGACGAGGATGAGCACGATGGAGAACAGGAAGGGGATGCGCCAGCCCCAATCGAGGAAGGCGTCGCCGGGGAAGATGATGTTCATGATCGCGAGCATGGCGCTGGCGAGGAGCAGGCCGATCGGCACACCGATCTGCGGCATCGCGCCGTAGAGTCCGCGCCGGTCGCGCGGAGCGTGCTCGACGGCCATGAGCACGGCGCCGCCCCACTCGCCGCCGGCGGAGACGCCCTGCAGGATGCGGAGCAGGATGAGGAGGATCGGCGCGGCGACGCCGATCTGGCTGTACGTCGGGAGCAGGCCGATGAGCACGGTCGCTGCGCCCATGAGGATCAGCGTGACGACGAGCACGATGCGGCGCCCGAAGCGGTCGCCGAAGTGGCCGGCGAGGAAGGCGCCGAGCGGGCGGAACAGGAAGCTGATGCCGACGGTGAGGAAGGCGAGGATCGTGCCGACGCCCGGGCCGGCCGGTTCGAAGAAGAGCTGGCTGAAGACGAGACCTGCAGCCGAGGCGTAGATGAAGTAGTCGTACCACTCCACGGTGGTGCCGACGACGGTGGCGAAGGCGACCCGACGCCGATCGCTGGATGTGGCGATCGTACCGGTCGGGGTCAGCGATCCTGGTGCGGATGCTGGTGACATACGAACACTCCTTTGTGGCGAGGCTTTCTGCGAGGTGACACACCCAATCGAAAATAATATACGATTTCCGATATGCTCCCGCAAGTCGGCGAGGTACGGTCGCCGTTGGCGTGTTGAGCGAACAGTGCCACACTGGGGGCGTGGCGGATACTCAGAATGGCCGGGTCGCGGTCTACCTCGACTTCGATAACATCGTGCTCTCGTGGTACGACCGAGTGCACGGGCGCAATTCGTTCGCGAGGGATCGCCAGCGCATCGCTGAGAACCCATCTGAGCCCGAGATCGCCGAGCGCCTGCGCGCCGCCGTGGTCGATGTGGGTGCGATCATCGATTACGCGTCGTCGTTCGGCACGCTCGTGCTCACGCGGGCGTACGCCGACTGGTCGGCTCCGATGAACGCGGAATACCGCTCGCAGCTCGTGTCGCGCGCCGTCGATCTCGTGCAGCTCTTCCCGGCCGCGGCATACGCGAAGAACGGCGCCGACATTCGCCTCGCCGTCGACACGGTCGAAGACATGTTCCGCCTCGACGACCTCACCCACGTGGTGATCGTCGCGGGCGATTCCGATTACGTGCCCCTGGCGCAGCGCTGCAAGCGCCTCGGCCGGTACGTGGTCGGCATCGGTGTGGCCGGATCCACGGCGAAGGCGCTGACTGCAGCCTGCGACGAATTCGCCTCGTACGACGCCCTTCCCGGTATCGAGGCCGTTCCGCACGCGCCGGCGGCGCAGCGTACGCAGCGCGAGGATCAGCCGCGGCGGTCGCGGGGGCGCGGCGGCCGGGGCGGCGCATCGAGCGAAGCGGTGCCCGAGACAGAGGGCACGTTCGAGCAGGGGCTCGCGACCGCGCTCGAGGCCGCGGAGGAAGCGGCGACCGACGTCGAGCCGGGCGACGCGATCGAATCGGGGGAAGACGCGGAGATCGCGGTCACCGGCTTGCTGATTCGCGCCCTGTGGCTGAGCCAGGACAAAGACGACTCCGGCTGGCTCTACAGTTCTGCCGTGAAGCAGCAGATGCGACGAATGGACCCTTCGTTCAACGAGAAGGCGCTCGGGTTCCGATCCTTCTCCGACTTCTTGAAGTCGCGCTCCGACGTCGCCGAGCTCGAGGAGACCGGGCACGAGCGACTCGTGCGCCTGCGCGACCAGAGCGCGTAGATTCGAAGGGCGCTCAGCCGCAACCGTCGTAATTGCAGAAGTCGCTAGGCGGCTTGCGCAGCCTGCAGCAGATACCGCCGCACCCCGGCCGCGGCCGCACGGCCGGCGCGGTTCGCCCCGATCGTGCTCGCGGATGGGCCGTACCCGACGAGCTGCACTCGCGCATCGGCGACCGCGGTGGTGCCGCGCCCATCGCGATCGAGTTGAATGCCGCCGGCTGCGCTCCGCAGATGCAGTGGCGCAAGGTGGGCGATGGCTGGTCGAAACCCGGTGGCCCACAGAATCACGTCGACCCGTTCGAACGTGCCGTCGGCCCACCGCACCCCATCGGGTTCAACCCTCGCGAACATGGGGCGCCGCGCGCGATACGCCCCGAGGCGCTCGGCCTCGCGCTCCTGCTCGCGCAACATGAGGCCGGTGACGCTCACGACGCTCTGGGGCGGTAGGCCCGCGGCGACGCGCTGCTCCACGAGCGCGACCGAGGCTGCGCCCGCTTCGGGTGTGAAGTCGTCGGTGCGCCAGACGGGCTCGCTGCGCGTCGTCCAAATGGTCTCGGTGAGTGGCGCGATAGCTCCCAAGAACTGCACGGCCGAGGCGCCGCCGCCGACGACGAGCGTGCGCTTGCCGATGAAATGCTCCGGCCCAGGGTAGGCCACCGTGTGCAGCTGTTCGCCGGCGAACGTCTCCATTCCCGGATAACGCGGCACGAATGGCTGCGACCAGGTGCCGGTGGCGTTGATGAGGGTGCGCGAACGCCAGCTGCCTTCGGCGGCGGTAATGCTCAGGGTCTCGCGATCCTGCGCGTCGTTCTGCACACGATCGACGTGCACGGGCCGGATCACCGGGAGATCGTGCTCCTGTTCGTATTCGGTGAAGTAGTGCGGGATGGCGGTGTTCGCCCGTTCGAGCGTGCGCGCGGGTGGGCGCGAGTCGGGGAGTTCTGCGACGCCGTGCACATCGCGCATGGTGAGTGCGTCCCAGCGGTGCTGCCACGCGCCACCCGGCGTGCGGTCTGCATCGAGCACCAGGTGCTGGATGCCGAGCCGCTGCAGGTGGAACGAGGCCGACAGGCCGGCCTGCCCGGCACCGATGACGATGCTGTCGAGAAGGCCGGTGTCGTTCACTGCAGGTGCAACCGGCGGCGAGTGGAACCCATTCCCGATCGGGTCAGGCGGACTGGCGCGAGCGCTGTGCTGCGAGTTCGCGTCCCGAGCGGGTCGCGTGCTCTTCTGCCTGCTCCTTGAGCGACGCTGCGAGGTCGGCGAAGTCGTCGAGCGCGGGGTTCACGCCGACGAGGGTGAACGGGCGCTCGACGATGCGCAGATCGAGACCCCACACGTCTTCGAGCACGCGGCGCAGCCACGGCGTGGAGTGATCCCACCCCTCCTTCGGCGTGCCGGGGCCGTAGTTGCCGCCGATGGTCGTGACGAGCGTCGCCGGCTTGCCCTGCAGGGCCGTGCCCTGCGGGTCGATGCGCGAATCGGTGTAAGCGACATCGAACCACGTCTTGAAGTGCTGCGACGGGCCGTAGTTGTACAGCGGCACGTCGAAGAGCAGCGCATCGGCCGAGACGAGCTCGTCTGCGAGCTTCGTGGCGAAGGCCTTGGCCTCGCGCTGCTCGGGGCTGCGCTCATCCTCTGCCGCGAACCCGCCGGTGACGGCGGCTCGCCAGATCTCGGCGGAGACGGGTTCTGCTGCGAGGTCGCGGCGCACCACGTCCGATTCGGGGTGAGCGGCGGTCCACTCGCGCTCGACCCGGTCGCCGAGTGCGCGGCTCGCGGAGGTTGCAGGAAGGATGCTCGCATCCAGGCGGAAGAAAGTCACGAGGGCTCCGTTTCTCAGAAAGTTGAGTCACTAATATTTTCAGAGTGACTTTGGCGAGTGTAGCACCGTAGAATGAAGGCATGGAAGCCTCCCGGCACGATCGGCACGCGTGCGACGCTGCAGTCAGTCTCGCATTCTCGGTGCTCGGTAAGCGCTGGAACGGCATGATCATCGATGCGCTCGGCAACGGTTCGCTCGCGTTCGCCGAGGTGCGGCGGGCGGTTCCGGGCATCAGCGACGCGGTGCTCTCCGATCGGCTCACCGAACTCGCCGAGGTCGGCCTGGTGTCGCGCACCGTAGCGCCCGGACCTCCGGTATCGGTGTCGTATGCGCTCACTGCCGGGGGAGAGCAACTCGTTCCGGTACTCGAAGACCTCGGCCGGTGGGCATCGGCGAATCTCGCACCAGCTGCACACGCGGAGTAGGGCGCGGTTCAGTTCGGAAGCGCCGGCCGTTGCTCGCCCGCCGACTTCGGAATCAGCAGCGACAGCACGAGCGCGGTGACGCCCGCGGCGATCGCGAGCCAGAAGCAGACGTCGAATGCGGCGCGGCTCGGGATCGATTGCCCGTTGAACTCGATCGTCATCGAGGCGAGCACCCCGCCCATCACGGCCGACGCGCTCGACGTGCCCACCGACCGGAACAGTGCGTTCAACCCGTTCGAGGCGCCGGTCTCGTGGGCCGGCACCGACCGCATGATGATCATCGGCATCGCCGCGAAGCTGAACCCGATGCCCACGCCGATGAAGAGGTTCGCCGCGAAGATGTGCCACACCTCGCTCGACCAGAGCAGCACGAACACGTACGCGAGCACGATCGCGGCCGTGCCGGCGGTGAACAGCGGCCTGGGTCCGACGGTGCGCTCGAGCCAGCCGGAGAGGGGGGACAGGATCATCATCACGATTCCGGCCGGCATCACGATGAGCGCGGCCTGCATCATGTCGAGACCGAAGCCGGATCCCGACGCGACGGGCAGCTCGAGCAGCTGGGGGAACGCGACGTTGGAGGAGAACAGGGCGAACCCCATGCCGATCGCCGCGACATTCGTGAAGAGCACGGCGGGGCGCGCCGCGACGCGCAGATCGAGCAGCGGATCCTTCGCCCGAAGCTGGTACCACCCCCAGAGCAGCAGCACGACGGCGCCGCCGATGATGGTCGTGAGTGTCAAGGGCGAGGTCCAGCCCCACTGTGCACCGCGCGACACGAAAAGCAGGATTCCCGAGAGGCCAACCGCGAGGCCGAATGCGCCGAGCAGGTCGAGGCGGCCCGACGAGCGCAGCACGTCGCCCGGCACGTACCAGGCGATCAGCGGCACTCCGATCACGCCGAGCCCCGCGGCGAGCCAGAAGAGCGCGTGCCAGTCGGCGTTGAGTGCGAGGTAGGCGGCGAGCGGCATTCCCACGGCGCCACCCACGCCCATCGTCGCGCTCATCAGCGCCACCGCGGTGCTCAGGCGCTCGGGAGGCAGCACGTCGCGCATGATCGCAATGCCGAGCGGGATCACCCCGGTCACGGCCCCCTGCAAGGCGCGACCGATGATCACGCCCACGATGGTGCCCGCGGCAGCGGCGATCACAGAACCGGTGATGAGCAGGGCGAGCAGCACGAGTACGACGCGCTTCTTGCCGAAGAGGTCGCCGAGCCGGCCTGAGATCGGTGTGGCAATGGCGGCGACGAGCAGCGTGATCGTGACGACCCACGAGGTGTCTTCGCGCGATGCGTCCAGGAGGCGCGGCAGCTCCGCCTGGAGCGGCACGACGAGCGTGAACATGAACGACGAGCAGAGCCCCGCGTAGGCGAGCACTGCGACGGTGGCCCAGCGCGGCGGGGTTCGGGAGAGGCGTCCTCTGCCTCCCCGATCCGCGTTCCTCACGCACACACCCTATCGGTGCCGGAGGTTCGCGCCGGAGCACCTATTCGCGGCGCGGTGTGTGGCGCCAGAATCCCGCGACAGGCTTCCCGTTTCGGACATGGGGGCTCACCCAAGTAGCGCCAGAGCTCTCTTCTGACTCCTTGCTCCGCTGAAAATCGCCTGGGCTGTCTGTGCCGAGGTCGATGATGGATCGACCGCCGAGCTTTCTGATCGCCCGCTCGACGTGAGCTTGTTGGTCCTCGGAGAACGCCACTTTCATCACTTCGATCTCGCCTGCACTGATCCCGATATCTCGCGCAACGGTCGCCCACTCTCGTACTGCTGTGAGCACTTCACCAAGAGACTGAGCTGTTGCTTCTGCTGACAGGGAGTACGCGTCAGCTGTACTGACGAGATTTCTGATGTCGCGATCGCTGGGGTCGTCGCTGCTCGACACTGGCCTGGAGAGTACGACGCCTCGGGTCGGCGACGGGTTGATGTCGTAGGCGGGGCTCAGCGTCCACCCTTCTCCCTGGCGGACGAACGCATGATTCTTCCAGTGGTCGTCGACGTTGTTGATGAGGAGCGTGAGCGCGACTCGCTTGAAGAGGTCACGCAACTGCTTGCGGTCTCCCGCGGTGAGCGAATCCGTAGCGTCTGCGAGATCAAGGTAGGTGATTGTGCCGTGCTCTTGATCACCGATTTCCATAGCTGTCCGAGCGGACATGAACCCCAGCCGCGATCCGTCAGTGGTGCGGTCGAACCGGTCAAGCGCGAGGCTCGTCTTACCGCCCGAAACGCGCAGCCGCTCCGCGGATTGAACGCTGATATTCGCGTTCTTTGCCAGGGTGATTGCGAGGTACTCCCAAGCTTCACCGTCACGGCCGCTGTCTCGATCCGAAGGCAGTTTGAGAAGTTTGAGTTTCCCATCGAGTCGCACAGTAACTTTGGGTCGAGCCCCGCCTGCCGATGATCCCGGGGCATTGAGCAATTCGATGTCTTCTGCAGTGGCTTCGTGCGCCTCGAGTCTCGATGCTGCACTTGAGTATGCATCGAGCTTCTTCTGACTCAGGCTCGGCACGCTCGCTGGCCCCAGCCACTGCCCACCTCCGCTGGGTTGGAAGCGGATCGCGCCAAGTCGTGCTTCGTCGCTTGCGATCGTCAGGTAGTCAAACTTCCCAATGCTTCGCGGTGCTTCCTCCCCTGTCGACCTCAGGCGTTGCAGATTGGCATTGATGACTCGTTCTCCCCAGTCGTCCGGGGTGAGGTCTTGGAATGCCCCGAAAAGTTGCTGGTCCTCGCCTGAATAGCTGCGGGACCGACCAAGGGGCAGCGAAGGGTCCAGGGGGTATGCCCCTGGTGCTTGGTGATATCCGGCGTCGTATTCGAACCACGAGCCGCCGAGAGCACGAATGCCGTTGAAAGATGCGCCGAGGGTTCCTGCGCGCACGCTCTCCCCGTTGATCTCGACGTACACGTCAAGTGTGTCGTGCAGGTTCATGACTTTACGTGAGCTCGGTCGAGTGCGAGCGAGCGGCCGGCGTCAGTGGTGAATGGGTCGGCTGATGCGATGAAGTGGTCTGCGAATCCGAGCACAGTGATGACAGCGATGAGCGAGTCGATTCGAGGAGATCCCGTCCCGTTCTCGATCTTGCGGAGAGTGTCGCGGGTGATGTGTGCGCGCCGAGACATCTCGGATGCGGACATGCCTTGAAGCTGTCGCCACTTCCGAATGTTTTCACCGAGACGAGCGAGCCTTCTTTCGCGCGCGGGGGATGATCTCTGAACCATTCAACGCCCTCCACTGGTATCTATACAGGTCAGTATAGCCCTCTAGTGACCTGTAGAGGTACCAGCGTGGTGTGATGCCGCCCAGAGAGCGCGGCGTCAGCCGGCGAGCCGAGACGGCGCCATGCCCGCGAGCACCCCGAGGAGGGAGTCGGGCACGAGTGCCGTGTCGGCGCGCCCCTCGCGCACGATCGCCGCGATGCGCGACCCGAGTTCCGAGGTCGAGGCTCCCATGTCGGCACCGGCCAGGCTCGGCAGCGACCCGAGCACCTCAACCGTCGCCGCCTCGACCGCACGTGCCGCTTCGCCCTCGCCGAGATGGCCGAGCATGAGTGCGAGCGAGAGGATCGCGCCGGCCGGGTTCGCCCACCCCTTGCCGGCGATGTCGGGCGCCGAGCCGTGGATGGCCTCGAACATGCTCGGCGCGCTGCCGTCGAGGTTGAGGTTCGCGCTGGTGGCGACCCCGAGCCCGCCTTGGATCACGGCGCCCAGGTCGGTGATGATGTCGCCGAAGAGGTTGTCGGTGACGACCACGTCGAAGCGTTCCGGGGTGAGCGGCAGGTGGAAGCACATCGCGTCGACGTGCACGTAGTCGACCTCCACCTCGGGGTAGCGGGCGCCCACCTCGGTGACCACCTGCTGCCAGAGCTGCCCGGCAGCCACGAGGATGTTGGTCTTGTGGCAGAGCGTCAGCTTCTTGCGGCGCCCGAGTGCGAGGCGGAAGGCGAAGTCGACGACGCGCTCGATGCCGGCGTGGGTGTTGAGCGACTCCTGCATGGCGACCGCGTTGGGCGTGCCGGCGTGCACGGTCGAACCGCGGCCGACGTAGGCTCCCTCGGTGTTCTCGCGCACGATCACCATCTCGCAGCGCTCCGGGGTGAGCTCGGCGATCGGGGTCGGAACGCCCGGGTACAGCCGTACCGGGCGCACGTTCGCCGCCTGCTGGAAGCGCTGGCGCATCTCGAGGATGAAGCCGCGCTCGAGGATGCCGGGGGTGACTCTCGGGTCTCCCATGGAGCCGAAGAGGATCGCCTCCTTGTCGCGGAGCTGCGCCTCGACGGCGTCGAACAGCTCCCCGGTCTCGAGGTAGTGGTTCGCTCCAGCCGCGAAGGTGCTGCGGTCGGTCGAGAAGCCGAATCGTTGTTCCGCGGCGTCGAGCACCTCGAGCGCGCACCCGACGACCTCCGGCCCGATTCCGTCTCCGGGGAGTACCGCGATGGCGTAGCTGTTCGTCATGTCGATCCTTTCGAGAACGTGCGGCCGCTCGCGCCTTGGAGATGGGCCTCTGGTGAACTATATTAAATGGTAAGACCACTCGGCGCGAAGGGTTCGCGTGCACGGCCGCACGTGAACGGATCCGCCGCCCGCTGCAGAGGAACCACCATGCCCGAGGCACTCGAACTCATCGCACCCGCAGGGGCACTGCCCATCGGCGGCGAATGGCGCGCGATCGCCGAGCGCTCCGACATCGTCTTCCCGTTCGACGGCAGCGTCGTGGGTCAGGCACCGGTCAGCGGCGAGCAGGATTCGCGCGACGCGCTCGACGCTGCTGAGGCGGCGCGAGCGGCCGTCGCAGCGCTGACCACGGCGCAGCGGAAGGCGATCCTCACCGACCTCACGAGCCGCGTGCGCGCGAGCGCCCAGCACCTCGAAGACCTGCTCGTGCTCGAGACCGGCAAGCCCCGCGTCGACTGCCGCACGGAGGTGAACCGCACCATCGTCACCCTCGAAGCGACCGCCGAAGAGGTATCGCACATCCACGGTGAGACCGTGCCGCTCGACCTGCAAGAGCTCGGCCGCGGCATGATCGGCTACTACACCCGCAAACCCGCCGGCATCGTCATCGGCATCGCCGGCTTCAACTACCCGCTGCTGCTCGCCACCCACAAGCTCGCGCCGGCCATCGCGGCCGGCTGCCCCGTCATCATCAAGCCGGCCCCGAACACGCCGCTCGCGACGATCGAACTGCTCGCCATCACGCGCGAGATCCTCGACGCGCACGGCGTGACGCCGGCGGCGGTGCAGCTCGTGAACGGCGCCCCGATCGTCGGCGAGACGCTCGTGCGCGACCCCCGCGCCTCCGTCGTCTCGTTCACCGGCTCGGCGAAGATCGGCCACCTCATCGCGCAGCAGGCTGCACCGCGCAAGGCCGTGCTCGAACTCGGATCGAACACCGGATTCATCGTCGCAGCCGACGCAGACCTCGAAGCGGCCGTCGACGCCGTGCTGCGCGGCGGCTTCTACGCCAACGGGCAGGCCTGCATCTCGGTGCAGCGCGTCGTGCTCGAGCGCGGGATCGCCGAGCGCTTCTCCGCGCGTCTCGTCGAACGCATGGGCGAACTCGTCGTGGGCGACCCCCGCGACCTCGCGACGAACGTCGCACCCGTCATCAACGCCGCCTCGGGGGAGCGCATCCGCGCCATGATCGACCGGGCCCTCGCCGCGGGAGCGGAATTGCTCACCGACGGCCCGGGCGACGGCGAAGCCGCCCACGTGCGACCCGTCGTGCTCGGCAACGTGCCGGCCGATGTCGACGTGTGGTGCGAAGAGATCTTCGGGCCCGTCGTCTGCCTCACCGTCGTCGACTCGATCGACGCCGCGATCGACCTCGTGAACGACTCCCGCTACGGATTGCAGGCCGCCATCTACACCGCATCGCTCGCGAGCGCCTTCGACGCCATCGAGCGACTCGAGGTCGGCGGGGTCGTCGTCAACGAGATCCCCGGTTTCCGCTCCGACATCATGCCCTACGGCGGCGTAAAGGATTCGGGCATCGGCCGAGAGGGCCCCCGCTTCGCGATCGAAGAGTTCACCGTGACCCGCATGGCGATGATCCGCCCGCAGGCGCGCAGCTGAGATCGCGCCGCGATCCCGCACCGCATCCCGAACCACATTCCGAACTGACCCTGGAGACACCAGCATGAGCCACACGCAGATCGACTACTCGCAGCTCTTCCGCCTCGACGGACGCACCGTGGTCGTGATCGGCGCGGGCAGCGGCATCGGCCGCGAATCGGCGCAGGCGCTCGCCGCGCAGGGTGCGCACGTGGTGGTCGCCGACTACTCGCTCGAGGGGGCTGAGGCGACCGTCGCGCTCATCACCGAGCAGGGCGGCGTGGCCGAGGCGTACGAGATCAACGTGCTCGACGACGCCGCGGTCGAGGCTGCGGCCGAGCGCTTCGGCGACGCGGCGGCGCTCGTCTTCACCGCCGCTACGAACGTGCGCAAGCGCATGGAGGACTACACGCTCGACGAGTTCGACCGCGTCGTCAATCTGAATCTGCGCGCCTCGTTCCAGCTGATCCGCCACTTCGGCACGCGGTTCGCGGCCAACGGCGGCGGGTCGATCGTCGGCTTCGCGTCAATCCGCGCTCAGGTCGTCGAACCCGGCCAGGGCGTCTACGCCGCAACGAAGGCCGGTCTCGTGCAGCTCGCGAAGACCGCGGCCGCCGAGTACGGCGCTCAGGGCGTGCGCGTGAACGTGGTGGCGCCCGGGGTCGTTGAGACCCCGCTCACCGCGCAGATCAAGGCGAACGACGAGTGGTACGGGGCGTACGCGCAGAAGGCCGCGCTCGGTCGCTGGGCGCGGCCTGACGAGCTCGCCGGGGCGGTGGTCTACCTCACGTCCGACGCCTCATCTTTCGTCACCGGATCCACCCTCTTCGTCGACGGTGGCTGGACCGCGATCGACGGCCGCTTCACGCCGCCGGCTTCGTAGGGCGCGACACCCCGGCGCAGGTCGCAGGCCTCAGGCGACCTGCGACCAGTCGACCTCTGCGGCGTTGCCACGCACGCCTTCGAACCAGAGCGCGACCTGCATGAGGCGATCGTCGGTGCCGATCTGCGACGCGATCTGGAGACCCACGGTGCGCCCGTCCGCCTGCACGCCTGCACCGATCGATACCGCAGGCTGTCCCGACATGTTGTAGGGCACGGTGAACGAGATGTGTCCCATCGTTTCGAGCGGGTCGAGGATCGGCATCGGGTCCTCCGCGGCGAACGCCGCGACCGGCGTCACGGGCGAGAGCACGAGGTCGAACGGCTGCGTCGCGGCTCTCGTGAGGTGGGCCATCTCGTCGATCATGTTGCGGTTGCGCACCGTTTGAGCGGCGGAGAACGTTGCTCCAGCGGCGCACCACTCGGCGATGAAGGGGAGGACCACGGCACGCTCGGCCTCGGTGAGGGCCTCGAAGTCGGCGTATGAACGGCTGCGCCAGAAGTCGGCGATGCCGTCGAGCACCGTTGCCGGGATGAACGGCTCGAGCGGTACGACGGTCGCGCCCGCCTCCTCGAATCGGCCCGCGGCGCGCTCGATGATCGCACGCGTCTCGGGCTCGACCGGCAGGCCCGAGCCCGCGTCGAGCTGCAGGGCGACGCGGAGGCCGGCAGGGGAGAGCGGCGCGGTCGACCAGTCCATCTCGGCGTATGCGCGCGTAAGATAGTCGCGGGGATCGGGCTGCGCGACGATCGACATGAGCCGGATCGCGTCGGCAGCCGTGCGGGTCAGCGGGCCGGCAGCGCGTCCGGCGTAGGGCACGTCGAGCGGGATGAGCCCCTCGCTCGGCTTGAGCGCGGTGAGGCCCTGCCAGGAACCGGGCAGGCGGATGGATCCGCCGATGTCGGTGCCGATGTGGAACGGGCCGTATCCAGCCGCGGCCGCCGTGCCGGCTCCGGCGCTCGACCCGCCGGAGGTGTGCGCCGGGTTCAGCGCTCCGCGGGTGATGCCGTGCAGACTCGAAACGCCCGACGAGAGCATGCCCCAGTCGGGCATGGTCGTCGAACCCACGATGACGGCGCCCGCTTCGAGCAGTCGATCCGTGGTCGGAGCGTTGTGAGCTGCGATCGGCGGGTTCGGGATCGCCGTGCCGGCGGGTTTCGGCTGCCCGGCGCGCGCGATGTTCTCCTTGACCGTCGCCGGCACCCCGTCGAACGGGCCGAGCTGCGTCCTGGTGCGCCAGCGTTCGGTCGAAGCGGCGGCGTCGGCGCGCACCTGCGCGGCGTCGAACAGGTAGAGCGCGTTGAGCTCGGGTTCGCGCGCTTCGACGCGGGCGATGACGTCTTCGGCGACCTCGCTGGGGGTGAGCGATCCGTCGGCGTAGCGCTCGCCGAGCGCGGCGGCGTCGAGGGAGGCGTGGCGTGGCGAGGTCATCCTGGGCCTTTCGTCGAGGTGGTGCGGGTCGAAGCAGCGTCCGCGCTAGGCGCTCTGGGCGAGCTCCTGACGCAGCGTGAGGGAGGAATCGATGAGGCGCTTCGTGTAGGGGTGCTGCGGGGTGCGATACACCGTCTCCGTGTCACCGGCTTCGACGATCTCGCCCGACTGCATCACGATCACCGAGTCGCACAGGTACCGCACGACGTTGAGGTCGTGCGACACGAAGACGAGGGTGAGGCCGTACTCGTCGACGAGGTCGGCGAGCAGGTTGAGCACCTGGGCGCGCACCGAGACGTCGAGGGCGCTCACCGGCTCATCGGCGACGACCACCTGGGGGCGGCAGATCAGCGCGCGTGCGATCGAGATGCGCTGACGCTGGCCGCCCGAGAACTGGTGGGGGAAGCGCTCAGCGGAAGACGCGGGCAGACCCACGGCTTCGAGCATCTCCGCGACCATGCGCTTGCGGTCGGCGGCGGTCTCACCGCGCCCGGGCACGAGCAGCGGCTCGGAGATGATCTGCTCGACGGTCATGCGCGGATCGAGCGAACCCATCGGGTCCTGGAACACGATCTGCAGGTTCTGCCGCAGCGCGCGGAGCTGCGGCTCCTTCGCGCCCTTCACCTCGTTGCCCGCGACGACGGCGCTGCCGGAGGTCGGCTGGTCGAGCCCGGCGAGGATGCGCAGCAGCGTCGACTTGCCGGATCCCGACTCGCCGACGACCCCGAGACGCCCGCCCTCGGGCACCTCGAAGGAGATGCCCTTGAGCGCGTGCACCTCGGGGGCTGGCTTGAGGATGCTCGTGCGTCCGCGCGTGTACGTGCGGACGAGGTCGGTGACGCGCATCACCGGTTCGGCGTGCGCGGGTGCGGCACCAGCAGCAGCGACGTCGGCAGCAGCAGTGCCAGCGACCGCCCCAGATGCCTCAGCGCGCTCCACGATCCGCTCGTCGGCGGTCGGCGGCACGTATTCCTGAGCGGTCGCGACGGTGAAGAGGCGGCCCCTGGCATCGACAGCGTCGAGGTCGGACGCCGCGAGCAGCCCGCGCGTGTACGGGTGCGTCGGGCGGGTGAAGACGTCTTCGGTCGTGCCCTCCTCGACGACGGCGCCGTTGTTCATGACGAGCACGCGCGTGCACATGTTCGCGACCACGGCGAGGTCGTGCGTGATGAAGAGCAGGCCAGTGCCGCGCTCGCGCACGAGTTCGAGAATGAGGTCGAGCACCTGCCGCTGCACCGTGACGTCGAGCGCCGTCGTCGGCTCATCGCAGAGCAACAGCGACGGATCGTTCGCGAGCGCCATGGCCAGCATCACGCGCTGGCGCTGCCCGCCGGAGAGCTGATGCGGGTAGGCCCGCGCGGCCTGAGCGGGATCGGGGAGGTGCACGGCGTCGAGCATCTCGACCGCACGGCGGTTCGCCTCGGCCTTGTTCGGTGCGAGCTTGTGCTGCAAGATGATCTCGGCGACCTGGGCGCCCGCGCGCATCAGCGGGTTCAGCGCCGTCAGCGGCTCCTGGAACACCATCGCCATGTCGTTGCCGCGCAACTTCATGAGATCGGATTCCGGGGCCTCGAGCAGGTTGCCGGCGTACCCGTCGATCTCGACCGACCCGTCGGCGGTGACGCCGTTCGGGAGCAGGCCGAGCAGCGCGGTCGTGGTCATCGACTTGCCTGATCCGGATTCCCCGATGAGGCCGATGCGCTCACCGTGAGCCATGTGCAGGGAGAAGTCCGAGACGAGGGTACGGTACGGCGTACGCACGTTGAGATCGTCGACGCGCAGCAGCAGGTCGGAGCCCTCGGCGTGCGAGGCGGCAGTCGCCCGTGAGGCGGTGGGTTCGGTGCGCATCAGCCGCGGCTCCCGTTCAGTTTCGGATCGAAGCGGTCTCTCAGGCCGTCACCCAGCAGGTTGAAGCCCATGACCGCGATGGCGATGGCGATGCCCGGCCAGACGGCGAGCATCGGTTCGGTGCCGAGGAACTGCTGCGACTCCTGCAGCATGCGCCCCCACGATGGGGTGGGCGGTGGCGTTCCGAGCCCCAGGAAGCTGAGGCCCGCCTCCGCGAGCACCGCCAGCGCGAATGAGACGGAGGACTGCACGACCACCATGCCGATGATGTTGGGGAGCACGTGACGCAGGGCGATCCGGAATCGCGACTGGCTCGCCGCACGCGCCGCGAGCACGTACTCGGTGGTCATCACCTGCAGGGTGCCCGAGCGGGCGACGCGGGCGAACCCGGGGATCGTCGCGATGCCGATGGCCACCATCGCCGTGAGCGTCGATGCGCCGAAGACGGCGCTGAACATGATCGCGAGCAGCAGCGCCGGGAAGGCGAGGGCGATGTCGGAGGCGCGCATGATGACCTCTTCGATCCAGCCGCCGCGGATGCCTGCGAGGATGCCGAGCGGGGTGCCGATCAGGATGGCGATGCCGACCGAGATGACGCCGACGAACAGCGTGATGCGGGCGCCGTAGAGCATGGCGGAGAAGACGTCGCGACCGTACTTGTCGGTGCCCATCAGGTGCGCGAGGCTCGAGCCCTGCAGCCGGTCGGCGGGCATCGCCTGCGTGGGGTCGTACGGCGTCCAGAAGAAGGACACGATCGCCGCGAGGGCGACGAGCCCGATGAGGATCAGCCCGATCAGCAGCGTTGCCGAGAGCTTGCGCTTGCCCGACCGCGCGGTGCCGCTTGTGCTCGCGTTGCCGGGGGCGCTGATCGCGCTGGTGCGCGGTGCCTGAGAGGGTGGGGTGGGAACCTGTTGCGTGCTCATGGCTAGGCGCTCCTTCGCAGACGCGGATCGATGAGCGTGTAGAGCACATCGACGACGAGGTTGAGAATCAGGGTGATGGCGACGAGCACCATGACGACGGACTGCACGGTGAGCATGTCGCGGTTGCCGACCGCGTCGAGCAGCATCGAGCCGAGGCCGGGGATGACGAACACGCGCTCGATGACCACGGCGCCGATGATGAGGGCGGCGATCTGCACGCCCGTCACCGTGATGACGGGGATCGCCGCGTTGCGCAGGCCATGCTTGAGCAGCGCGCCGTTCTTGCTGAGCCCCTTGGCGCGCGCGGTGCGGAGGTAGTCCTCGCTCATCACCTCGAGCACGGCGGACCGCACGTAGCGCGTGAGGATCGCGCCCTGCACCGAGGCGAGCGCGACGACGGGCAGGATCAGCCGGCGTATGAAGTCGCCGAAGTCGACGGCCGGGGCGGTCCAGCCGTTCGCCGGGAGCCACCCGAGGCCGACCGCGAAGACGATGACCAGCAGGATGCCGGCGAGGAAGCCGGGAACCGCGACGCCGATCTGCGAACCGAGGCCGATCGCGACGCCCGAGAAGTTGCGATGCTTGACGGCCGCCCAGGTGCCCAGCGGAATCGCGACGAGCAGGGCGACCACCATCGCGGTGAGTACGAGGATGAGGCTGACCTGCACGCGGTCGAGCACCATGGGGCTGATGTCGGTGCGCGTCACGTACGAGGTGCCGAAGTCGCCCGTGAGCAGCCCGCCGAACCACTCGAAGTACTGCACGATCAGCGGTCGATTCGTGCCGAACTGCTCGCGCGTCTGCTCGAGCAGTTCGGGGGTGGCGTTCACGCCGAGTGCGATCTGAGCCGGGTCGCCCGGGATCAGTCGCATGAAAAGGAACACGACGACCGTGGCGACGACGTACGTCACCGCGAATCTCGCGAGATTGATCAGGATCCGTATGGCCATGCGGTTCGGGTTCCTCGGGTTCAGTGGCGGGATGGTGTGGTGCGCCCGCGAGAGCGCAGTTGTGGTCTCGGGCATGCGCCTCGTACGACCTCAACTGCGCTCTCGCGCACTGGAGGGGCGAGAGCGGCGGTTCGCACCGCCGCTCCGCTTAGTTCCAGCTCAGGTTCGTCAGGTCGAGCGCCTCGATGATGGCGTTCTCGGGCATACCCTGCAGATCAGCCTTCGCGACCGTGATGTTCGGGAACAGGAAGAGCACGCCCGAAGCCGCGTCGTCGACGATCTGCTCGGCGACCTGCTTCATGCCGTCGACGTACCCGTCCTCATCGGCAGCATCCGCTTCCTCGGCGATCGGAGCGATCTTCGAGTTGTCGTAGCCGATGTAGTAGTTCGGGTCGTTGAAGACGGTCAGAATATCGCGCGCCTCGACGGCGAGCACCGTGGTCATCTGGTAGTCGTGCTGGGTGAAGACCTGGTCGAGCCAGACGGCGGGGAACTCGGCGGACTCGATGGTCGCGTTGATGCCCACGTCCTTCAGCTGCGAGACGACGATCTCCGAGACGGCCTGCGCGTAGGGGCGCGTCGGCACGGTGAAGGTGATGTCGAGGTTCTCCTGGCCGGCTTCAGCCAGCAGATCCATCGCCTTCTCGGGATCGTACGGGTACGCGTCGTTCAGATCCTCGTAGTACGGGTCCGTCGGAGCCGCGTAGGTCGCGACGAGCGAGCCGTAGCCGTTCCATGCGGTGTCGAGGATCGCCTGCTTGTCGAGGGCGTAGAGCACTGCCTGGCGCACGCGCACGTCGTCGAACGGGGCGGCCTGGTTGTTCATCGAGAGCGAGACCTCGCCGCTCGACGTGCCGGTCGTGACGACGAACTGGTCATCCGACTCGAAGCTCGAGAGCAGCTCGGGGGCCTGCAGGTTCGCGATCGCGTCGACGTCGCCCGTCTGCAGCGCGTTCGTGGTGGCGGTCGCGTCGGCGAAGTACTTCAGTGTGACCTGCTCAACGCCCGGAGCCTCGCCCCAGTAGTCGTCGCGCGTGTCGAAGACGAGGCTCTCGTTCGGCGTCCACGCCTCGACGGCGTACGGGCCGGTGCCGACTGGGGTGTTCGCGAGATCGTCGACGGCGTCTTCCGAGAAGATCGCGCCGACCGGCGTTGCGAGGCTGAAGAGCCACGCGTTCGAGGGCTTGCTCAGCGTGACCGCGACCTCAGTGGGGGAGACGACCTCGACGCTGTCGACGACGTCCATCTTCGCCTTGAGGCTCGACACCCAATCGGTCTTCACCCGGTCGAAGCTGAACTTCACGTCGTCTGCCGTGAACTCGTCGCCGTTCGAGAAGGTCACGCCCTCCTGCAGGGTGAACGTGTACGTCTTGCGGTCGTCGCTGACGGTCCACTCGCTCGCGAGGAGGGGCTGAATCTCGCCCGACTGGTCGAGCTCGACGAGGCCCTCGTACACGTTCGACATCAGCGCCTGCGGAATCGCCGAGCCGGCCGTCGTCGTGAAGTCGAGGTTCGTGGGGGTGCCCGTCAGGGCGATGGTCGCGGTGGTCGGGGTCTCCCCGTCGCTGCCCGCGCTGTTACCGGCGCCCGCGGAGCAACCCGCGAGGCCGAGGACGGCCGCCGTCGCGATGGCGGCCGTGGTGAGAATCGCATTCTTACGTCGCATCATTGCTTTCCTGTGAATGGGGGCCTCGCTGGGCGAAGCCGGGGTGGAGGGTGGGGTTGGGCGACGATGCCCAGTCGCCGATCCGCAATGCACAGCGTATTCGCGAAACCGGCGGATTGGTGTGACAGAAATCCCGAGAGATTTCGAACCAGGATACATGGTAAGGCCACTGCGGTGGGCGCTATCATCGGAGCACGCAGCTGACTCAGCGCGACTGCGACCCTCGAATAGGAAGAGACTCAGGTGTCCACGACCCACAGCTTCGAGCCCGCGGTGCCCGTGCACACGTATCAGCGCATCGTCGATCAGATCGAACGGGCGATTGTCTCGGGCGACATTGCCGTGGGATCGCAACTGCCCAGTGAGCGTGATCTCATGGTGCAGTTCGGCGTGAGCCGACCCACCGTGCGTGAGGCGCTGCGCATTCTGCAGAGCATGGGACTCATCGAGTCGCGGCCCGGCACCCGAGGCGGACCGGTGGTGCTCGCGCCGTCGTCGAAGACGCTCTCCCGATCACTGCGCGCCCTCGTCGGCACGGATGCGCTCGACGTCTCGGCGCTCGTCGAGTACCGCGTGGTGCTTGAGGGCACCACGAGCCGGCTCGCCGCCGTGCGGCACGATGCTGAACAGCTGGAGCGCATGCGTGCCGCGATCGAGCAGATGGAGCGCGACGCCGAAGCGAACTCGGATTCGTTCGCCGCCGCAGATATCGAATTCCACGAGGCCATTTGGGAGGCGAGCGGCAACGAAGTGCTGCGTCTCACGGGTGAGGCCGTGTCCGGTGTGCTGCGCGCCATCATCCAGCGCGACGTCGAGAACGAGCACCACGACAACCGGTTGAAGCTCGAATCGGCCGCGATCGACCGCAGCCTGTTCTCGGCGATCGAAGAGCGGGACGGCGCGCGCGCGAGCGGAATCGCGCGCCGGGCGGTTGCCGACCGTTTCGGGCTGCTCGTCGAGAGCGATCTGGACCGCCGCGCCCTCGCCGCGCTCGCAGAGTAGCCCCGCGCCGCCGCCTCGCACTCAGCGCTGGCGGCGACCCGAAACCCAGGCGAGCATGCCGCTCAGGGAGGCCGCGACGAGCGCGAACACCACAACCGCCTGCGAGAGGCCGAACTGCTCGGCCATCGCGCCGAGAGCAATGACCGGCACCGCGCTCCCGAGATAGGTGACGGTGTAGACAGCGCTCACCGTCGAGGCGTGGCGCAGCGGGTGGACGGCCGCCGTGGCCGCGGTGAACGCCGCCTGGAAGGCGATGCCCTGCCCCACGCCGGCGAGTGCGCTCGCGAGCACGAGGAACCACACGGCTCCGACCCCGCCCGCGGCCGCAATACCGATGAGGGCCACCGCGAGCACGCTGAGTCCCACCGGCATTCGCCATCCGCCCGAGAGCGGCACGAGCTGCACGAGCGCCGACGCGGCGAGCGTCACGGCCGCGAGCACTCCGATGACCACGCGCGAGTCGGTTCCGACGATGGTCGCGAAATGCGAGGGCGCCAGGGACAGGCAGAAGCCGAAGACCATGAAACTCAGGAACCCGGTAGCCGCGGCGATGCGGAATGCGCGGGCGGCAGCGGGATCGTTGCGGCCGCTCGAGCCGGGAGCGTCAGGGCGAGGATCGGGCGCGTCGGCGAGTGCGATCCCCGCGATGTGCGGCGCGCACTCGTCGTGCGGTGCGACCGCGATGATCACGGGGACGAGCGCGGCGAGCACGATCGCCACGGCGAGGTACGGGGTGTGCAGCGGCACGCCGATGAGCGAGAGCACGCCGCCCGCCACGGGCCCGGCAGCGACGCCGCCCGAGGTTGCGAGCAGTGTCAGGCGCCCGACGAGGGCCGGGCGCCCGGGAAGCAGCACGCGCAGGGCACCGGAGCCGGTGCCCGTCGCGCACGCCACCGCGATGCCCTGCACGGCGCGGGCGACGCAGAACCAGCCGAGCGTCGGCGCGAAGGCGAGGGCCGCGGTGGCGAGCGCGGCGGCCGCGAGTGCCGCGATGAGCACGGTGCGGCGATTGACCCGGTCGGCGACGTGGCGAAACAGGATCAAGCCCACGATCAGCGAGAGCACGTAGCTCGAGAACGCGATCGAGATGCCGAGCGATCCGGTCTGCAGCTGTGTCTCGAGCAGCGGAAACAGCGGAGTGCTGAGATTCGCGCTCACGAGCAGGGCGAAAAGTGCCAGCGAGGTGAGTGCGACGCGGGCCCGCGGGCGGTGCAGCGCTGCGTACGGAGCCGGAGAAGTTCGTGCCTGGGACGAGGGCAGGGTGCTCGGGGTGCTGAGCGATGGTGTTGCGGTCGCTGATGCGTTCGCGCGCATGGCGGGCTCCTTCTTCGGGCGCAGGGGTGGCGCGTCCGGTGGTTCAGCCCGCGGGGTGGTGCGGGCGTTGATCCGAGTGCGGCGGGGGTGTCCGCCTGCACATGAATGAGTTCATCGTACCGGGTCGATCTGCGCAAGCGACATCACGCCAATTGATCGATATGATCAATGTGCAAAGACGAAACCAAGCAGAAAGTGGTCAGAATGAATGAGCTGGACGCGACCGACCGACGAATTCTCCTCTTGCTTGATCAGGATGCGCGCATGCCGACGGCGATGATCGCCTCGAAACTCGGCTTGGCGCGCGGCACGGTGCAGGCGCGGCTCGAAAAGCTGAAGGAGGCCGGATCGCTGCGCCTCCACAGTTCCCGGGTCACGCCCGCATCGCTCGGCCGACCGGTGGGAGCGAGCGTGCAGGTCGAACTCGATCAGCATCAGATCAGTGCTGCGGTCGCCGCGCTCGCGAACATCCCCGAGGTGCTGGAGTGCTTCGCGCCCGCGGGCAGCACCGATCTCCTGCTGCGCGTGGTGGCGCGCGACCCCGACGATCTGTACCGCGTCAGCGAAGAGATCCGCCTGTGCCCCGGCATCACCCGCACCTCGACGAGCCTCTTTCTGCGTGAAGTGATTCCGTACCGTGTGACTGGCCTCCTGAACGCCAGCTCGGGCCGCGTTCGGGTGTGAGAGAAAGGGTCCGAGGCGGAGCGTAGACTGAGCGCATGCCCATCACGTCGGCGATGCTGCGCGTCGCGGATCATCGCCCCGAGCAACTCGCGATCGTGGGGGAGGGGCGGGCGCTCACCTACGGCGAACTGGTCGAGCACTCGCGTCGCACGTTCGCGGTGATCGATGCGCTGCACGCTGCCACCTCGTCCCGGTCGGCGGCGCCAGCTCCTGCTCCCGAAACCGGCGGCATTCCCATCAGCGCGATCAGCGTCGACTCCGCCTTCGCTGCGGCACGGTTCGTCGCGTCCCTCGCGGGCTACCGCGCGGTGTCGGCGACGATCGATCCGCGCTGGCCGCTGGAGCATCGCGTGGGCGTGGTGCTCGCGACGGGTATCGGGGTCATCGTCTCCGACTCGGCCGATCTCGCGGCAGCGCTCGCGGAGAGCGGCTGGGGCGGCACGATCCTGACCCTTGCAGAGTTCGCGGATCGCGAGCGGGCCATCGATCCGGCTCCGCCGCCCGCAGTGCGCGACGGCGACGAAGCGTTCCTCCTGCTCTTCTCCTCTGGAACGACGAGCCGCCCGAAAGCGTTCCTCAAAACGCGGCAGCAGTACCGACAGAACGTCGCGGTGTCGAGCGCGCACCTCGAACCGCTGCCCGACGTAGCGACGCTCGCCCCGGGTCCGGTCTCGTACAGCCTGACGCTCTACGCCGTCATCGAGTGCCTCGCGACGGGCGGCAGCGTGCACGTCGCAGACGCGTTCGATCCTTTCGGCGTGGCGGCTCGCGTGCGCGATGAGGCCATCACCCGAGTGGTGGCCGTGCCGGCAGTGGTGCAAGCGCTGACGGACGCCGCCCGACGCGATCCCGCAGCGTTCGAACGGCTCGAGCTCGTCGTGACCGGTGGAGCGAACCTTCCGGCAGCGATTCGCGAAGGGTTGGCCCGCGCGCTGCCGCAGACGCGTCTCATCAGCTACTACGGTGCCGCCGAGATCGGGTTCATCGGCGACAGCCGCGACGGCGACGGCACCGCGATCGCGATCTACCCCGGCATCGATGCGAGCGTGCGAGACGAGTCGGGGCGCGTGGTGCCGGAGGGGCGTGCCGGCACGCTCTGGATCCGTGCTGCCGCCTGCTCCGACGGCTACCTCGCAGGCACGACCGACGACGTACTCCGCGGCGCCGGCGGGTGGGCGACCGTGCACGACCAGGCCCGACTCGTCGCCGGCAAGCTGCATCTGCTCGGCCGCGCCGGTGACGTCGCGGTGACGGGCGGGCACAAGGTCTCGCTGCCCGAGGTGGATCGCGCCTTCGCGGCGGCGCCCGGCATCGGGGCCGCGATCGCCGTGGCGCTCCCGCACGCGTCGCTCGGCAGCATCGTCGCTCTGGTCGTCGAAGCGAACGGTGAAGCGGTGCCGGATCGCGAGGCGCTCGCCGCATGGGCCTCGGAGCGCCTGGCTCCGCAGTACGTGCCTCGCCGCTGGTTCTCGCTGCCCCAGTTGCCCCGCACCGTGGGCGGCAAGGTGCGTCGCGGGGAGACGGCCGAGCGCATCGCCGACGGATCGGCGGTGCGCCTGTGAGCGCCGCCGCGCGTGGGCGCCGGGTCGTCGTCACGGGCATGGGGGCCGTGACGCCGAGCGGGATCGGCGTCGGAGCGCTGTGGGACGCGGTGGTGCGCGGACGCAGTGCGATCCAGCGCTTGGACGGGCCGGAGTTCGATGCGCTGCCGGTGCGTATCGGGGGCAGGATCGAGGGATTCGACGCCGAGGGTCTCGTACCGACCGGACTCATGCGACGTCTCAGCCCCGTGCAGCTCTGGGCGATCGCCGCAGCCGACGAGGCGCTGCGGCACGCGGGACTGATCGGCGAAGACGCCTTCGGTGCGCGTGGCGAGGCGTTCACAGCGGGAAAGGTGTTCGCGGGCGACGAGGATCGCGTGGCGATCATCGCGGCGACCGGGTCGGGCCCCGTCGACGCCATGCAGGCCGCCACCCGCGCGCTCGATGCCAGGGGCCCGAGAGCGGTTCCCCTGGCGCTCGCCGTATACGGGGCGCCAGATGCCGCGGCTGCGCTCCTGTCGCAACGGTACGGGGCGACGGGCCCCGCGCAGGGGGTGTCGGCGACCTGCGCGAGCGGGGCCATCGCGCTCGGCGAGGGGCTCCGGCGCATCCGCCACGGGTACGCCGACGCGGTGCTGGTCGTCGGTATGGAGGATTGCCTGGGCCCCGTGAACCTCGCCTCGAACGCGAACCTGCGCGCGCTCGCCGCAGGCTTCGAAGAGGCGCCGCAGCAGGCCAGCCGCCCGTTCGATCGGGCGCGATCCGGCTTCGTGATGTCGCAGGGAGCCGCCGCGATCCTGCTCGAGTCGGCGGAGCACGCTGCGGCGCGCGGTGCGGCGCCGCTCGCGGAACTTGCGGGGTTCGGGGCGTCGAGCGATGCCTACCATGCAACAGCGCCGCATCCCGAGGGTCGCGGTGCCGCCCGCGCGGTGGTGCAGTGTCTCGCTGACGCAGAGGTCTCGCCCGACGCCGTCGACCATGTCAACCTGCACGGCACCGGAACGCCCGCGGGCGACGCCGCCGAGCTCGCGGCGCTCGATGCAGCGCTCGGAGCGCGCGCACGCACGGTGCCGGTCACCGCGACCAAGTCGAGCACCGGTCATCTGCTCGGTGCGGCGGGCGTGGTCGAAGCCGTGATCTCGGTGGAGTCGCTGCGCGCGCAGCGCATCCCGCCGACGCTCAATCTCACCGACCCCGAATTTCCCGATTTCGATGTGGTGTCGGGTCGAGCGCGATCGGCGGAGATCCGCACGGTGCTCTCGACCTCCTTCGGGTTCGGCGGGCACAACGGGGCGATTCTGCTGCGCGAGGAGGGGGTCAGTGCGGCCGAGGGCCGCACGATCAGACAGGAGACGCAATGACCGATCGCGAACTCAGGCACGCCGAGCTTGCCGAACAGTACCTGCCAGACGAATTGCTCGAGCGGTTTCGCGAACGCGCTGCCGTGGTCGACAGGGAGAATCGGTTCTTCGACGACGATCTGATCGAGCTGCGCGAACGCGGGTACCTGCAGCTCTTCGTGCCGGCCGAGTTCAGCGGGCCCGGCCTGTCGCTGCACGAGGTCTCGCGCCTGCAGCAGCGCCTCGCGGGTGCGGCACCGGGCACCGCGCTCGGCATCAACATGCATCTCATGTGCACGGGCGTGGCCGCGGCGATGTTCGCGCGCGGGGATCGCTCGCTCGGCTACGTCTTCGAGGAGGCGTCCGCGGGCGAGATCTTCGCGTTCGGCATCAGCGAACCCGCGAATGACTGGGTGCTGCAGGGCTCGAACACCGTCGCCGAGCCCCAGGCCGACGGCGGGTACCTCCTCACCGGAACCAAGATCTTCACCTCGCTCACACCGGTGTGGACCCGTCTCATCGCCCACGGGCTGGATGCGAGCGATCCGGGCGATCCGCAGCTCGTCTTCGGGTTCATCGAGCGCACGTCGCCCGGCATCACGGTGTCGGAGCACTGGGACGTGCTCGGCATGCGCGCGTCGCAGAGTCGTTCGACCCGGCTCGAAGGTGCCGTGATGCGCTCAGATCGAGTGGCGCGACGCATCGCCCCCGGTCGCACGCCCGACCTGCTCACGTTCGCGATCACGAGCAACTTCCAACTGCTCGTGGCTTCCGTGTACGCCGGCGTCGCGCGGCGGGCCCTCGCGGTGGCGGCCGAAGCGCTGCACCGGCGCCGATCGGCATCGCGTGACGCCTCGCTCGCCGAGGTGCCCGAGTGGCGCACGCGGCTCGCAGATGCGTATCGTGAGTTCCTCTCCGTACCGGCACAGCTCGACGCGTACACCCGTGACTTCGACGAGCTCGTCGATCACGGTGCCGGCTGGCCGCCGCGCCTTGTCGCGGCGCGAATCGGGGCGAGCGAGGCCGCGCGCCGGGCGGCAGAGACGGCGCTCGCCTGCTCGGGCGGATCCGGCTTCGATTCGGGTAGCGAGGCGGGACGGCTCCTGCGCGACGCGACGGCCGGGCTCTTCCACCCGCCGAGCACGGATGCCTCGCGCCCGATGTTCGCGGCCGCCCTGCTCGAGCAGGGTTGAGCGGGGGGCGTTTCTGCCGCCTTGCGAAAATTGACTGCACAACGCGCAGGTCATCATCGGAAGGACGCGGCGCGCGCGTCGCAGGTGCCGTCTCCATCAGTGCTTCGGTCGTAGCTACTTTGTCTGCCTGGGGATATCGCTTACTGTCATCGCGCCTTGAAGTACTTAAACAGATGCTTCTCACGCGTGCGCAGAAGGCCGGAGAGAGTTCCCATTGCAAACCCGACCGTTCCCATAACTGCGATGGAAAAGGACTGAATCTGCAGAGGGCCGCGATCGACCAACGCAACATCCGTCAGGGTGATGGCTGTGGCCGCGGCTATGGTCGACCACACCAGGAAAATGGGCGCTAGCAACTCTACAGAAATTACTGCGACTAGGTCCCTTCGCTTGAGCCCCGCGTGGAGATCACTCGCGAGTTGGAGGCGCCGCACTCGAACTGAAATGCCTCCGACGAAAAGTCCGACTACTGCTGCAGCCCACGGCGCGGATAGTGGTAGACGCTCTAGGTAACGAGTTGACCAATCGATGTTAGTTCCCAAAGTACCGTTGACCTGCTCGACCTGCGGATTGACATCATTGGCGTCACTTTCGTAGCTAAGGGACGTGAGAAGTACGTCGCGCAACTCGTCAGATTGTGGCCAACTATCCACCCAGCACTCGTCGTATGGCGCAGTGTTCGGGACAGGAGCGATAGCCGAATATCCGAGGCCCCCTTGCCGTCCGTCAGACGGCCAATCGAACGTGCCAGCGACTTCAGCAGTCCCGGTTGTAAGGAAGACTGCACCTCCGGGTAAAGTGCCGACGGCCTCAGCTGCGTCCGATGACAAGTACAAGCCAGTGGCCAAATCCGTTGCGCCAAGCACCTTCGAGAAACCAGGAGAAGCTTCAAAGCTTGAATATGGACTGCTCGGTAGCGCAGCTGGGCGGAACTGATAATCGCTCGTTCGGATCGCTCCTGCAGCACGCACACCGGGCAGCACTGGCAGATCGTCTGAGTTGGTACGCCTAGTCCACCCAGTTGGTACCCAATTCCGGAGGCCTGGTGCTGTCGCGCGTTTTCGGGTCTTCTAGGTGC
>NZ_JBFBML010000016.1:0-23168 GCF_040687075.1 Leucobacter sp. NPDC077196
GGCCCCCGCGCCTCGACCAGCAACACCACGCAGCATCCCGGGCGTGTCTCCGCACGAATCCGCCAATTCACCCGCACGACACCACCCCGACACCCGCATGCTCGCACCGCCCCACCGCGCGAGAAACCGGCGAAATCCGCCGAAATGCCGGTTTTCCGGGCGCGTCGCGAGTGCTCTGCGGTGGCTCTCCGCCCAGGTACACGTCAGCGCCGCCCCTCCGAAGAAGGGCGGCGCTGTCATCGCACGACGCTCGGGCGATCACTCCGTGAATGCGACGGCGCGAATCGGCGAACCATCCGCCTGATCGACGCGCAGGGGAAGCAACGACATCTCCACCGCCTCGGGCAGCTCAGCCAGTCGCGCAAGGTTCTCGACGATCACCCCGTCGTTGCCGAGCCAGAACTCGTGCACCGGCATGCCGGCCCCGGCTCCCACGCCCTCGCCCGCCACCTCGGTCGCGTCCGGGCTGAAACAGTCCACCCCGAGTACGCGCGCACCGCGCGCCCACAGCAGGCGGGCGAGATCGAGCGAGATCGACGGGTGCGCATGCGCGGCGTCCCCGCCGAAATGCACGTCCCACCCGGTTGCGATGCAGACGATCGGCGGCAGGTGATCCGGAATCGCGGCCGCGAGTCGCTCAGCGGTGATCGACTCCCCCGCAACTGCCGGGGCCGGCCCCACCCGCAAGACGCGCGCCGCGCCGGTCAGCAGCTCGAGCGGGATCTCGTCGACGGTGCGACCGCCGACGACGGAGTGCGCGGGTGCATCGAGGTGGGTGCCGGTGTGCGACCCCATGTCGAGGCGCGCCACCGCCACCCCGTCTGCGTCCACCGTGAGCGCGGGGGCGATCAACACCTCGGGATCGCCGGGGTACACGGGCATACCCGAGACGATCGGGTGGCTCAGGTCGACAACGGTCACGTCAGTTGCCGAGCCGAAGCGCTGCGGTTTCGTCTGCTCCGTCGAGCAGGTGCCCGGTCGGCTGCGAATCACGCGGATCGATGAGGCCCAGCCCGGCACGGCGTCCGATCCCGAGCATCAGACCGAGATACAGCCCGAAGCTGACGATGAACGCGGGAATATTCGCGCCGATCGGGCTCGGTGCGACGTAGGCCAGCACGTACGAGAGCACCGCACCGATCACCCAGACAATCACGGCGACCCAGTTCACGCCGCCGCGGTACCAGTACCGGCTCTCGGGGCGCTCGTGCAGAATCTGGCGCGAGTATCCGCGGCGCTTCAGCAGGTAGTAGTCGGCGATCATGATCGCGAACACCGGCACGAAGAACGCGCTGATGATGAAGAGGAAGTCGGTGAACTGGTTCAGCAGGCCGAGGAATGTCGAGCCGATGATCGAGATGATGCCGAGCACGATCGCGGTGGGTAGGAAGCGCAGGTGCCACTTCGACTGCGCGTTGACCACCGACGTCACCATGCCGAAGACGACCATGGTGTTGGTCGCCATGACGGAGAGGAAGATCGCAATGCCGAGCGGCCAGCCGAACTCTGCCACGATGACCGATGGGTCGAACGGAGTCGCCTCGTCCCCGCGCAGCAGCACTGCGCTGAACGCGACCAGGCCCAGGAACATCGCGATGGTCGTCGACAGCGTGTACCCGATGCCCGAACCGACGATGCCGGCGGTGCTGCTCTTCGCGTGCCGGTTCATGTCGGCCGAGAGCACGGTCCAGGAGATCGCCGTGGCGATGACCATGTCGAGCGTGATGAACGGGGTGCCGCCCAGCGACGCGTCGACGGGCAGGGCGGCGAACTCACCGGGGCTGAACGCGCTGAACGCGGCGGTGAAGACGAAGCCCATGACGATGAGGATCGCGAGGGCGAGCCAGGGCTCGACGCGAGAGATGCCGGTATGACCGAATATCGCCAGCACGACGACAATCGCTTGGCAGAGTGCGGAGAAGAGCATCGGATTCGAGAAGCCGGTGGCCTCGTGCACCAGGTAGTTCACGGTGACGCCCGCGAGCATGGCCTGCACCCAGCTCCACCCCATCAGAATGATGAGGTTCGCAGCTGCCGGCAAGATGCTGCCGCGAATGCCGAAGGATCCGCGCGTGAGCGCCATCGTCGGGAGCCCCGTGCGCGTGCCCATGTTGCCGATGAGCACGAGCACGATGACGCCGATGAGCGTGCCGACGACGATCATGGCGCTCGCCGTGCCGAACGAGACCGCCGGAGTGAAGAGCGTTCCGGTGAGGAGGGTGGTCACCACGAGATTCGCGGCGAGCCAGATCATGCCGATGTGCAGCAATGACTGAGTGCCGCGCACGGGGCCGGCCGAATCGTGCTGGCCGTCGAGATTCACGGCCATGGTTTCAGGGCTGGTCATGTTCAGACCTCCGTAGCGGTCGCTGCGGCAGGGGCCGTCGCGGCGGGGGCGGGCACGGGCTGAGCAGGCACCGTCGAGAGGTGCTCGTGGATCGCGATGAGCCCGTCGGGCTGCGCGTCGTCGGCTCGGAAGACGATGCTCTCCCGCTCCACGTACGAGGCGGGGCCCTCGGCGGAGTCGATGCTCGTCGCCACGGTGTGACTGAAGACCGCACCGCCTGGGAAGGTCTGCACGAGCCGCTCGGTCGAGGTGCACGAGGTCACGCGCCACCCGGAGGAGACCCACCCGCCCCACAGCTCTTCGTATTCGGCGCGCGAGTCGAGCCGCGCGGCCTCGGGATGGAAGACGAACGTCGCATCGGAGGCGAAGCCGGCGAAGTACGCCTCCGTATCGGTCGCGGCGAACGCCTCGATGATGGCGTCGGCGGCCGCGATGACGGCTGCCTGATCTGGGGTGTGCATGGGTGCCTCCATTGGCATGAGTTGCGTGTCTGGGCGGGGTGGGGCGTCAGTCGCGTGCAGCCATCGCGCTCACGAGCTCGTACACGACGTGGCTTGCGGCGACGGCGGTGATCTGCGCGTGGTCGTAGGCGGGCGCCACCTCGACGACGTCGGCCCCGACGATCTGGAGATCGGCGAGACCACGAATGAGCCGAAGCATCTCGCGGCTCGTGAGGCCTCCGGCCTCGGGCGTGCCGGTGCCGGGGGCGTGAGCCGGATCCAGCACATCGATATCGATCGAGATGTAGAGCGGCTTGTCGCCGACGCGCTCGCGAATCTTCTCGAGCGCCGCGGGAATGCCGTGCTCTTCGACGAACTCACTGGTGACGATCTGGAAGCCGAGCTTCACGTCGTCTTCGAGGTCGCTCTTGCCGTAGAGCGGCCCGCGGGTGCCGCCGTGCATGGAGGCGGTGAGGTCGATGAGACCCTCCTCGGACGCCCGGCGGAAGGGGGTGCCGTGCGTGGTGGGGGCGCCGAAGTACGTGTCCCAGGTGTCGAGGTGCGCGTCGAAGTGCAGCACCGCGACGGGGCCGTGCTTCTTATTGATGGCCCGCAGCAGCGGCAGAGCGATGGTGTGGTCGCCGCCGATGGTGACGATCTTGTCCACGCGCTCGCCGAGCTCGGTCGCCGCCTCTTCGACCTGACGCACGGCCTCATCGAGGCTGAACGGGTTCGCCACGATGTCACCGGCGTCGACCACCTGCTTCACGTTGAACGGCGAGACGTCTTGCGCCGGGTTGTAGGGGCGCAGGAGTCGCGAGGCCTCTCGCACGTGGGACGGGCCGAAACGCGCACCCGGTCGGAAGCTCACGCCCGAGTCGAAGGGCACGCCCACGACGGCGATGTCGGCGGACGGAACGTCTTCGATGCGGGGCAGCTTCGCGAACGTGGCGATGCCTGCGTACCGGGGGGTCTGGCTCGCGTCGACGGGGCCTTGAGGCGTGTGAGAGGTCACGATGCGACTCGTCCTTCCAAAGTTGCGTATAAGTAAACAAGTGAGTTCTATGGGTGAACTCGCATTCACTATAGGCTGGAGTTCGCAGAGAGGTCAACGGGAAGGGCGGCACCGCATGCGACCGATCCACCCGACCGCAGCGGTCGAGGCGATTCGCATCGGCGCCAAGCTCCGATCGTCCCGTCTCGCCCAGGGCCTCACCCTCGAACAGCTCGCGCGGGCCACCGGCCTCACCAAGGGGTTCATCAGCCGCGTCGAGCGCGACGACACCATGCCGAGTGTGCCAACCCTCGTGCAGCTCTGTCAAGCGCTCTCGATGCCGATCGGCAACCTCTTCGAAGAGCCCGAGCTGCAGCTCATTCCGCTCGACACCGCACCCGCCATCAACATGGGCGGCACCGGTGCCGACGAGCGCCTCGTCACGCCGCGCTCGGAGGACCGCGTCCAGGTGCTGCGATCCACCCTCGCGCCCGAGGCGAGCGGGGGCGACCAGCTCTACACCGTCAACTGCAGCCTCGAGTCGCTGCACGTCATCTCGGGCGACCTCGAGATCACGTTCGCCGATCGCCAGGTCGCGCTGCAGGCCGGGGATACGCTGACCTTTCCCGGTCGCGCGCCGCACACCTGGACCGCCGGATCCGCTGGCGCCGAGGCCGTATGGGTACTCGTGCCGGCCGCCTGGAGCGGCTCCGCCTGATCCGTTCGGGCGGGATCCGGCGGATCCTCGGCGGCGGATCCTGGGCGACGGATCCACGGCGACTGCACCGCGGCCCGCGCTCCCGCGGCCCGCGTCCCCGCGCCCCCGCGGCCCCCGCGGCCCGCGCCGAAAGCGCGATTCGGCACCTTCCCAAGTGGGGAACGGTGCCGAATCGCGCTTTCGAGCAGTCGAGCAGTCGCAGCGAGCAGTCGCAGCGAGCAGGGGCGAAGCGAGCAGTCGCGGCGGCGAGTCGCCCGGCCCGACTACTCCCCGAAGAGGATCACGCTGCGCGTGCGCTCCCCGCGCCGCATGGCGTCGAAGGCTTCGTTGACCTCGTCGAGTCCGACGCGCGCGCTGATGAGGTCGTCGAGTGGCAGCGCACCGGAGAGGTAGGCTCCGGCCACGCGCGGGAAGTCGCGCGCGGGAACGAGTCCGCCGTAGTTCGAGCCGATGATCGTCTTCCCCTCATACGCGAGCAGCAGACCGTCGATCTCGACGCTCTGCCCTTCCGGCGGCAGGCCGACGAATACGGCGCGGCCGCCGGGCCGGATCAGTTCCGGCAGCTGCTGCATCGTCTGCACGCGGCCGATCGCCTCGAAGGCCACGTCGGCCCCGCCACCCGTGGCTTCGCGCACCTGCTCTACGAGATCGTCGCCGCTCAGCACGGTGCGTGTCGCCCCGGCTCGCGTGGCCTCGGCGAGCTTGGCCTCCGACACGTCGACCGCCACGATCGGGTTGGCTCCCGCGAGACGCAGCGCCGAGATGATGGACAGCCCCACGCCGCCGGCGCCCACGACCACCGCGGACTCACCCGCGACCACGCGGGCGTTGTTGGCCACAGCGCCGTAGCCGGTGCCAACCGAGCATCCGATCAGGCTGGCCACGTCGAACGGCACGCGCTCGTCGATCTTGATCGCCGCGAACTCCGGCACGACGATCGCCTCGGCCATGGCACCGGTCGCCAGGTACGGGTAGGCCGCGGCGCCGTCGGCTCCGTCGCTCCACCGGGTCGTGCCGTCGGGCAGCAGCGAGTCGTTCGATTTGGCCCGCGTGCACGCCCAGGGCTTTCCCCCCGCGCATTCCCCGCACCGCTGGCAGGCCTGGTGCCACGCGATGACCACGTGGTCTCCGATCTCGAGCCCGCGCACTCCGGCGCCCACGGCTTCCACGACTCCGGCGGCCTCGTGCCCCATGACTGCCGGCAGCGGCACCTGCCATTCACCGTCGAGCACGTGCCGATCGGATCCGCAGACGCCGGCCGCGCGCACCGTGACGCGCACCTCGCCGTGCTCGGGGCCCGCCAGGGTCATCGTCTCGACCGACAGCCGGTCGCCCTCGGTGCCGCGGTAGACGGCGGCGCGCACCTGCTTCGGCTCAGTCATCGTTACTTCCTTCCGGCGGCCGCGAACGGATCGGTCTGGCCGTACGCGCCGCGGCCGCGGCGCACGTAGAGCAGCCAGTTGAGGAGGAGGTAGACCGCGATCGCGATGCCGATGGTCGGCACGGTCGCCGTCGCGTATCGGAAGATCGGCAGCGTCTCGAGGGTGATGGGGTTGTACACCCAGAGGTAGAAGATCGAAGCGGTCGCGACTGCGATCATCGCGGCGAGGTTCACACCGCCGGTGAAGCGCAGCGGATCTTCGACCCCGGTCGCGTAGAGCGCCCGCACGGGAACGTTCTGACGGCGGAGGATCAGGTAGTCGGCGATGATCACCCCGCAGATCGCGGCGATGAACGCTCCCGATATCACGACGAACGTCATGAACTGCCCGTACATGAAGCTCGGGAACAGTGCGAGCACCGCCGGGAAGAACAGGAAGACGGCGCACAGCGCCGGCCATCGGAGTCGGGAGAGCGCCCGTCCGCTCGACTGCTTGATCGCGAGGACGGTCGAATACGCGATCGACGCCATGCTGGTGACGTTCGCGAACCCGACGAACAGCAGCGTGAGGATGCCGAGCACGGGGCCGCCGAGCGGCACCATCCAGGCGGTCGGGTCTGCGGCCCCGAGCATGAGCGCTGCGGCCATGCCGACCAGCTGAGCGACTACTGTCCCGATGAAGATCCCTCCGTACGCGGGCCACAGCGCCGCCTTCGGGCCGCGGGTCAGTCGGGCGAGCGTGCCCATCACGGGCCACCACGACAGTCCCGCGCCGAGATTGAATTCAACGGCCATCGCGAAGTTCAGGGTTTCGTCCTCGAACGGGGCCAACGGCTCGGCCGCGAACAGGTCGGCCCAGGAGTGCTGCGACATGAGGAGCACCATCATGAGGGCCACGATGATGAGGAGGCCGGGTGCGACGAAGCGGTTGAGCTTGCTGATGGCGACCGGGCCGCGTGAGAGCAAGAACCAGCCGCCCAGGATGGCCGCGAGCGCGAAGATCGTGACGACGGGACCTTCGACGTTGAACTCCGTGCCGAACGCCTGGTTCGAGATCTCGGTGAACGCGCGGCCGAACATGATGCCGAGCAGCGAACTCCACCCCATCTCGGTGACGAGCACGACCGTGAACACGACGATGGCGACGCCGACAGCGCCGAAGACCGACTTCAGTGCGCGATACTGCTCCACGCCGAGACGCTGGCTGAGCAGCACGCTGCCGAGCACCATGATGGCGAGTCCGAGCGTATTGCCGAGGAGCATCGCCGCGATGCCGTCGCCGAATCCGACTAGCAGGACCGTCGAACCGCCCGTGAGAAACGCCCACGTGGCGATGGCCAGGCTGAGCGTCACCCAGCTGAAGTCGGTGGCGCGCCAGGTGCGTTCGCTCTTCGTCAGCGGTAGCGATCCGAAGGTCGCCTCCTCGGCGACGGCCGCTTCGACGCGCAGCGCCTGCGTCTCGGTGAGCTCGGAGGCTGTTGCGCTGGGACGCTCGTCTGCGGCGCCGCTCACAGCACACCTGCGATCCACGAGGCGAGTGCGATGACGCCGACGACGCTCAGGAAGAGCGCGAGGCTGCCGCCGCCGAGCCTGGCGTGCACCGGGTCGTCCGCCTCGACCGTTTCGATGTGCGTCAGTCGACGCTCGAGCTCTTCAGCGAGCCGAGTATCCGTGTTCATGGGACAGACCTCCTTGTGTATCCGTGTGATCCCGCTTCCGCTCACGCGGAGAACGGAGCCAGCCTAGGTGACTTCGGGGCATTTCGTTCGTCGTCCGGTCGCACGGATGCGCAAACGTCCAGAGAACGGACAGAATGTGCGCGAGAGCCATAGAATTGCGCTTCTGGGCTGCGCATCTGCGCAGCCCGATCGAGGCGGCTAGGGAGTCAGCGATGGAGCATCCGGTCGAATCTGCTGAACTGCGCCGGCGCGTGCTCCGCGGTCTGCGAGAGAACGGACGCGCGAGCTATTCGCGGATCGCAGCTGAGCTCGGTGTGAGTCGCCGACAGGTGACCCAGATCGTGCAGAGCGCGATCACGCGCGGCGAGCTGCGGTTGACCGTGTCGATCAGCCCCGATCTGCTGGGGCTCGAGCGCTTCGCCTACCTGCAGCTCTCCGTTTCCGGGCCCATCGCTCCGGTCAGATCGGCCCTCGCGGCGATGCCAGAGTCGACCTTCGTCGCCGACATCAGCGGCCACTACTCGATCGACGTCGAAGTGCGCGTCGGCGCGGACCCGCACCTGCGCTCCACCGTCGACCGGGTTCGGGAGCTGCCCGGGGTGCAGGAGGTGCGCACGCATCTGTACGAGAGCATCGAGGTCAACCGGTACTCCCCGCTCCGCACCGGACGGACGTCGTTCGTCGTCGACGAGGCCGACCGTGCGCTCGTGAGTCATCTGCAGCGCAACGGTCGCGCTTCGTTCCGCGAGCTCGGAGAGGCGGCGGGCATCTCCCCCAGCGGTGCGCGTCTCCGCTTCGAGCGTCTGACGCGCGACGGAGCGGTGAAGGTCGTCGGCATTCCGGTGCGCGGCGCGCTCGCGTCGCCCGATGGAGCCGGGGCCGCCGATCGCGTGGAGACCCCGTCCATCGGGGTCGGTGTGAAGATCCGGGGCAGGATCTCGGCCGCACTCTCGAGTGTGCGTTCCCTCGACCCCGAGTTCATCGCGACCACCATCGGAGACTACGACCTCATCGTGACGCTCTCCGCCGACAGCTACGAGGAGCTCCTCGATCAGGCCGACCGGTTGCGCACACTCCCCGAGGTCGAGCGCATCGAAACGTGGGCGAACCTCAGGATCGTGAAGGAGCAGTACGGCGAGGGCGATCGGCTCAGCGCCAGCCCGCGTACACCTCTGGCCGACGATCCTGCAGATACAGCGCGCCAGCACCCACCGACGGCCGACCCGGGTCGGAGGCCTCGGGATCCGGCACATCAACGATGAGCAGTTCGGGATCGGCGCCGGACGCTCCGAGCACCGCGCCCTCGAATCCGGCGACCACGCTCAGGCCCGCGAAGATCCCTCCGGCGTGATCGGCGTAGGCGACGACGATCCGGTTCTCGGCGGCGCGAGCGCGCACGAGCAGCTCGGGCACGTACGCCGAGTCGCCGTCGATCGCCGTTGGCACCAAGAGCAGATCAGCACCGTTCGCCGCCGCGAAACGGGCGGGCTCGGGGAACTCGATGTCGTAGCAGATCTGGAAGGCGACGCGCCGCCCGTTCCAGTCGGCGATGCGGGGAGAATCGGCGGCCGGGGTGAAGGCCAATCGTTCGTCGGCGCCCCACAGATGCACCTTCTCGTAGCGCAGCACTTCGTCGCCGGCGACGTCCCAGAGACCCGCGGCGATGGCGAACGTGCCGTCCTCGCGGGCGAGCGGGAACCCGGCGGCGATCGCGACCCCGGTCTCGCGCGCGATAGCTGCGAGTGCGCTCGGGATGCCGTCGACGCGTTCGGCGCTCAGCCATTCGGCGAGCTCGACCGGTGCGTACCCCGTCACGAAGAGTTCCGGTGTGAGCAACAGCTCGGCACCGGCCCTCCGCGCGTCGGTCGCGGCCGCGCGAATGGCGGCGAGGTTGGCGTCGGGATCAAGCGGCCTTGCGGCCGCCTGCAGCAGAGCGATGCGCATCGGAACCCTACCCCACCACGACGCCGGCGAGCGTCTTCTTGCCTCGGCGCAGGACCGCGATCGCGCCGTGCAGCAGATCGTCGCTCTCGAGCACGCGATCCTCGGACTCCACCGCAGCGTTGTTCACGTACACTCCGCCCTGCGAGATCGCGCGTCGAGCCTCGCCGAGGCTCTTCACGAGTTCCGTGTCGACGAGGAGTTGTGCGACCGAGGCTCCGACGGTGCCGGTGGCCTGGGCCAGCTCGGAGACGGCCCCGCGCAGCGACGATTCATCGAGTGCGGTCAGGTCGCCGCGGCCGAACAGCGCCGCAGAGGCATCGATCGCGCCCTGCGTCGCAGCCGGGCCGTGCACCAGGGTCGTCACTTCGAGCGCGAGCCGCTTCTGGGCAGCGCGTTTGAAGGGCTCGGTTTCGACCTGGCGCGCGTAGTCTTCGATCTCGTCGCGCGACAGGAAGGTGAAGACCTTGAGACGATCGACGACGTCGGCGTCGGCCTGGTTCAACCAGAACTGGTAGAAGGTGTAAGGCGAGCACATCTCCGGGTTCAACCAGATCGCGTTGCCCTCGCTCTTGCCGAACTTCGTGCCGTCGGCGTTGGTGATCAGCGGCGTTCCGATCGCGTGCGCCGAGGCGCCCTCGACCTTGCGGATGAGCTCCGTGCCGCTCGTCAGGTTGCCCCACTGGTCGCTGCCGCCCGACTGCAGCTTGCAGTCGTACTGCCGGTACAGTTCGAGGAAGTCGAGGCCCTGCAGAATCTGGTAGCTGAACTCGGTGTAGCTGATGCCCTCGTCGGAGTTCAGCCGCTTCGCAACGATGTCCTTCTTGATCATCGTGCCGACGCGGAAGTGCTTGCCGATCTCGCGAAGGAAGTCGATGGCCGACAGCGGCGCGGTCCAGTCGAGGTTGTTGACGAGCCGGGCGGCGTTCTTCCCTTCGAAGCTCAGGTAGCGCGAGACCTGCTGACCGAGCGAGTCGACCCATTCGGCGACGGTCTCGCGCGAATTGAGCACCCGCTCCGCGGTGGGGCGCGGATCGCCGATGAGCCCCGTCGACCCGCCGACGAGGCCGAGCGGCAAGTGACCGCGCAGCTGCAGACGGCGCATGAGCAGCAGCTGCACGAGATGCCCGAGGTGCAGGCTCGACGCCGTCGGATCGAAACCGCAGTAATACGCGAACGGCTCGCCCTCGAGCAGCGTCGACAGCGCTTCCGCGTCGGTCGACACGTGGATCAGCCCGCGCCACTCCAGCTCTTCCCACAGGGTGGCGAAGCTGTCGTCGTTGCGCTGGGCGGCCAGGATCTCGGTGCGATCGTTCAGTTCAGACACGCCTGTCATCGTACCGTCTGACGCTCATGGACCGCGCGTCCCGGTCTTCGTGGAGCGCGCGTCCGTGAGAGATCCGACGTCCGTGAGGGCTGAACATGCTCATTCGCCTCACCGGAGCCGTTGTTCCTCCCGGGGAGAGCGCGCGGGAATCACTCGTGACGGCGGCCTCGACCGCGCCTGCTGTGCACAGCGCGGACTGCGCTGCGCACAGCGGCTGCGACTATCGCGAGCGCACCGCCCCAGATCAGGATCGCCAGAACCCACAGGGATCCCGACCTGCGGCCGCTGCCGAGCGCTTCGCCCCAGCCGGTTCCGGCGGCGTGCAGCGCCACGGGCCCCGGCGACATGACGGCGGCCCCGACGAGGAGCAGCACCCAACCCGCCGGGCCCGGGGAGCGCTTGCCTCGCGCATCGGCGGGACCCATTGTGAAGACCGCGCCGCCCATGATCGCGAAGCCCGCGCTCACCGCGGCGAACCCCCACCCCGATGGATCGTCGCTCGAGATCGCCACGGCGGCCATCACGACCGCGAGCACGCCGAAGAATGCGACCGAGAGACCGACGACCACTAACGGGTTGCGCGGCGCTCTCGCACTCATCGGAGGCTCAGGCCCGGAACTCAGCGATCCGCTCGGCGAGCCGGGCGAGCTGCTCGTCGACGCGAATGCGAGCGGTGCCGCCGGCGCCCACGCGCGAATTCACAGAGCCCTCGATGGTGAGCACTTCGCGCACTGCCGGAGTGAGGTGCGCCGAGATCGACGCGAGTTCGGCATCGCTCGGTTCGTGGAGCTCGATGCCCCGCTCCTCGCAGTGACGCACGAGTTCACCGGAGATCTCGTGCGCGTCGCGGAAGATCACGCCTTGCTTCACGAGCCACTCGGCGACGTCGGTGGCCAACGAGAACCCCTGCGGGGCGAGCTCGGCCATCCGCTTCGTGTCGAACGTGAGCGTCGCCACCATGCCGGTGAACGCGGGGAGCAGTACCTCGAGCTGGCCGATCGAGTCGAAGACCGGTTCCTTGTCCTCCTGCAGATCGCGGTTGTACGCGAGCGGCAGCCCCTTCAGCGTCGCGAGGAGGCCGGTCAGGTTGCCGATCAGACGCCCGGACTTTCCGCGAGCCAGCTCGGCGATGTCGGGGTTCTTCTTCTGCGGCATGATGCTGGAGCCGGTCGAATAGCCGTCGTGCAGGCGAACGAAGCCGAACTCCTTGGTGTTCCAGAGGATGATCTCTTCGGAGAGCCTGGAGAGGTCGATGCCGATCTGCGCGGTGATGAAGGCGAATTCGGCGACCACGTCGCGAGCAGCGGTGCCGTCGATCGAGTTCTCGAGCGGATCGCCGAGGCCGAGTTCGGTCGCGACGAGCCGGGGGTCGAGGCCGAGCGAGGAGCCGGCGAGGGCGCCGCCGCCGTAGGGCGAGGCGCTGGCGCGGGACGCCCAGTCGCGGAGACGCTCCAGGTTGCGGACGATCGGCCAGGCGTGCGCCGCGAGCTGGTGGGCCAGCAGCACTGGCTGAGCGTGCTGCAGATGGGTGCGGCCGGGCAGGATCGCGTCGGGGTGCGCCGCCGCCTGGTCTGCGATGGCGTCGAGCAGGTCGAGCAGCATGCCGCGGATCACGGCGGCATGATCGAGGAGGTACAGACGCACCAGGGTCGCGATCTGGTCGTTGCGGCTGCGTCCGGCGCGGAGCTTGCCTCCGAGCTGCACGCCCGTGATTTCGATGAGCAGTCGCTCGAGCGCGGAGTGCACGTCTTCGTCATCCGCGGCGGGAACGGCGCGGCCGTCCGCGACGCGAGCTGCGAGCTCGTCGAGCGCGGCTCGCATCTCGGCGAGCTCGTCTTCGCTCAAATACCCGGCTGCGGCGAGCGCAGTCGCGTGCGCCTTCGAACCGCGGATGTCGTAGGGAGCGAGGATCCAGTCGAACTGCGTCGACTTCGACAGGGCTGCGAGCGCCGGCGCGGGGCCGCTCGCGAAGCGCCCGCCCCAGAGGGCGCCGCTCTCACCGGCGCGATTGCCGGCGGTCTCGGTCGGGGCGGACTGCTCGTGTTCGTTCGTCATCTCTGCTTCTCTCCGTCTTACGCCTGCGCCAGCAACCAGGTCATGAGTGCCTTCTGGGCGTGTAGGCGATTCTCCGCTTCATCCCAGACCACGCTCTGCCCTCCGTCGATCACTTCGGGCGCGACCTCGTACTCCCGGTAGGCGGGAAGGCAGTGCAAGAAGATCGCATCGCTCGCGGCATCCGCCATGAGTTCAGGGGTGACGCGATACGGGCCGAAGGTCTCGATGCGCTCGGCCTTCTCGGCTTCTTGGCCCATCGACACCCACGTGTCGGTGATCACGGCGTCAGCGCCCGAGACGGCACGCGCCGGGTCGGTGAAGATCTCAACGCTTCCGCCTGTCTGAGCGGCGATCCGTTCGGCGTCGGCGACGATGTCGGGACGCGGATGGTGGCCCGCCGGCCCCGCGATCCGGATATGCATGCCCGCGGTCGCGAATCCGAGCAGATAGGAGTGCCCCATATTGTTCGCGGCATCCCCGAGGTACGTCGCGGTGAGACCGGCGAGGTCGCCCTTCCGCTCCTGAATGGTCTGCAGATCGGCGAGGATCTGGCACGGGTGGAAGTCGTCGGAGAGCGAGTTGATGACCGGCACGCTCGCGTCGGCCGCCATCTCCTCCAGTCCGCGGTGGTCGAACGTGCGCCACACGATGAGCGACACCATCCGCGAGAGCACCTTCGCGGTGTCGCCGATCGATTCCTTCACGCCGAGCTGCGCCTCACCCGGGTTCACGATGATGGGCGATCCGCCGAGCTCGGCGATGCCCGCCGCGAAGCTGAAGCGGGTGCGCGTGGACGTCTTGTCGAAGAAGACGGACACGGACCGCGGTCCCTCCAGCGGACGCTCCGAGAACGGCTCTCGCTTGAGTCGCGCGGCGAGTTCGAGGACTTCGCGCTGCTCGGCGGGGCTCAGATCGTCGTCTCGGAGAAAATGTCGGGTCACCCGGTTCAGTCTAGACGCGCACCGGCGCTGCGCGAGACGAGCCGCTCGACGCCGATTCGCTCCGGGCGGGGGTCTCCTCGCGTCTCCGTCCACGGTAGGCTGAATCCGACCTGCTGCCACCCAGAGAGGCCCACGATGTTCAACAAGATCTTCGACGCCGTCGCACTGTTCTACTGCGTCGTGTTCGTCGGTACGGCTGCGGCGACACTGGCGCTCGTCGTCGTCTCCGCGGTGACCGGAGAGTCGCCGATCGATTTCTCCGGGCAGCACTAGCATCGCGCCGATCGCGCTGGGCGGTCCGCGCTGAGCAACTTCGCGCGGTGAGCGCGAGGTAGAAGAGGAGACGCATATGCGTGTCGCAGCGGCCTTTCTCGCGGATGCGGCGAACGTTCGTGAGGGAACCCTCGGCGTTCTCTCCGGCTTCATCAACACGATCAACCGCGAGGAGTACCCGGCGATGCTCGGGGCGACCCTCGTCGTGGTCGTCGAGTACGACGAGAACGAGGCGCGTCGCGGGGATCCGGATCGCTCTTTCCGCGCCCGATGCGAGCCCGCTGTCGGCGGTGCTGAACTCTTCAATGTGGAGGGCACGTTCAGCCTCGGGGGCGGCAATGACAGTTTCGGGTACATTCCGATGGTCTTCCCGCTGAACGAGGCGCGGGTGCCGTCGCCTGGCAGCTACCGCATCGTGTTCGAGGGCACCGGGCTCGAACGCGTGGACGTGCGCTTCTACGCGAACGCGACGTCGCTGCCGTCGCTGGACGACGAATAGCCGTCTCCCGAGCCGTGAGCTCCCGGCGAGCCGTCTGTGCGGCGCGACGTGGAAGAATCTTCACGTGACTCAACTCCCGCGCATCATCGCCTTCGATCTCGACGACACCCTTGCACCCTCGAAGTCCCCGCTCGACCCCCGCATGCTCGCGGTGTTCGCCCGGCTGCTCGAACGCACGAGCGTCGCGGTGATCTCGGGGGGCAACTTCCAGCAGTTCGAGTCTCAGCTGGTGACGCAACTCGACGGGGTGGCGAGCGTGACCGAGGAGATGCTCGGGCGGCTGCACCTGCTTCCGACCTGCGGCACGAGGTACGAGCGGCGCGAGCGCGGTCAGTGGGTGACGGTGTATCAGGAGGAGCTCGCTGAGCAGGAGCGCAACGACGCGTTGACCGCCCTCCGCGAGGAGGCTGAGCGTCTGGGCCTCTGGGAGCGGGAATCGTGGGGGGACGTCTTGGAGGATCGCGGATCCCAGATCACCTTCTCCGCTCTGGGCCAGCGCGCCCCGGTGGAGGTCAAGCACGCCTGGGACCCGACGGGGGTGAAGAAGAGCGCCCTCCGCGCCGCAGTCGCGGTCCGCCTGCCCGGCCTCGAGGTGCGCAGCGGTGGCTCCACCTCGGTCGACATCACGCGTCGCGGGATCGATAAGGCTTACGGCATGCAGAAGCTCGTCGAATACACGGGGGTCCCGCTCAGCGACATGCTGTTCGTCGGCGATCGGCTCGACGAGGACGGCAACGACTACCCGGTGCTCGCACTCGGCGTCTCATGCCACGCCGTCACGGGCTGGGCCGAGACGGCGGAGTTCGTCGAAGCTCTCATCGCCGAGTAGCGCTGGGCGACGCCGAGCTGGGCGACGCCGAGCAGCGCAGGGCGACGCCCTGCACCGCTGGCGGGACGGTCAGGACCGCACTGCCGCCTGCTCGGTCGAGGCCGCTTCCTGCTCGGTCACGTGCTCTGCGGGCGCCGGTACGAGGCCCAGGACCTGAGAGGTGTGAGCGAGCGATGCCGCAGCGAGCTCGGGGTCGTGGTTCAGGCCGCCCGTCTTGAGCGCCGGGATCTGCTCGGTGAACACGGACTCGCAGGTGCTCGTGAACTGCTCGGGGAAGCACTTGCGCAGCACGCCGAGCATCGCGTAGACCGCCGTCGATGCGCCGGGAGATGCGCCGAGCAGGCCGGAGATCGTTCCGTCGCCGCCGGTGATCACCTCCGTGCCGAATTGCAGGATGCCACCCTTCTCGGGGTCGTTCTTCATGACCTGGACGCGCTGACCGGCCTCGATCATCTCCCAGTCCTCGGTGCGCGCGGTCGGCATGTACTCCCGAAGCGTCTCCATCTGCTTCTCACGGCTCGCGAGGAGCTCTCCGAGCAGGTACTTCTCGAGAGCGAATTCGGTGAGTCCGACCTTGAGCATCGGTCCGAGATTGTGCGGCCGGATGGATCCGGGGAGATCCCACCACGAGCCCTTCTTGAGGAAGTTCGGGCTGAACCCGGCGTACGGCCCGAAGAGCAGGCTCTCCTCGCCGTCCACGACGCGCGTGTCGAGGTGCGGAACCGACATGGGCGGTGCGCCGACCGCGGCTTTCCCGTAGACCTTGGCCTGATGCGCGCGCACGATCTCGGGATTGCTGGTCTTCAGGAACTTGCCGCTGATCGGGAAGCCGCCGAAGCCCTTGATCTCGGGGATGCCGGAGGACTGCAGCAGCGAGAGCGCCCCGCCACCGGCTCCGACGAAGACGAACTTCGCGTTCACGATCGTCGTGGTATAGCCGGAGCGGTTGCGCACGTACACGTCCCAGGTGCCGTCGTCGAGCCGGCGGAGCTTGCGCACTTCTGCCCCGAGGCTCAGCCCGGCCCCCTCTGAGACGAGGTGCGAGATGAGCTGGCGCGTCACAGCGCCGAAGTCGACATCGGTTCCGCTCTCAGAACGCGTCGCAGCGAAGACCTCGTCCTTCGAACGGCGGTCGACCAGCAGGGGCGTCCACTCCGCGATCTGCTCCGGGTCCTCGCTGAACTCCATGTCGGAGAAGAGCGGCTCGGTGCGCAGCAGCTCCCAGCGGCGTCGGAGGTAGTCGACGTTCTCGGCCCCGCGCACGAACGTCATGTGCGGGGTCGCATTGATGAACGAGGAGGGTTCTCCGAGGATGCCGCGCTCCACGAGTGACGACCAGAACTGACGGGAGAGCTGGAACTGCTCGTTAATGTCGATGGCCTTCGCCGCCGACAGGCTCCCGTCCTTGCCCTCCGGCATGTAGTTGAGCTCGCAGAGGGCGGCGTGACCGGTGCCCGCGTTGTTCCACGCGTTGCTGCTCTCGGTCGCGACCTCGGTGCGGGACTCGAAGATCTCGATAGACCAATCGGGCTGGACCTGCTTGATCAGCGTACCCAGCGTGGCGCTCATTACGCCGCCACCGATGAGGACGACGTCTACGGTGTTGTTGCTCACGATGTGCAAGTCTAGCTCCCTCTGATGACCCTAGAACCCAGCTTTGCGCCTCGCGCGATCCAGGGTTTCCACTGACGCGTCGACGACCCGCACGTACCCCAGCCGGGCGGCCTCCGACGAGCGCTGTGCTCCGCTCGCGACGGGCCGCACCTCGCCGGCGAGGCTGATCTCGCCGAAAGCCGCCAGATCATGCGGGAGCGGGTGGTCGGCGATCGCAGAGAGCACCGCGAGCGCGATCGCGAGATCGGCCGCGGGCTCGGCGAGCTTCACCCCGCCGACCGTCGATACGTAGACGTCCTGGTCGTGCAGACGCGCACCGAATCTCCGCTCGAGCACCGCGAGGATCATGGCGACGCGCGACTGATCGACGCCGCTCGTCACTCGTCGGGGGTTGGGGGTCGCGCTCTTGGCGACGAGCGCCTGCACCTCGACCGGCAGCGCGCGTCGACCCTCCATCGCGACGGTCGCGCACGTGCCGCTTACCGGAGCCCCCGGGCGGCTCAGGAACAGGCCGCTCGGGTCTGGCACCTCGGAGATGCCGCGATCCGTCATCTCGAAGCAGCCGACCTCGTCGGTCGGACCGTAGCGGTTCTTCAGCGTGCGCAGAAACCGCAACGACGTGTGCCGGTCGCCCTCGAAATGGCACACCACGTCGACGAGGTGCTCGAGCAGGCGCGGGCCGGCCACCGACCCGTCCTTGGTCACGTGCCCGACGAGGATCACCGGTGTTCCGCGTTCTTTCGCCGTTCTGATGAGCGCGGCCGCGACCTCGCGCACCTGAGCGGGGCCGCCGGCCCCGCCGTCGACCTGATCGCTCGCCATCGTCTGCGCGGAGTCGACGATGACGAGCGCGGGATCCACGGTCTCGATGTGGCCGAGCACGGTCGCGAGATCCGTCTCGCTCGCGAGGTACAGCGTGTCGTGCATCGCCCCGGTGCGCTCGGCGCGCATGCGGATCTGCCCCGTCGATTCCTCCCCGCTCGCGTAGAGCACGCGCGCTCCAGTCGATGCGGCGCGCGCCGCGGCATCGAGCAGCAACGTCGACTTGCCGACCCCCGGCTCCCCCGAGAAGAGAATCGCCGCTCCCGGCACGACCCCGCCGCCGAGCACGCGGTCGAGTTCGCCGATTCCCGTCTGCCGGTGCCGCACGGCATCGCCCTGCAGCTCGGTGATGGGACGCGCTTCCCGGCCGGCCGCGGGCGCGGCCGCACGCGTGGTGCGCGCGAGCGATGCTCCGGCGCGAGCTTGTTCGGCAACGGTGCCCCACTGCTGGCATTCACCGCACCGCCCGACCCACTTCGAGGTCTGCCACCCGCACTCGGTGCAGGTGTATCCGCCGCTTGATTTCGCCATGCTGCGAGCCTACTGGCGGCCACGGACATCGCGGCGGCGGGAGCTCCCGCGCCGAGTCGCTGGGCCGGCCCCGAGAGCATCCGGGGCGACTGTCGGCGGTCGGCACTACGGTGAGAACGTGCCCGAACTCGCCACTGCATCCTCCGCCGATGGCACAGCCGCCCGCTGGTGCGTCATCGGTCGCGACGCGCGCGGTGGCTGGGGCGCGGTCGAGCTCGCGCCCGATGGCGCCCGTTCGGCCGCGGTCTCGATCGCGTTGGATCGGCTCGCCGACTTCGTCGAGCAGCGCGAACGGGCGGCGTCGTTGCGCTGGGTCTGGCACGACACGGCTCGCCAGTACGCGCCGCTCCTCGCTGCCGGGGTGCGCGTCGAACGATGCCACGATCTCCGACTCTGCCATCAGATTCTGCGTCACGCAGGCTCCGTGGGAGAGCCGGCGCAGCTGCGGGGCGCGCCCGAGTGGAACGCGCCGCCCGAGGCCGAGACCGCCCCGGTCGCGCCGCCGGCCGATGCGCCACCGACCCTGTTCGACGTGGTCGCCGAACCACGGCGATCCCGCGGGGTGCCCGACGGCCTGGCGGAGGCGCTCGACGAATTCGACCGACAGCGGTCGGCACTCGCCAGCGCGCGCGAGCCCGGGCGGCTCGGCCTGCTCCTCGCCGCAGAATCGGCGGGGGCCCTCATCGCCGCAGAGCTGTCGGCGGCCGGTGTCCCCTGGGACGTCGACGAGCACGACCGAGTCCTCTCCGAGGCGCTCGGCCCCCGGCCCGCTCCCGATGCGAAACCGGCGCGCATGCTCGAGGTGGGAGCGATCGTGCGACGCGAACTCGGGAGCCCTGACGCCCCGCTCGACTCGCCCCCACGACTGCTGCGGGTGCTCCGGGCGGCGGGAATCGAGGTCGACTCAACCTCCCAGTGGGAGCTCGCGCAGCACGAGCACCCTGCGATCGCGCCGCTGCTCCACTACAAGAAGCTCGCCCGGCTGTTGACCGCGAACGGCTGGGCGTGGCTCGACGAGTGGGTGCGCGACGGCCGGTACCGACCCGTGTACGTGCCCGGAGGCGTGGTGACGGGCCGCTGGGCGTCGAGCGGGGGCGGCGCCCTGCAGATCCCGCGCCAGTTGCGTCCGGCGCTCCGCGCCGACCCGGGGTGGACCCTCGTCTCCGCAGACGTCGCTCAACTGGAGCCTCGGGTACTCGCCGCCATGGCAGGAGATCGCGCCATGACCGAGGCCGGCGCGGGGAAGGATCTCTACGCCGGAATCGTCGAGAGCGGCGCCGTAGCGACGCGGCAGGAGGCGAAACTCGCGATGCTCGGCGCCATGTACGGGGCGACGACCGGAGAGAGCGGACGCCTGGTTCCGCGACTGCGCCGCGCCTACCCGGCCGCGATGGATCTGGTCGACGAGGCTGCTGCGGAGGGCGCGCGCGGAGGGCGGGTGTCGACGTGGCTCGGCCGCAGCACCCAGCCGCCCGGCCAGGAGTGGGAGCACGTGCAGTCGAGCGCGAGCATGCCGGATGCGACCGGGCGGGACGAGGCCGCTGCCCGCCGCGCCGCACGGGATCGCGGTCGTTTCACCCGCAACTTCGTCGTCCAGGGAACAGCCGCTGAGTGGGCGCTGTGCTGGATCGCCGATCTTCGACAGAGGCTCGCCGCCTTCGCGCCCGTTGAGGTGTCTCAGGCCGCTCGGGCTTCGGGGCCGATCTTCAGTCGACGCCCCCACCTCGCGTTCTTCCTGCACGACGAGGTGATCGTGCACGCGCCCGTCGCCCACGCCGACGCCGTCGCAGCGGCCGTGCGCGAATCGGCGCGTGCAGCCGGTCTGCTGCTGTTCGGCGATAGCGCCGTCGAGTTTCCGCTTGATCTGCGCATCGCCGAGCGAGCCGCGAAGGAGTAGCACCGCTCCCGCTTGCAGACGCGCCGTCGCCACCGCACCGACCTATCCCGGCGCGGCCACCTTCCGGCCGGCCCGCTTCTGCGGGGGCAGCTCGGAGCTCTCCGCGGGCTCAGCTCGATCGGAAGCGGCCGACCGCCCAGCTTCCCGAGTCGACGACCCCGCATCACCGCGCATGTGCTGTCTCCAGCGCCGCGACACCGCATCGCTGAGGTGCTTCCAGCTCCGATCGCGGATGAAGATCGAATCGATCGCGATCATCGTGAGCGAGAACCACGGCAGGCCCATCAGCACCCCGATCGCGATGTGGAAGCTCAGGATCCCGAAGAGGGCGAACAAGCGCGTCGGCCGCGACAGCAGCATCAACAGGAATGCGACCTGCAGCAGAATCGATCCCCAGGTGCCGATCGCGACGGCCGGCCCCCACGCCGTCACGATGTCGCTCAGAATCGGCCACGTGCCGAACCGCATGGTCTGCAGCGGGTTGTAGACCGCGTATCCCTCGGCCCACGGCGCGCCCTGGGCCTTGTACAGCCCGCCTGACGCGTACACGAACGTGACCTGGGCGGTGAGCGCGACGAGTGAGAGATTGTGGAGCACCGTGCCGATCTGATTTCCCGAAGATCCAGCGGGGAACCACTCCTGCTTCGCGCGCCGTCGGGCGTCGAGCGACCACCGGGCCGCGGGATCCGCGAAGAACATGAGGATGAGCGCGATGCGGAACATGTTGTCGCCCTGATCGCCCACCATGTCGTTCATCTCGATGAAGCTGATCCACAGTACGAAGAACAGGGGCAGCACGATCCGGAATCGCCAGCCGAGCAGGAAGAGCACGGCGAGCGCCCCGAGGAAGAGGTACAGGAGCGTGAACGCGACGTCGCTGCCGGCGACGGCGTGGAACGCGCTGAAGATCCATACCTTCGGGAAATCGCTGACCGGCTGCGCGAGTTCTCCGTTCCATGCCGATCCGGAGCCGAATGTGTAGAGGCGCGTGCCGAAGTTCGCGGCGAGCAGGCCGAGCGCGGTGCATCCGAAGACGATGCGCGTGACGGCGAGCCCGTAGAGCGACTTCTTGCCCGTGAACAACCAGTGCTCGACGAAGTCGAAGGCGCGACCGACGGTCAGTGCGACGGCCGACCAGACCGCAGCGATCAGGCTGCCGAGGAATGCGCCGAACCGGCCGGCGGGAGCGGGGCGCTGGTCGGTCATTCTGAGATCCTCTCGAACTGCGGCCGGAACACGTCGGCGAAGTTGCCCTCGTTCTGTCCCTCTTCCACGACCAGCGGTCGCCATCCGGGCAGCACGACCGAGGGTTCGGGACGCTTCGCCTCGGGGTTGTGGCGTTCGGCGAACGGGATGATGTTCTGGCGACTCACGCGGTACTGCACCGACACGACCTCGTCGCCCCAGACGGCTTTCGCCACCTGCGTCGCGTAGGCGGTCGAGCGACGCTCGTCGGCCATGAACTGATCGACTGCTCCAGCATTCTTCTCGATCGCTGCAGGATCGAGCCCGGAGTTCTTCGCTCCGTTCTCGAGCGCGGCACGCAACCCGACCTCCCATTCCGCGGTCATGAAGTCGCCCGCGGCGGTGGTGCGCTGCACTTCAGTGAGCGCGTCAAACGACTTCTTGAAGCTCGACGCGACTTCCGTCGACTGAATGCCCGCCCGCGGCGGAGTGAGGTTGTAGCGGATCATCGAGAGCTCCACGTCTGTCGCGCTGACCCAGCCCGTCTCGGTGCGCTCTCCCGAGTCGTTCTCCACCGTGGCGCGTACGTTGAAGTGATAGTCGCCGTTCACCGGTTCGGGCGCGAAGACGCTCCAGGATTGACCGAACATGGGCAGCATGTACGAGCTCAGCGCGTTCCCCGGGATCACCTCTCGAGCGTTCGCCGAGTACGGCGCGATCCATAAGAATGATGCGAGGATGTGCCAGGCGGCGAGCAGCACTGCCGCCCAGGCCACGAGCCGGACCCACAGCTTCACTGCGGGTCGCGCGCTCGGTTGCGTCGATTCAGGGATCACACCTGCTCCTGTCTTGCCGGAAGGGAGTGCGGGCAGTCTTGGCGAACCTATCACTGAGAGAACCGCCGCGGCACCCGCGGGTCGCGCGTGTCAATGACGAAGGCGTGCGGCCGGGCTTTCCCGACCGCACGCCTTCATGAGTACCGCTTAGGTGTGCCGTGCCGCGTTGCGACGGCGAACCGTCACCGCGATACCGGCACCGGCCAGCACCAGCAGCAGCCCGGCGATGCCGAGACCGAACTGGCTCTCACCGCCCGTGTTGCTCAGGTACTTCGCACCGCCCGAGGCGTTGCTCGAACCCGAGGCGCTGGCGGAGGATGACCCGCTTGCGCTGGAGGACCCGCTCGCCGTGGACGTGCCACCGGCGTCGGCCGCTCCACCCGCGCTGCTATCAGCGTCGGCGGCTCCGGCCGCGAGCACCGTCAGCTCTGCAGCGTCACTCGTGACCGTCGTCGTGCCATCCGTGGCGACCGCCCGGAAGAGCGTACCGTTCTCCACGAGCTCGGCGTCTTCCACGGTGAGGGTGCTGCCGTCCTGCGACACCACCTCGTCCGTCGGGGACCAGGCTCCCACCGCGAGCGGCTGGAGGCCCTCCGTCGCCGCGTCGGACGACGTCACCGGGGTGTACTCCTCCCAGACGATCGAGGTCGCTGTGCCGGAGAGCACCTCGACGGTGAAGACCGCGTCCTCACCCTCCGTCACCGTGCGGTCGGCCGGGTCGGAGAGCGTCAGCTCAGCACCGTCGGCATCGCCGTTCGCGTCGGCCGATGCCGCGGACGATGCATCCGCCGAGGACGTCGCCTCGGCAGCCGCCTCAGAAGCCGCATCCGCAGCCGACGACGCATCAGCGTTCGCCGCT
>NZ_JBFBML010000016.1:23265-57454 GCF_040687075.1 Leucobacter sp. NPDC077196
CAGCCGACGCCTCCGACGACGCATCCGCCGTCGCCGCAACCTCAGCCGCCGCGTTCGCCGTCACATCAGCAGCCGCCGAAGCGTCGCTCGTGTTATCGGCGTTCGCCGCAGCCTGTGCCGCCGCCTGAGCCGATGCCGAGGCCTCGTCGTCAGCCGCCGCATCAGCCGAAGCCGAAGCCGAAGCCGAAGCGTTCGCATTCACATCGGCATCCGCCGCCGCCTCGACGACCGTGGTCGCGGTCGCGGTCAGCTCGCTGGTCTCACCCGTTGCGGTGAAGGTCGCTTCGCCCGGCTCGAAGTCCGCCGGAACCTCCCAGGTCGTGGTGATCGAGCCGTCCTCGCCGGCCACGACGATCTCCTCGGTGCCATCGGGGAACACCACGGTCACATTCTCGCCGTCGGTGAATCCGCCGCCGGTGAGCGTGACCGTTCCGCCCTGCTCCACCGGGTTCGGAGTCGCTTCGAGCGTCGCCACCGGAGCCGCCTCGACCTCCGTCGTCGCGGTCGCCGTGGCTCCGCTCTCCTCACCCAGAGCGGTGAACGTCGCGGTGCCCGTCGCGAAATCGGACGGCACCTCCCACGTCGTGCTGATCGAACCGTCCAGCTCGGCCGGTACCACTCGCGTCGTGCCGTCGGGCAGGGTCACCGTGACGTCCTCGCCGGAGGCGAATCCGCCGCCCGTCAGCGTGACCGTGCCGCCCTGCAGCACAGGGTTCGGGCTGGCATCGAGCGTGGCCTCGACCGCCGCAACAACCTCGGTCGTCGCAGTAGCCGTTCGTTCGCTTAGCAGGCCGGTCGCGGTGAAGGTCGCGTCGCCCTCGGCGAAGTCGTCCGGCACGACCCAGGTCGTGGAGAACGCGCCGTCTTCATTCGCGGTCACCGTGGTCGTCGTTCCGTCGGGAAGTTCGATGAGCACGCCTTCCGAGCCTTCGAAGCCGCCTCCCGCGAGGGTCACGGTGCCTCCCTGCGCCACCGGGTTGGGTGACGCTTCGAGCAACGCCGCTGCTGCTGCCTCGACCTGAACGCTCGCCGCGGCGGTCAGTTCGCTCGTGACACCTGTGGCGGAGAAGTTCGCAGCGCCCACCGGGAAGTTCGCGGGAACTGCCCACGTGGTCGTGAAGGTTCCATCGTCTTCAGCGGTGACCGTCGTGATGACGCCGTCGGGAAGCGTGATCGAGACGTCTTCGCCGTCTTCGTAGCCGCCGCCGGTAAGGGTCACGGTGCCGCCCTGCTCGACCGGATCGGGGGCCGCATCGAGGGTCGCTGCGGAGGCCGCCACGACTTGAGTGGACGCCGTCGCGGTCAGCCCGCTCGTGCCGCCCGCAGCCGAGAAGTTCACGGTTCCGGGGGCGTAATCTTCGGGCACATCCCACGTCGCGGTGACCGATCCACCGGCACCAGCGACGACGACTTCAGTGGTCCCGTCGGGGAACGTCACAGTGACGTCCTCATCTTCGGTGAAGCCGGTGCCGGTCAGCGTGACGACGCCGCCCTGCACGACCGGATTCGGTGATGCGGCGAGCGTCGCGGCTGCCGCTTCCGCGAACGCGGAGGCGGAGCCGAGCTGCACGTTCACGGAACTGTCGCCGAGCAGCGGGAGCAGCGTGAGACTGAGGGCGCGCACGGTGAAGCCGTCCGCTCCCAGATCGCTCGTGTCCGGCTGCTGGTTGATCGTGATCGCCAGCACCTCCGTGAGCACCGGCTCGAGCGCATCGTCGAGCAGCTCGGTCACGATCGGGTTGAGGAGTCCGGTGATCGACGGCTGGATATCAGCGACCGCCGTCGTTACGACGGGGAGGATCGCCGCGCCGATGCTCGAAACCACCGGCGTGATCAGGTCCAGGACCGGCTGCAGCACATCGCCGAGATCGACCGGTTCGGGGAGCCCGGGCAGCAAGGTCACGTCAGAGGCGTTGATCGCCAAGGGATCGTACCCCTCCTGGCCCAGGATGCCGCCGAGCGTTCCTTCAATGAGAACCGACCCACCTGCGACATCGATCGTAGTCAGGCCCAGGTCCAGGCCGAGTCCGATCTCGAGATCAGCGGTGACGCCGACGCCGTACACGCCCTCAGTGATCAGTGTCACGGCCTTCGTCACCAGCGAGTTCGGACCGTCGCCGAGCAGTGCATCGCTCACGCCGTCGAGAATCGCATTGACCATCGGTCCGCTGAGCACATCCGTGTTCGGTGCGAGGCTGCTCAAGCTCTCGCCCGGCTGCCCGCTCACCGCGAGCTCGTCGAGAGCAACGGTGATCGTGCCGTCGCTGAGATCGACCGACACACTGCCCTCTGAGTTCTCGAGCGGCGTCTGCAGAAGCTGCGCCCGAAGCTCCGTGGTCAGCTCCGTGGTGTCGAGGCCGAGCCCGTTGAGAGATGCGCTTGCGAGAGGCAGGGCGTCAATAGTGTCGACCAGATCGGAGACCAGGGTGTTCACCGTCCCGCCCTCTGCGAGCAGAGCTTCGACGTCAACGAGCAGGCCCCCGGCGAGTGCGTCGACATCGTCGACGAGTCCGCCGACGGCCGGGCTCGAGAGCTCGAGATCGAGGCCGGAGAGTGAGTACTCCGATGTCGCCGCGCCGTTCTCAGCTTCGACTCGAGATGCGAGTGCGCCGACGCTCAGGGTGGCCTCGTTGAGCAGTTCGTCGGCGACGGCATCGCCGAGCACCTGGCGCACGAGCGCGCTCGCGTCGAGTTGGGCCGGAGCAAAACTATCGGGGTCGTTCACCGGCCCGAGATCGATCGCACCCTCTTCGGTGATGATGCCCGAGGATGCGATGGAGGAGGTCGCCGAGGGCGAGGTCGAGAAGCTCGAGAGCGCCCCGAGATCACCCAGTGCGAGGAGGCCGCCGTTGGTGCCATCGCTCAGCAGCGGGAGATTGATGCCATTCGCGTTCACCGTCGCCGACTGGAGGAGCTCGAGGTCCAGACCGTTCGTGGCCGGTCCCGGCACGTCGGGGAACTCCGTCGAGGTCGAGGCGGTGCTCGCGACGTCCAGCCCGAGCCCGTCGATCCACAGACCGTGCCCGTGGCCGGCCGATTCTGCCTCTGCGCTCGGCGCCTGTACGTCTGCCGCCGCGGCGGTCATACCGAAGGCCGAAGCCGAGGCGAGCGCAGTCACCGCCGCCAATCCCACTGCTATGGGACGAGTGGCTCTGCCGAACCTTCTCCTCCGCTGATCTTCTCTGTACCCCACGGGAGGCCCCCTCTTCCGTTCTGACGTATGTTCCGCGTCACTGCGAGATCCGGGAGCGGACAGAGTCCAGCCCCCTCCGCCGAGGCTATTTATGTGTATTCCCTGAAGCTACGACTTCGCGTAGCGCTGTAACGAGATGTGGACGTCCCTGAGAGTGTCTTCGCTTGATACTGAGATGCAGTTGATCACTACTGAGACGCATGCCCGGTTCGCATGATGTCAGCCCCTCACCACAGGACTATTCATCGGCTATGGTGTTCCCAGAAGATGTTTGTGCTGAGCGGATACTCAGTGCCCACGGGGGTGGTTCGTCTTTCAGGGGGACAATGTGATGCGTCACGTGCAACGAGGCAAGGTGCGAAGCGTCATGGTCGCGCACCTCGTCGACGAGCTCAGCGCCCCGGGCACCATCGTGCTGGCCGGCGGGCACGGGAGCGGACGTTCGCACATCATGCGCGCCGTTGCGAGCGCGCTGCAGGCCGCAGGACGACCGGTACTCAGGTGCAGCGCACGCGAGCCGCAAGCACGCGAGAGCATCGAGCACGAGGCCCCGGGTCACGTCGTGCTCGTCGATGATGCAGAGCACGCCGCGCCAGAGCTCATCCTTTCGCTCATCGACCGGATCCGAAACGGCGCCCCCGTGCTCTGCGCGGTGGCCGCCGACCTCTCGACTGACGACGATCACCGTGCGGCTGAATGGGCGAAGCTGCTGACCCCCGAGCACGATGACGCGCCCGTCACCCGCTACGTGCACCTGAACCCGCTCACGCTGCCTGAAACGCTGCAGATCGCGGTCGAGGTGGCGACGACTCCGCTCGACTCCAGCGTGCTCGCCGCGCTGCACAGCATGTCCTGGGGTCGCCCTGCGTGGCTCATCGAGGTGATCCGACTCGCTGCGCAGGGCGCGGTGATCGCCACACCCTGGCCTCGGCTGGCACCGACCCAGATCAGCGAATCGGGTATCCCGACTCTCGAGTTCGCCCACGCACTGGCCCAGAGATCACTCACCGACGCGGAAATCGCTGCAGCGACCACGCTCGCGCAGCTCGAGCCGCGCACCCTCTTCGGTCATGAAGACCTCGTCGGCAGCGCTGCCGTCGCATCCCTCGTGGCGCACGGCGTTCTGATTCAGACCCCGACCGACCCGACCACGTACGGCGTCCCCGAGCTCTTCGCGGCGGGTATGCGAGTGCGCACGAAAGCTGACATCGTGGCCTCCGCCGAGCAGCGCGCGGCTCGCACCCTGTTGCTGCAGGAGTCCCTCGGTGTCCCGCTCTCCGATCGCGAAGCGCATTTCTGCACGACGATCACCGACGGAGGCGAGATCCATCAGCAGCTCGACCCGGCGCGAGCAGACCTGTTCCGCCGAGTCGCGCTCGACGCCCTGAGCTTCGGCGCAGGAACCGAGTGCCGGGACCTGCTCGTGCGCGGCGCGGGCTTCGGCGCCACGCTCGACCCGCTCGACCGCGCGAGAGCCGCCACGGTCATGCACGGCGTTCTGGCCGGCCTGCGAAGCCTCAATGCGGTTCCCGAACACGCTTCCGGCACGGCATCGCAGCGCATCGCCGCCATCGCCCTCACGAGCCAGATCACGGCGGAATCGCCCATTCCGCAGCAGGCGCGCACCGAGACGCTCCTCGGCGCCGACACCGGAGCGTCAGAACGCGACGCGCGATTCGTCTTCGCTCGATGGAACGAGACCGGCCCCGTCGGATCCGACACCGAAGCGCTGCACCGCATCGCGACGACGCATCCGGCGCGAGAAGTGGCACTCCTCGCCGGTCAGCTCATCGATCTGGAGAACATCAAGCGCGGCAGGCGCCCGAGCGATCCTGCAACATGCACTGAGCGCATCGCCCGAGTCACCGACATCGCCGTATCGAGCCCGCCAGAGCTGCGCGATCTGCTCTCCGCCGCGATCGTCACCGAGGCGATGCTCGCGCTCTACCTCGGCGACACCGACGGGAGCGACGTCGCACTCTACTCGTTGACGGAATCGCTGCCGGCGTCGACGCGGCACCGGGTCTGGCTCGGCCACCTCGGCGCTGTCGGGCAGGCGATCGCGTCGGGCGATATGGCTCGAGCGCTGCGCGAATGGGAACTCTTCGAGGCTCGACTCCCGCGATTCCTCCCGGTGCGCCTCACAGCACTGATCCGCGATACCGGGAGCGCCATCCTCCGCACGGCGACCGGTCACGTCGACCTCGACGGGAACGGCGAGGACATCGTGGATGACTTCCCCACGCAGGTGCTCGCCTATTTCAGCGGGCGCCTGGATCGCATCGGCTCCCGCGTTCGCCGCTACGACCATCTGCACGAATCGCCGCTCGACGCATCACGTGCCCTCGACATCGCGAAACTGGCCCGTGCCCACGTCCAGGCGGCGAACGAGCAGCACCCCGTGGCGCTGCTGCAGTGCGCGGATGCGCTGACGGAAGCCGGCTTCTGGGCCCCGGCCGCCTTCGCGCTTCGCGCCGCCAAGCGCATCTTCATGCGTCGGCGGGCGACCGGAAGCGTCAACCGATGCGACACGAAGCTCGCGGAACTCGAGGCGGCGGCCCGACGCGTCGATCCCTGGTTCCGAGTCGACCTGCTCCCGGCGAGCGAGCACGTGCGACTCACACCTCGCGAGTCGGCGACGGCACGCCTCGTCGCAGAGGGTCTCAGCAACAAGGCGATCGCGTCACGGCTGCGGTGCAGCGTGCGGACCGTGGAGTCGCACATCGCCCACGCCCGGGCGAAGCTCAGTGCCGGGGACCGGGGCGAACTCGCCGCACTCGTGCGCCAGGCGCAGGTGCCCGGCGAGGAGCGAGAACGGCCAGACCTGCGGAGGCAGCGCCTCGATTCGCGTCTCATCGATTCCATGCGCTAATCTCGTTAGCGGTGACGTGTCCGAGCGGCCGAAGGTGCAACTCTCGAAAAGTTGTGTAGGGTAACCCCCTACCGTGGGTTCAAATCCCACCGTCACCGCCAGTAAGACCCCCTCCTGCGTGAGGGGGTCTTTTCGTTGGGACCGATTCCGCGTCGGGACGACGTCCGCACTGACCGGAGCTGACGTCACTCGCCCTTCGGAATCGGCGGGCCGAGCCAGAGCAGGGTGATGAACAGCACCGCGACGAGCACGACCAGCACGACGATCGAGAGCAGCACATGGCGCAGAATCCAAGCCTGCACATGCTCAGGAAAACTCCGCGGATTCTCGCCGCCGGGCGCGAGCCGCCAGGTGCCGTTCAGCAGGCCCTTCCGATCGATCATCATTTCGAACGGTACGGTCGCGAACGGCACGATCGCGAGCAGCAGTCCCGTCGCACCCAGGGCGAAACGCCATCGTTGATTCACCCACACGAAGACCGTCGTCACGCCGTAGCACAGGAACACGAAACCGTGGAGGCCGCCCGCAACGGAGACGATATCGGCGGTGTCCGTTGCACGCAGAATGAGTGCCGCGATCAGCCCCGCCCACGTGAAGGCCTCAGCGATCGCGAATGCCCGGAAGAGCCCTCGAGGACTGGCGCGCAGTGCGTGCGTGTGACTACTCATGTGGCTGGGCCTCCATCATTCCGCCCACGCAGATGCGGGGCTTTCCATGCGCTGCATCGAGCATACGGGAGCCCGATCGGTGCACTTCCCAGCCGGGCTGGGCCTGCAGCGGCTATGTTGGTGAGCACCAAGGGGAGTACTCCCGCGTGGTGGGTTCGTCAATACGGATGATCAGTGTCATCCCGGACCGCCAGCTGCTTGCAGTGGAGGAGACCTTGACGATGTCCCACGTCACCCCTTGGAGCGCTCTCATGCGATCTGCCGCCTTCGGCAACGCCGCACACCACGCCGCGCCTATCTTCGCCGCACCCCCGCCGGCCATGGCCGGCCCTCGGTGCGCGCCTCGACGCGTCGGCGTGATCCGGTGACCCCGTCGCATGCTGCGGCGAGCGCGAAGCCTGCCTCCCCCGCTCCTCCCCTCCATTCGATCTGCACGGCAAAGGACCACTCATGAGCAATATGAAGAAGATGTTCAACCTGGCGAAGAAGGCGATCGACTCGCGCGGCGCGGGCGAACGCGGTGCGCCGCAGGGCGGTTCGTCCAGCGGTGCGACCGATTGGCGCGCGATGGTGCACCGGGCTGCAGACGCGGTGACGGGAGAACCGCGCCATCAGCAGAGCCGACCCTCGGCTCCTGGGGCAGACGTTCGACCGGATCCGCACCGGCCCCGCACTGCACCGCCTGCGGTGAGCCCGCAAGACCGCGCGGCAATCGCTCGGTACAACTATCTGCTGGAGACGGCTGAGCCCGGGCAGCTCGAGCAGGTGCACGCGGAGGCCTTCGCCAAGCTCACTCCGTCGCAGCGAGCACTGCTGCAGGAGGACCTCAACCGCAGCCTCGCGCCAGGCGAGCGCCCCGTCTCGACGGCGCCCGCCGATCTCGCTCGTGCCGCGACGAGGAGCGAAGCACGCAACCCGGGATCACTGCGCCGCTTGCTCTCGGGTGCGTCGGGCGCCGCACGCGGCGGCGGTGGTCGCGGGGCGCTCGCGGCCGGCGCCGGTGCTGTCGGCCTGCTCGGACTCGTGGCGGGCGGCGCGATCGCGACGTCGATCGGCGGTTCTCTCCTCGCTGAAGCCGCCGGTGCTGGCATCGACTTCGACGCCCTGGCCGGAGGGCTCGACCCCGAGGCGATGATGGGTGACTTCGCGGCGGGCGATGCGCTTTCGGGACTCGGCGACGCGGTGCCCGGGGTCGAGGATGCCGTAGCCGGCGCGGGCGATACGGCAGGATCCGCACTCGACGCTGCGCAGGGCGGGCTCGGATCACTGGGCGAGGCGATCTCGGGTTTTGACGTGCGCGGGTTCTTCGACCGTTGAACCTGGGACCGGCAAGCAACCGGGGTTGACACGAGTCGCGCAAGCAACGTAAGTTGACACCATGGAATCCTCGCAGATCGCGGCGCGCGCCGCCGACCTCAGCGATCCGCGCGCGGGACTGCGCGCGGTCACCTCGCTCCGCGCCCTCGCCGACACGCTCGAACTCCGGCAGGTGGAGGCAGGGCTGCTCGCCGGCATGAGCTGGCAGCAGATCGCCGACGCGCTCGGAGTGACCCGCCAGGCCGTGCACAAGAAATACGCCAAGCGCATCGATCCCGCGATCGTCATCCCCCGGAGGCACGCATGAGCAAGTTCACTCGGTCAGCCGACACCTCTCACCGCCTCTCGCTCGCCGCGATGGAGGAGGCCTCCCGCGTCGGACTGCGCACCGCCGACATCGAGCATCTGCTCCTCGCGCTCACCATCGACCGAGATCGGGCGGGCCGGGTCCTGCGCCGTCACGGCCTCACCCTCGAAGCCGCTCGTGCCGGCGTCGCCGCGCAGCACTCCGCGCAGCTCGCCGGCCTCGGCGTGAGCGTCGGTGAGCCAGACTCCGGCCGCATCGTCTTCCACGAGACCGACGGATACACGTGGAGCGACCGCGCGGGGCGCATCTTCACGGCTGCGAATGCCCGCGGCAATGCCGGGGACGCGGTCGCGGTGCTCACCGAGCTGCTCGCGGAACCCAGCGGCCTCATCGAGGCGGTGGTCCAGGAGGTCGGTGCGAACCGGGCGGCGATCGAGCACGACCTCGTTTCCTCCGGCAGCGCGGCATCGATCGACGAGCACGCCGAGAGCCGTCCGCGCTCATCGAGCCCCCTGGCCGGCACCACCGAGGGCTTCATCCCCGCCCCGACCGCCGAGGTGTGGTCGCTGCTCGCCGATCCTGCCCGCATACCCGAGTGGGAGCCGTCGATCGCAAGCGTCGCCGCGAGCCCCGAGGGCACGACGGATCAGCTGGGCGGAAGCTGGCGCGCTCGCGCGACCACCACCCGCCCCGATGGGACGGAGCTCAAGGTCGCCCCCGCGTTCCGACGAGTGCGCCTCGGGCTGCTCGCGCGCGAACCCGAGCGGCGCGTCGTCTGGAACCTGGCGTTCCCCGACGCTCCGCGCGCGAACTCCAGAACCATCGACATCACCCTCGAACCGGAGGCTGACGGAACACGAATCAGGATCGCGTTCGCCTGGGATCGCGCGGGCGATCGGCCGCGACGACACCGCGTGCTCGGGTTCGTGCTGCGCCCGGCATACCGCGTCATCATCTGGGTGCAGCTGTCGCAGCTCGTCAGCGGCATCAGCCGCGTCTTCCGCTGAGCCACCGGACCACCCCTGGTCGACGTATCCTGCTCACATGACCGATACGCGCTTGAGCGCACCGCAGCGACTCGTCACGACGATCGCGATTCTCGCCTCGTTCGTGACCTCGCTCGACATGTCGGTCACGAATGTGGCGCTCCCCCGCATCTCCGAAGAGCTCGGGGGAGGTCTCAGCACGCAGCAGTGGGTGGTCGACGCGTACCTCGTGACGCTGAGCGCGCTGATGCTCCTCGCCGGATCGATCGCCGACGCGTACGGTCGCGTCGTCATCATGCGTATCGGGCTCATCGGCTTCGGTATCGCTTCGCTCGCCGTCGGGCTGGCCGTCTCCCCCGAGATGATGATCATCGCGCGCGCCCTGCAGGGAGCGGCCGGCGCATTCCTGCTCCCGAGCTCGCTCGCGCTCATCACCTCCCGCATCTCCGGCGCCGCGCAGGGGCAGGCGATCGGCGCCTGGACCGCGGTCACGACGGGCGCGATGATCGTGGGGCCTCTCCTCGGTGGCGTATTCACGGACTACCTCTCCTGGCGCCTCGTATTCCTCATCAACGTCGTTCCCATCGGCCTGACCCTCTGGATGCTGAAGAAGCTGCCCGATACCGACGACCGTCAGCGCGGGGTGCGCATCGACTGGCTCGGCGGCGCGGCGGCCGCCATCGGACTCGGGCTCGCCGTCTGGGCCCTCATCGAAGAGCCCGCGCATGGCTGGGAGAGCCCCGTGATCTGGGTTCCGCTTTCGGCCGGCACAGCACTCCTTCTCGCCTTCCTGTGGTGGCAGACGCGGGTGAGCTCACCGATCCTGCCGCTGTCGCTCTTCCGCGTGCGCAACTTCTGGACCGGCAATCTCGCCACGCTCTTCATCTACGCGGCGCTCTCGCTCAACGGCTTCGTCATCGGCGTGTATCTGCAGAACCCGAACGGGCCGGCGCTCACCGCCACCCTCGCCGGGCTGGCGAGCCTGCCCATCACCATCCTCATGGTGCTCCTGAGCTCCAAGATCGGAGCCCTCGCCGGCAAGTACGGCCCGCGCCTCTTCATGACCGTCGGCCCCTTGCTGCTCGGCGCCGGCGCCCTGCTGCTCCTGCTCGTCGGGGATCCCTTCTCCTACTGGTGGCAGGTGCTGCCCTCGATGGTCGTCATGGGCTTGGGGCTCTCCATCATGGTCGCACCGCTCACGGCCGCGATCCTCGGCGCTATCGGCCCCGAGCGCAGCGGCATCGCATCCGCCGTCAACAATGCGATCTCCCGGGTCGCCGGCCTCATCGTCATCGCACTCCTCGCGACGATCGTCGGCGGGCAGCTCGACCTGCGCGGCTTCCACTCGGCGGCGATCGTCACGGGCGTGCTGTTCTTCGCGGGAGCGATCGTCTCATTCCTCGGAATCCGCAACCCGCCGCGGGAGGGCAACGCGGAGAGCGAGGCAGCGCAGCGCTCGTGACCGCCGATTCCGTGTAGACCCAGGTACTGGTCGCCGGAGCGATGTGCAGACTCCAGGGCGATGCGCCTGCGCCCGGCTCTCCGTAGCGTCGGATGCAAGCGAAAGGTGCATCATGATTCGAGTTCAGACGCTCACGAAACGGTACGGCGACAAGACAGCCGTCGACGGGATCGATTTCACGGTGCGACCGGGAAAGGTCACCGGCTTTCTCGGCCCGAACGGCGCGGGAAAGTCGACGACGATGCGCATGATCGTGGGGCTGGATCAGCCGAGCGCCGGGATCGCCGAGGTCAACGGCCGCGCCTATCGCGACCTGCCAGCGCCCCTGCGAGAGGTGGGCGTGCTGCTCGATGCGCGCGCCGCGCACAGGCGTCGCACGGCGTACAAGCATCTGCTCTCGATCGCGGCGACGCACGGCATCGGTCGGGCCCGCGTCGGAGAGGTCATGGAGCTCACGGGCATCGATGCGGTCGCAACCCGACGGGTGGGCGGATTCTCACTGGGCATGGGCCAGCGTCTCGGTATCGCCGCGGCGCTGCTCGGGGATCCTCAGACGGTCATCCTGGATGAGCCGACGAACGGGCTCGACCCCGAGGGGATCCTCTGGATTCGAGCCTTGCTGAGGCAGCTCGCTGCAGCGGGGAAGACCGTGCTGCTGTCGTCGCATCTCATGAGCGAGATGGCGCAGACGGCGGATCACCTCATCGTGATCGGCCGCGGCGCGATCCTTGCCGACGGCTCGATGCGCGACGTCATCACCGGCGCGACCCCGTCATCCGTGCGCGTGCGCACGCACGAGGTCGAACGTCTCATGGCGGCACTGACAGCGCCCGGCGTCACCGTGTCGATTCGCGCCGACGGTGCGATCGATGTCGAGCACCTGTCGGCGGAACAGGTCGCCAGCACTGCTGCTGCGGCGGGCATCGTGCTGCACGAAGTGACCTCCGTCGAGGGGTCCCTCGAAGATGCGTACCTGGCGCTCACCGCAGCGGCGACCGAGTACCGAGCGACCACAAGCCCTTCAGGAGCGAACTCATGACATTGACCGCACCCGCGCACCGGTCGGATGCGCGCACCCGCCGCCCCGCATTCGCCTGCGTCCTCCGTTCGGAATGGATCAAACTCCTCAGCATTCCCGCCTCACTGATCACCCTCGGGGGCATCTTCTTCATCGGGATGACCGGCAGTCTCTTCCTCGCCGCCACGCTCGAATCCTCGGGCGTGCCGTCGGTCCCTTCACTCGAACGGACGATGGGCGACGTCACCATGCCCATGGTGATCAGCGGGCAGATCATCGCCGGTATCCTCGGTGTCATGATGATCGGTGCCGAGTACTCCTCCGGCACGATTCAGCTCACCCTCGTCGCGGTTCCCGATCGCCTGCGCGTGCTCTGGGCGAAGGCACTCGTCGCAGGCTCCGCGGTCACCGGAGTCGCATTCATCACCGCGCTCAGCACGTGGGCCGCCACGTATCCGTTCTACGCCGAGCACGGGCTCGCCGCTCCCCTCACGGGCCCCGGGGTGGCGTCGGCGCTGGTCGGTTCGGCCGCGTACCTCGGCTTCTGCAGCCTGTTCGGGCTCGGCGTCGGAGCTCTCGTGCGGTCCACCACCGCTGGCTCCATCATCGTGTTCGCGGCCACGCTGCTCATCCCGGTGCTGAGCTCGGTGCTCCCATACGGCCTGCTCTCTCGCCTCATCCGCATCACGCTGCTCGGCAATGCCGGTGACGCGATGAGCCGGGTGAGCGATGGCTCCGGTCCATTCCTCGACCTGTGGTCGGGTCACATCAGCACAGCAGCAGGGTGGGTGATCGCCGCCGTCTCCGCCGGGCTCGCCCTGACTGCGGGGGCGATCGCATTGCGCAGACGGGACGCATGAGCGCGCAGCGAAACCGGCCCCCACGCGTCTTCACCCGCGGCGACGTGCTCGCCCTGGTGGTCTACCTGAGCATCTCCGCCGTACTCGGCTACCTCTCGCTCGAGTCCGAGCTGAGAACGCCGGCGGGGCCGCTGGTGCTGCTGTGCGCGGCCGGCACCGCGACGCTCTGCCTCTGGCGCCGCCGACCGATCGTCGCATTCGGTGCCGTCCTGTGTCTCCTGCTCCTCACCTGTGCCGCGGGATCCGGAGCGGAGATCGCGCTCGCGTTGGTCGCGCTGTACCGCGCAGGGGCGGAGTTCGGCAGCCGTCGTGGTTGGGCCGCGCTGGGTGTCGGAGCGCTCGTCGCCTGCGCAGGTGCGCTGATCACCGCATTCCGCGTGCGCCTCGGCCCGCCGGTGCACGGACTCGCGCTTCGGGTCGACTGGGAGAGCTGGCCGACGGACTGGCTCAGCGTCTCGATCGTCCTCATCGCCGCAATGCTCATCGCTTCGCTCCTCGGCATCAATGCCGGGCATCGGAATCGGCAAATTCGCGCGATCATGGAACGGGCGGAGCAGGACGTCAGTATCGCAGCGGCCGGCGAACGGGAGCGCATCGCCCGGGAGATGCACGATGTCATCGCGCACAGTCTGGCGGTGATGATCGCGCTCGCCGACGGAGCCGAAGCCACCGCGGCCGCGCGTCCCGACGAATCGAGGCGTGTGATGGGCCGGGTCGCGGAGACCGGCCGACGCACCCTGTCCGAGGTGAAACGCCTCCTCACCGCCGTTCGCGACGACTCAGGTGCAGCGCGGCCGATGCCGGAGCCGCCCACCATGCGCCACCTTCCGGCACTCATCGAAGAGTTTCGCGCCGCCGGCCTTCCCCTGCGACTCGAGCAGGCGGGGGCGCCCGAAGCGGACTCGGCTGTCGGGCTGACCGTCTACCGGATCGTGCAGGAATCACTCACGAACGTGCTGCGCCACGCGCGAGACGTGCGCGACGTGCGCGTTCGCCTCGAGTTCACCGAGCACGAGGCGCGCATCGTGGTGACCGACCGCTCCGCAGAAGCTCCGGCCGCTGTGGGACACGGGCGAGGCCTCGTCGGCATTCAGGAGCGCGCGATGTTCTATGACGGTGAGGTACGGTCCGGCGCGCTCGCCGGCGGCGGCTGGCAGGTCTCTGTTCGTCTCTCGCTGGAGGAGCAATGAGCGAAGCGCACTCGGGCACGAACGCGGGGGCAGACTCCGACGTCATCCGTCTCCTGATCGCCGACGACCAGGATCTCGTCCGATACGGGCTCCGACTCGTCTTGGACGCGCACCCCGGCATCGAGGTCGTCGGCGAGGCCGCAGATGGCGTCGAGGCCGTTCGGGCGGCCGGGCGGCTCGCCCCCGACGTCGTGCTGATGGATGTGCGCATGCCGGGGACCGACGGCATCGAGGCGACCCGCGAGATCACGGCCAGGCATCCCGGCGTGCGCGTGCTCATGCTCACGACCTACGATGTGGATGAGTACGCTTTCGGCGCGCTGCAGGCCGGAGCCGCAGGGTTCCTCTTGAAGAACACGCGCCCGGACGAGTTGATCGCCGCGGTGCGCGCGGTCGTCACCGGGGACGCGGTCGTTTCGCCGCGTCACGGCGAAGCTCATCGAGATCGCGGTGCCCCACCTGGCGAGAGACGAGGCGCCGCCCCGCGCCCACGAGCTCGACGCGCTCTCGGACCGGGAACGGGACGTCTTCGCACTCGTCGGTCGAGGTTTGACCAACCGAGAGATCGCGGCGGCCCTCCACGTCACCGAATCGACGGTGAAAGCTCACTTCGGGCGCATTCTGATGAAGCTCGGAGTGCCGAATCGCGTTCTCGCGGTGATCCGGGCGTACGAACTCGGCGTGGTTCGCGTCGAGCCGTAGCTCGGTGTCGCTGATGCAACCGATGCCGCCGTGAACACGAAGCCCCGGGCCCTCGCTTGTGCAAGGACCCGGGGCTTCTCATCTGGCGGTGACGGTGGGATTTGAACCCACGGTAGGGGGTTACCCTACACAACTTTTCGAGAGTTGCACCTTCGGCCGCTCGGACACGTCACCGCGGAAAATCCTACGGGATGCGAACGGCTCGCGCGAATCGGACCGCGGTGCGGCCTCATCCACGGGCCGTTACGCGGTCGTATTGATGATCAGGCCGATGTGCGTGAAGTAGTTGAGGGCCCCGAAGAGCAGGAACGCCAGCCCGGCGAGCCCCCAGGCGATGCCCGCGACGAGAGCGACGGGCCGCAGCTTCGGTCCGGCTGAATCGAAGCCCCTGAGGGCGAAGGGGAAGAGCACGGCGCCCACTCCGACGAGCGCGAAGAGCCCCGACATGAAGGTCGCCTCCACCCACGGGTACTCGGCGAATGCACCCGAGATGGGCTCTTCCGGCGGCGCGGCGAAGAGCTGGAACACCATTCCAGCGGCGGCGATCCCGAACATCGCGAGACCCAGTCCGAAGACGAAGATACCGAGTGGTCGGGCGGTGCGCGCGAGGTGCGCCCCCGGGTCTGGAGCCGCCGTGATGGCGGCGGAGCGGCGCCACAGCAGGAAGGCTGCTGCCAGCAGCAGGACGCCGAATCCGAGACTCGGCTCTCCGAAGATGATGTTGTCGAACGGGAAGTAGGCGGCGAGCGGCCAGGTCAGGGTCATATGCGCGCCGGTGAGCGTCAGGATGCTTCCGAGCACGGCGGCGGTCAGCGCCCACCCCTCGGGAGCGAACTCCCCTGGTTTGCGAAGCGCGCGCACCAGCCCGAGTATCCAGAGCAGCCCCGCACCCGCTGCGAGCGACATGATCGTGTTGTACGTGGGCATCAGCGTCCAATCGACGATGAGCCCGTCGGCTTCCATGAGCACCGGTTCTCCCCTTTCCATCGGCACCGAACGCACCGATGCCTTCAGGTGTACCGAAGGAGCAGCAGCCCTGCCACCGCCTTGACGCGGCGGCCGCGCGAACTACCTCAGCCTGGTGTCCCAGAACTCCCTGAGCTGCTTGCTCTTGCGGAACACGATCGTGTCCCACTCCTCGTCGGTGGTGGTCGAGTCGGCGAAGTCGGAGGGGATCTTGAACATCTGCAGCGCGGCCCCGAAGTGCGCGCACACGCTGGCGTACGCGTAGGCCTCCATGTCGACGAGGCTCGCACCGAGGCCTGCGATGGTCGCGCGCTGGGCATCGTCTTGCACGAACACATCGCCGGTCGCGATGGTGGCGGTCGCCTCTGGGGGCAGGATCGCGTCGCCGGCGGGTCGCAGCTCCGGCGACGGCAGCGAGAAGTCGTGCTGCACCACTCCGGTGATCTGGTAGACCGCGTCGAGCGATGGGCGCTCGGGGCCGTCGCTCACGACGCCTGCCGTTCCGAGCACCACAACGCGATCGACGGGACGCTCGGAGAGCTCCGCGGCGAGCGCTACCGCAGCGTTGACCTTGCCCACTCCGGTCACGAGGTGAGCCACATCGGAGAAGGCCGAAGCCTCGTCGCGGTGTGCGAACACGAGCAGGGTGGTCGGTTCAGTCATCGGCGCTCCCAGCGGCGCTCACACGCCTATTGATCCACATCTTCGAACCCACACTAGCGCTTTTCGAAAATGTGTTCTAATATGAGGAGTCGGGTTCGCGAGCCGTACGCATGATCGCCGTTGAACGGCACGTCGAGATCACCTCAACTCTGCGTCACCAGCCGCGACACCCACCGAGCACCGAAGGCCTTCAGACGAGGCTGGTCCCCCGATGAGACCGGTGCAGTTGCGCTCCGCTATCGATCGCAAGAGATCGAACGGGCTGTACCGACGCAGCCCCGGCGAAGCAGCGCAGGCTCCCAGTGAGCCCACCCCCGAGAACTGCTCGGGGATCGCGCACCGTGACGGTGCGCCACGAAAGGAACACCATGACTTCGCATATTCGTATGCCCAATATCGCAGACGTGCGGCCGACGGCCGCCCCCCTGCGCACGCCCTACCACTCCCTCAGCGGAGCCGAAGACATGCTCGTGCCCGACTGGGCCCAGCGCCGCTCGGTCTACCGCAGCTCTGGCCGCACGCTCTACGTCGTCGAGACCGATCGTCTCGACGAGGCGCGCGGCGACCTCAAGCGCCTCGATCGCGCCGGCTGGAACGTGAGCGTGTCAGAGCGCCTCGCGGGCGACCGCACGCGGATCGCGCTGACCCGCAAGGAGCTCGCGCGCGCAGCGTAACGCTCGCGTACGGAGAACGGGCCTGCACCTTCGGGTGCGGGCCCGTTCTCGTACCCGGGCCCCGACGCCGTTCAGGAGTCACGTTTCGTCATGCCCGGAGATGTCGTGCCCATGCTCGATACTCTGGTGCCCATGAGAAACTGGGTCGCATGAGCGACGTCGAACTTGCCGAAGTAGAGAGCTTTTCACTGGATCACACGAAAGTGCTGGCACCGTACGTGCGCCTCATCGGGGTCGAGCGCGGCCCGAAGGGCGACGCGATCTCGAACTTCGACATCCGCCTGGTGCAGCCGAATGAGGCGGAGATCCCCACGGCGGGCCTGCACACCATCGAGCACACGCTCGCCGCGCTGCTGCGCACCCGATTCGACGGGCTCATCGACATCTCGCCGTTCGGCTGCCGCACCGGATTCCATCTCATCGCCTGGGGCGAGCCGAGCGTCGAGACGGTCGCCGAGGCGATCAAGAGTTCGCTCACCGATCTGGCGGAGCGCATCACCTGGGACGACGTGCCGGGAACGGAAGCAGTGAGCTGCGGCAATTACCGCGATCACAGCCTGCATTCTGCGCGTGAGTGGGCGAAGATCGTGCTCGCCGAGGGCATCAGCCTCGACGCGTTCGACCGCTCCCGCATCGCATAGGGAGTGCGTCGGAGCCCGCGTCGTCGAGCCGCAACGGCTGACACTGCGGGCCGCGTCGGGTTACGCCGCGGGCCGCGAGGCCCACTCGTCGATCAGACCGGGCAGTTCGCTCATGTCTGAGAACACGATCGACGCGCCTGCTCCGCGCAGCATCCCTGGATCGGTGCGCACCGGGCTGTCCGGGGAGAATCCGAACACCGTCGCGCCCGCTGCGATTCCGGCCGTCACACCGGCGACCGTGTCTTCGACGACGAGCGCCGAAGCGGCGTCGACGCCGAGCGCCGCAGCGGCGGCGAGGTAGACGTCGGGAGCCGGCTTGCTGCGGGGCTGCTCCATGCCGCTGAACACCCGGTCGCCGAACCAGCGCCCGAGCCCGGTGACGTCGAGCTGCATCTCGATCTTGACGCGATCGGCGCCGGAGGCGAGCGCGAAGCGGTCGCCGAAGCGCTCGGCGACCGCCGCGATCATCGCCTCCACTCCGGCTACGGGTTGCACGCGGACGCGCAGGGCGTCATCCCGGCGTACATGGAATTCGTGGATCCAGGCGTCCGTGATCCTGAAGCCGGTGTGCGCGAGGATCACTTCCCACTCGTCCACCAGGGCCCGCCCGATGAAGGTGCGCACGGTCTCGTCGTACGAGATCTCCCATCCCAGCTCGCGCAGCATCTCGGCGAGCAGCTGGATGGTGATCGTCTCTGAGTCGACGAGCACGCCGTCGCAATCGAAGAGCACCGCGGAGAACGACGAGTGCGCGCTGCGTGCCGGTGCGCTCACGACACCAGCACGTCGAGCGCGGCGGTGAGCGCGGCGTCGACCGCCTGCACGACGATCTCGCGGTACGGATCGTAGTCGCCCATCGCCGTGTCCGCCGCTGCGAGGGGATTGCCGTCGATGGCGAACACCCCTCCCACCTCGATGCCGTGCAGCGCTGCGATGACGAACAGGGTCGCGGCCTCCATCTCCACCGCGACGACACCTGCACGCTGCCACAGCGGGAGATCGACACCGGTGATCACGTCGCTGGGGTAGAACATGTCGCCCGTGAGCACGACGCCGCTGTGCACGTCGAGATCAGACCGAGCCGCCGCAGCCTTGAGTGCGACGGTCAGCTCTGGGGTCGCGATCGCCGGGAACTCGGTGGGCACCAGCTGGTGGCTCACCCCGTCGGCGCGCACGGCGCCCGTCGCCACTACGATGGCGCCGTCGACGATCTCGGGCTGCATGCCGCCGGCGGTGCCCGAGCGGATGATGCGGGTGACGCCGCCCCGCGCAAGCTCTTCGAAGCACACCGCGGCTCCGGCTCCCCCGACGCCGTGCGAAGCCACCGTCACGGGCACGCCCTTCCAGGTGCCGGCGTACACGTGGTACTCGCGGTTGACCGCGAGTTGCCGCGTATCGTCGAGGCGCTCGGCGACACGGGCTGCGCGGGCGGGGTCGCCGACGACGAGTGCGCGGTCGGCGAGGTCGGAGACACGAGTGCGCAGCAGTGGCAGTTCGGCATCGGCAGGGAGACGGACGGGCATGAATGGCCTTTCGGTGTGGTGGGAGTTGGGATGCTTCGGGCGCAGGCGCCCGGTCAGGCGGTGCGCGCCGCGGCGCTCAACCGCGCGCGAGCCTCGGCGGCCCTGCTGCGGATCGCGTCGGCGTCGAGCGTCAAGTGCTCGCCCTCGGCGTACACATGGCGCCCGCCGATGAAGACGTGGCGCACGTCGCTTCCGGTCGCGGCGAAACCGAGGTGGGAGATGAGTGAGGCGGCCTCGAACGGAATCGCGGCGGATCCCGTGACGTCGAGCGCGATCACGTCGGCGAGGCGGCCCGCTTCGAGGGCGCCCGTCTCGGCAAACCCGATCGCTTCGGCGCCGCGTCGCGTCGCGATGTCGAGCACGTCGGCGGCGCGCACGATCGCGGCGTCCTGCCGCGCCCCGCGGTGCAGGATGGTGCCCGTCTTGATCTCTTCGAACAGGTCGAGCGTGTTGTTGCTCGCGACCGAGTCGGTGCCGAGCGAGATGCGCAGCCCGGCGGTCTGCCACTCGGGCAGGGGCGCGATGCCGTTGCCGAGCTTGAGGTTGGAGACCGGGTTATGGCTGACCGCGGTGCCGGTGCGTGCCAAGAGCGCGATCTCGTCTTCGGTCAGATGCACGCAGTGGGCGGCGAGCACGTCGGCTTCGAAGAACCCGAGCGCGTCGAGGTGCGCCGCGGGGGTTGCCCCGTACCGCTCCTCGATCTGCGCGACTTCTGCGGCCGACTCCGAGATATGGGTGTGGATGGGAATGCCGTGCGCGACGGCTCGCCGCACAATATCGGTCAAGAACTCGGGCGGGCAGGTGTACGGCGCGTGGGGGCCGTAGGCGATTCGCACGTTCGCATCACCGGCGTACTGGGCGGCCAGCGCCTCGGTCTGATCGGTCGCTTCTGCCCCGTTCCAGGGCGAGACGCCGGGAAACCCGACCGAATCGGGAGCGAACGAGGCGAGCGCGACGAGGGCGCGCATGCCCGCGGTGCGCACCAGCTCGATGAGCTCGGCGTCCCAGTGGTACATGTCGGCGAAGGTGGTCGTGCCGGTCTCGATCATCTCGACCATCGCGAGCTGCAGCCCGACGGCGACATCGTCGTGGGTGAGGTGCTGCTCGAGCGACTGCACCGCCGCGAGCCACGGCATGAAGCCCTCATCGTCTGAGACGCCGCGCAACAGTGTCATCGCCGAGTGCGTGTGGCCGTTGACGAGCCCCGGCATGAGCACGTGCCCCGCGAGGTCATGCACCACGCGGTCGCTTGCCGACGCGGCGTCGGGGCGGGCGGATCCCGCGTAGGTGATGCGACCAGAGCCGTCGAAGGCGAGTTCGGCGTCGGCGACCACGCCCTCCGGGGTCAGCATCGCGTCGGCGCGCAGCACGGTCTCGTAGTCGCTCATCGGCAGCTCCGTTCTCGATTCGGGGTCGTCAAGGTGTGCGGTGATCCCGGTTCACCAGCCGGGGGTGGCCAGCATGCCGCCGTCGACGGCGAGATCCTGACCGGTGATGAACGTCGCGGCGGGAGAAGCGAGCAGCACGCAGGCGCCCCCGATATCGGCGGCCGTGGCGAGGCGCCCGAGCGGGGCGTGGCTGGTCCAGCTCGCGACACCCTCGGGCCAGGCCTCCGCGAGACCCGGGCGGTCGACGAGGCCGGGCGACACGGTGTTCACGCGGATCCCGAGGGGTCCGAGCTCAAGCGCCGCCGCACGGGCGTGCATGACGAGACCGGCCTTCGCCGCGGCGTAGTGCGCGTGGGCGGGGCTCGGCCGGGAGGCCTCGATCGAGGCGATGTGCGTGATCCAGCGGTCTCGGCCGCTCCCGCGAGCACCGTCGCCATCACTCCCCATCACCGCGGCAGCCGACTGCGAGAGTTCGAAGACCGCTCCGAGATTCGTGCCGAGCACCTCGTCCCACTCGCCCCGCGTCGTGTCCGCGAGCGGGGTGACCGGCTGCACACCGGCGTTGTTGACGAGACCGTCGAGACCGCCGAGGGCCGACACCGCATCATCGACCAGCGACCATGCGGCACCCGCGAGGGCGAGGTCGGCGCGCACGGGCTCAACCTCAGCGCCGGCTTCACGCAACTCCCGCACGAGCGCGCCCACGGCATCGCTCGATTCCCGGGTCGCGCCGCGGTAGTGCAGCGCCAGTCGAGCTCCGGCCGCTGCGAAGGCGCGCGCGATACCGCCCCCGATGCCGCCAGAGGCGCCCGTGATCAGCACGCGCTGGCCTGTGAGGTTCGGCAATCCGTGATCCGTCACTCGGTCATCCTCCCAACCGTCGCTGCCGAGACGAGTAATCGCGCAGCGCGCGCAGCAGGTCGACCTCGCGCAGATCGGGGTACAGCGCCTCGACGAAGTAGAACTCGGAGTGCGCCGACTGCCAGATCATGAAGTCGGAGAGCCGCTGCTCACCCGAGGTGCGAATCACCAGATCGGGATCCGCCTGCCCCCGGGTCCACAGGTGCTCGCCGATGAGCTCGGGCGTGAGCCGCTCGGCGAGCGTGTCGATGGTGCCGCCGGCCTCCTGGTGCTCAGCGATGACGCTGTGCATCGCCGCGGTGATCTCGCTTCGACCGCCGTAGCCGACGGCGAGATTGATGTGCAGGCCCTCGCGATCCTCCGTCGACTGCTCGGCTGCTCGCAGCGCATCGGTCAGCTCGGGCGACAGTCCGTCGCAGGTGCCGACGTGCTTCACCCGCCATCCGGGGTGCTCTGCGAGGAGTTCGGCGAGTTCTGCGATGATGCCGAAGAGGTCATCGAGCTCCTGGCGATCCCGCGCGCCCAGATTGTCGGCCGAGAGCAGATACAAGGTGACAGTGCCGACGCCGACCTCTTCGCACCAGCCGAGAAACTCGGGGATCTTGCGGGCGCCGGCGCGATGCCCGAAGGCGGCGCGCTCCTGCAGACGCTGTTTCGCCCAGCGGCGGTTGCCGTCGACGATCACGGCGATGTGGCGGGGCACCTGCCGCGGGTCGATCTCGCGTCGCAGGCGTCGCTGGTACAGCCGGTAGAGCAAACCGGCCCGCGGATTCGACGGCTGGGCACTCACGTTCCGAGTGTACCGGCTCGGCTTGGCGCATGTCCGTCGCGGCGTGCTGTCTGCGCGCCATACACTCGAAGGCATGACGTCGCAGAGCCCTTTCGAAGCCGAACGGCCGCTCCCCGAACCCGATCGGCTCTCGATCCCGCTCCTCGAAGACGCCATCGATCACTCGCAGGATCAGCCCGGCGCCCCCGGCACCCCCGGCGACGAGAAGCCGTCGTGGCGCGGTTGGATTCACGCCGGCACCTTCCCCGTGACAATCGCGGCCGGCATCGTGCTGATCAGCCTCGCGCAGGGACCGGTGGCGAAATGGGCCTCGGTCGTCTACATGCTCTCGAGCATGCTGCTCTTCGGCGTCTCAGCGCTCTATCACCGCTTCAACTGGAAGCCGAGCACGCGACAGGTGTTCCGGCGCCTCGACCACGCGAACATCTTCGTGCTGATCGCCGGAACCTACACCCCGATCGCGCTGCTCGCGCTGCCGCTCGACAAGGGCGTGCTGCTGCTCGTGCTCGTCTGGGTGGGAGCGCTGCTCGGCATCGGGTTCCGCGTGTTCTGGATCGGTGCCCCGCGATGGCTGTACGTGCCCCTGTACGTGCTGCTGGGCTGGGCCGCGATGATGTACATCGTCGACATCGCGAACGCGAACTTCGCGGCGATGGTGCTCGTGGTGGTGGGCGGCTTGCTCTACACGCTGGGGTCGATCATCTACGGCACGAAGCGGCCGAACCCGATCCCCGGCGTGTTCGGGTTCCACGAGATCTTCCACGCGCTGACCGTGGTGGCGTTCCTGTGCCACTGGACTGCGGCGCTGCTGCTCGCGCTCGACCCGTTCTACCTGCGGTAGGGCACGAAAGAGGCGCCAGGGCCGCTCGGGCCGCTCGGGCCGTGCGACCCTGCCGTCACTCCCGCAGTAAGCGCGCTGTGACACTGGCGACGATCTGATTCACCGGCAGCGCCGCGTCGATGGCGGTTCCCGGCTCATCCGGGGCGAGCGGTTCGAGGGTGTCGAGCTGCGAATCGAGCAGCGCGGCCGGCATGAAATGGCCGACGCGCAGGTGCAGGCGCGCGAGCAACGCGGCACGAGACACGTCGAGCTGCACGAACCACAGCGGCACCGCCGTCGCCGCGCGCAGTCGATCCCGATAGGTGCGTCGCAGGGCCGAGCAGGCCACGGTCACCGCATGGCCCTCGCCCGCCGCACGCGTGATGCTCGCCCCGACGCGGTCGAGCCAGGGCCAGCGATCCGCATCGGTCAGCGGCGTGCCGCTCCGCATCCGGTCGATCGCCTTCTCCGAGTGGAGGTCGTCGGCGTCGATGCAGGGGCCGCCGCGCGCGGCGGCGAGCGCGGCTGCAACGGTGCTCTTGCCGGCGCCGGACACGCCCATCACGACGATCGCGCGCCCGGCGAACTGCGGGTCGGCGGCGCTCTCAGCGAAGGTGCAGTCCATGCGCTTCAGTGTGCCACGCCGCGCAGACGAGACCAGCGCCCGCGCCCGTCACCGCAATCCGAACCGGTGCGCCGTCGTCATGGTCCAACGCTGGAGCAACTCTTCTCCGTAGGCCGCGAGGTCGCTGCCCAGCTGACCGAAGATCTCGGCGCTGATGATGCCGATCAGCGCCGTCCAGGATTCGAGCGCGTCCGCGGCAAACGGGGGTGCGCTGGCCGCCTCGGCCGCGAGGTCTTGATCGGCGTCCCTGCTCAGCTCCTCGATCCCCCCGCTGAGCTCGGCGGCGAGCCCCGCACTGACCGGAGGACGCTCGGAATGGCGTACTGCGGCGTTCCCCGCCGCCAGCACTCCCAGGAACTGCACCATCACCCGGGTGCCGACCGGAGTCGTCTGCGCGGCCGGCGCCTGGTACCCGGGCACGGGCGAGCCGTAGAGCAACGCCCATGACTCGGGATGCGCGACCGCCCACTCCCGCATGCCGCAGGCGAGCTGCCGCAACCGCCGCGCGGGCGCCTCGTTCGCGGAGACCCGTGCCGCCACCGCCTCTGCCAGTTCGGTATAGGCATCGACCACGAGCAGCGTGAGCAGCGCATCGCGATTGGCCACGTGCCGGTAGATCGCTGATGAGGCGACGCCCAATCCCCGTGCGATCTCGCGCACGGAGAGTCCCGCTGCGCCGACCTCGGCGAGCTGGGCTCTGCCCAGGCGCAGGATCCCCGCACGCATCTGCGCGCGGGCCTCCGCGTGCGTTCGTCTCGGGCGTTCCATGCGTTCAGTGTGTCATCCCCGACGGCCCCGCGCAATTCAGAGATCAGTGCTCTTGATTTTTCCCACAGAGCGAAATACAGTGAAGCCGGACAACTTAGTGAGCACTGATCACAGAATGGATGCACCATGCGCTATCTCATCACCGGAGCCGGTCAGATCGGCCGGCAGCTGGCACTCGATCTCTCCGAGGCGGGCCACACCGTCATCGTGCTGCGCCGAAACAGCGCTCCGGTCGCAGGTGCGCACGTGCGCGCCGGCGACGCGGGCGATCGCGACGACCTGCGCGCCGCCGCGCTCGGAGCCGACGCGATCTTCCACTGCATCCACGCGGCGTACTCCGCCCCGGCCTGGCGACGGGAGTTACCGCACCGCGAGCAGGCGGTGATGGACGTGGCCGCCGAGCTCGACATTCCCGTGGTCTTTCCCGAGTCGGTGTACGCCTACGGTCGCGGGGCACGGTCGGTCGGCGAGCACTCTCCCCTCGCGCCCGCATCACCCCTCGGCCAGGTGCGCGCAGCGCTGCTCGAGGCCCGCGCCGCGCATCCGGCCCGCACGGCGTCGGTGATCGCCTCGGATCTCATCGGTCCGACCGCCGCGGCGCAGACCTCGGTCGTGCTGGGCATGATCTTCTCCCCGGTGGCCGCCGGGCGCACCGCGTGGCTGCTCGGCGATCCCGACGCACCGCACGCGGTCACCACGATCCCCGATCTCGGCCGCGCCATGATCGCTTCGGTGCCGCTGGCGGCGCCGAGTGACACCCGGCTCATCACCCCGACGCCTCCGGCTCGTTCGCAACGAGAGATGGCGGGCGACGCCGCGACGGCGCTCGGGCTCCCGCCGGGCCGGGTGCTGCGCATCCCTCCCGCCCTCCTCGCGATCGCGGGTCTCGGCTCACCGATGATGCGAGAGATGTTCCACCAGCGCTACTTGTGGGAATCGCCGAGCGAACTCGTGCCCGGTCGTCTCACCACCGAACTCGGGCTCACAGCGACACCCTGGGAACAGACTCTCAGTGCGTGTGCCCAGACCCTCAGTGCGTGGGCCCAGCCCCGAGCGTCTCGAGCACGGCAGCCCCGTACCGCTCGAGCTTGACCTGCCCGATGCCGGAGATCGCGAGCAGTTCTTCGTCGGTCTTCGGCTCGTGCACGGCCAGGGCGGCGAGGGTGGCGTCGCCGAATACGACGTATCCCGGCACCCCCTGGGTGCGCGCTTCGCCGGCCCGCCAGGCGCGGAGGCGTTCGAAGATCTCGGCCTGATCCGGCGTCAGGTCGGCCGCGGCTGCCGAGCGCTTCTCGCCGCCGCCGCTCCGGGAGGCGCGCCCACGGCCGCCGGAGGAGGCGCGGGTGACGACCTCCTCGCGCATCATCACCGCTTCTTCGCCGCGCAGCACCGGCTTCGCCGCTTCGGTCGGAGCGAGCACACCCCACTCGCCCTGCGCTTCGAGCAAGCCGGCTGCGAGCAGGTGGCGCACGACACCGCGCCACTGCGCGACCGACCATTCGGTGCCGATGCCCCAGGTCGAGAGCTCGTCGAGCCGCATCTGCGTTGCGCGCTCCGATGTGACACCGCGCAAGACATCGATGTGCTGACCGGCGGCGTACGTGCGATTGCGCTCCTTCTGCGTGCGAATGACGGTCGACAGCAGCATCTGCGACGGGATCGTCGCATCCCAGAGCTTCGGCGGGGTCAGGCAGACGTCGCAGTTGCCGCACGGTTCCGCGCGGTCCTCGCCGAAGTACCGCAGCAGGAAGACGCGACGGCACTGCACGCCCTCGCAGAGCGCGAGCATCGCGTTGAGGTGCCGCGTCTGACTCGCCCGCGTCGCCTGATCGCCGTCGCCCGACTCGATCATCTGCCGCTGCTGCACCACGTCTTGGAGCCCGTACGCGAGCCAGGTGTCTGACGGGAGACCGTCGCGACCGGCGCGGCCCGTCTCCTGGTAGTAGCCCTCCACGGATTTCGGCAGGTCGATGTGCGCGACGAAGCGCACGTCTGGCTTGTCGATGCCCATGCCGAACGCGATGGTCGCGACGACGACGACGCCGTCCTCCCGGAGAAAGCGCGTCTGCGCATCGAGTCTCACGTGCGCCGGGAGCCCTGCGTGGTAGGCGACGGCGTCGACTCCCGCGTCGCGCAGCGCAGCCGCGGTCTGCTCGACGCGCTTGCGGCTGAGGGCGTACACGATGCCCGCTTCGCCGGCGTGCTCCCCGCGCACGAAGTTGATGAGCTGCGCCCGAGCGCTCTGCTTCGACTCGATACGGTAGCGAATGTTCGGTCGGTCGAAGCTCGACACGAAGTGCCTGGCCCGCTGCAGGTGCAGGCGCTCGGTGATCTCCTGGTGCGTCTCGGGTGTCGCCGTGGCGGTCAGCGCGATGCGCGGCACATCCGGCCAGCGCTCGGCGAGCGCTCCGAGCCGCAGGTAGTCGGGCCTGAAGTCGTGCCCCCACTGGGAGACGCAATGGGCCTCGTCGATCGCGAAGAGCGCGATGCGCCCCTGAGCGAGCAGCTCGACCGTACCGGGGGCGGAGAGCCGCTCGGGTGCGAGGTACAGCACGTCGAGCTGCCCGTCTCGATACGCCTGCTCGACGGCGCGGCGATCCTCGATCGACATCGCGGCGTTGAGCGCGGCCGCGCGCACACCGACGAGCTGCAGCGCGGCGACCTGATCGTGCATCAGCGCCACGAGTGGCGACAGCACGATGCCGGTGCCCTCGCGCACGAGCGACGGGATTTGGTAGCAGATCGACTTGCCGCCGCCAGTGGGCATGAGCACGACGGCGTCGCCGCCGCCGACCACCTGCTGGATGATGTCCTCTTGCTCGCCGCGGAAGGCGTCGTAGCCGAACACCTCGGCGAGCACCTGGCGCGGGTCGCCGCCCACGTGCGGCCCCGGCGCGTTCTCGACGACACGGGACGCCGCGGTGGCCCCACGGCTGTCGCCCACGCGCGCACGCATCTCATCGGGCGGCGGCGCGCCCCACGCTTCGCCGGGCCAGCGCTCGTCGTCGCCGAAGTCGAAGTCGGCGCTCTGCTCGTCGGGGCCCGGCGCCCCACCGCCCGTCACCCGGTCAGCTCCGCGGCTCGGCGCCCGGCTCGGCGCCCGGCTCGGCGAGCGGGCCGGCACCGGGTTCGGAGCTCGGAGCTGCATCCGGGGCGGCGGCGGAGCGAGAAGACGCCTGCGGATCCTCGACCGCCGTGCCGACTGTTCCGTTCTGCTCAGCGAGCTCCTGCTCGATCTGCTCGCGCACCTCGGCCCGGTAGCTATTGCGACGCAGGCGCCTCACCATGTTGAAGCCGAGCGCGATAATGCCGATGCCGAGCGCTGCGAACGCGATGAATCCGGCGACGCCCGGACTCACGGTATCGGGATCAAACTCGGTCTCCTCGGCGATGCGCACCGCGGTGGTCAACAGGCTCATGAGCCCTCCTCAATTCCCTGGAACAGGTCGGCTTCGAACTCGCTCGTGGCGACCCGGGAGGCGGCGAGGCGGTAATCCTCAAACGGCCAAGCCTGGCGCTGCAGTTCGTTGGGCCAGAAGAAGAACGTGCTGTCTGGCGGCACCTGGCTCGCGTGGGCGCGCAGGGCTTCGTCGCGACGCTCGAAGAAGCGCCCCACGTCGACGCTCGCGGTGCCGACGTAGGGGCGGCGCATCATCCACTCGCGAATCTCGGTGAACTGCTCGATCATGGGCGACGACGGGTCGTTGTCGGTGAGCCACTGGTAGATCGTCTCGACGCGCTTCGCGTTGAAGATCTCTTCGTAGTAGAGCTTCGACATCTCCCACGGCTCGCCAGCCTCCGGGTACGCGTCGGGGTCGCCCGACAGCTCCCAGGCGATGCGGCTGATGTCGTGGCAGCGAATGTGGTCGGGGTGCGGGTAGCCGCCCTGCTCGTTGTACGTGATCATGACGTGGGGGCGGAACTCGCGCACGATGCGCACGAGCGCCTCGGCCGAGACATCGGCGGGGATGCCCGCGAACGAGGTCTCTGGCACGATTTCGCCCTCGTCGGGCAGACCCGAGTCCTGATACCCGAGCCAGCGGTGCTCGAACCCGATGATCTCGCGCGCTCGCGCCATCTCGTCGCGGCGCAGGCCGGGCAGGTCGCGCCGGCTCTTCGGATCGCGTGCGACGAGCTCGTTCAGCAGGTCGCCCCGCTCTCCCCCGGTGCAGCTCACGATCAGCACTTCGGCACCGGCATCCACGTAGTGCGCGTAGGTGGCGGCACCCTTGCTGGACTCATCGTCGGGGTGCGCATGCACCGCGATCAACCTGAGCGTCATGAGGGTCCTCTCACATGCTTCCCGGGAGCTTCCCGGTACTCTGGCAACAGGAATCTAGTTTACCCAGCGCAGATCGGAGCTTGCCGTGCCAGAGGCCGACGCACCCTCCGCTCCCGCCACGGCCGCGCAGTCTCTCGAGGATCGCTACGGCACCCGGCGTCGGGCCAGCTTCGACCGCCGCTTCGCCTGGATCGCCGCTGCGCTGCTCGTCGCCGGCGGCATCGCGTTTCTCGTCTTCAGCGGCTGGCAGCAGACGAACCGCGTGTCCTTCCAAGACATCGGGTACACGAAGAACGGCGACACGAGCCTCGATATGAAGTTTCAGGTGACCACCGAGCCGAACACCCCCGTGGCGTGCGCCGTCGAGGCGTTGAACACGTCGAAGGCGACCGTGGGGTGGAAGGTCGTCGAGCTGCCGGTGACGGATCAGCAGTCGCACACCGTCACGGCGCGGGTCGTCGTGACGAACCCCGCGACCGCGGCCTCAGTGCGCAGCTGCTGGGTCATCGAGGAGCCGGCGAACGACTGACGCCGCGCGATCCTCTCGATCCGCGATCCGAGATCCGCGATCCGCGATCCGCCCGACCTCGCCGGTCTCGCGTCAACCCCCGGGCGCCGATCTGACGCTGACGACCGGCCCCTGATATCCTGGAGTTTGCGCCCTGCATGGTTCAGGGCGCTCTGTGTACCCGGGCGCATTTGCGCACATAAACCTGAAACGAGGATCGTCCATGGCCGAGCCCACCCAGACCTGGCTGACCCAGGAAGCTTTCGACCGGCTCAACGGTGAGTTGGAGCAGCTCTCCGTGGCGGGCCGCAAGGAGATCGCAGCGCGCATCGAGGCGGCGCGCGAGGAGGGGGACCTCAAGGAGAACGGCGGCTACCACGCCGCGAAGGACGAGCAGGGCAAGATGGAGGCCCGCATCCGCGACCTCGAGGAGCTCCTCAAGCACGTCGTCGTAGGCGAGGCCCCCCAGGCGAGCGGCGTGGTCGAGATCGGCACCGTGGTGACCGCAACCATCTTCGGTGACGAAGAGCGCTTCCTGCTCGGCAATCGCGAGCTCGCCAACGGCTCCGACCTCGACGTGTACAGCGCCGAGAGCCCCCTGGGCGCCGCGATTCTCGGCCGCAAGGTCGGAGACGAGGTCAGTTACTCGGCCCCGACCGGCAAGGAGATCGCCGTGAAGATCGTCGCGGTCGACACCTACGCGGGCTGATCAACGCTGAGTTGAGTTCACGAGGTGCAGGGCGGGGTCGCGCAAGCGACCCCGCCCTTACTCGTACATCGAGATGTTGATCGGACCGGTGAGGTCGGGTGCCGGGGCACGTAGTCCGCGGGTCTGCACGAGCAGGTAGACGACGCCGAGCGCCAGCCAGATGCCTCCGATGATCATCGAGATCGGGTCGAGGCTCAGCCACAGCCACACGTTGATCGCGACGCCGACGGCGGGAACCGCGACGAACGTGACCCAGGCTCCGGCCGTGCGCCGCTTCAGGAAGCGGAAGAACACGAAGATCACGGAGAGGTTCACGAACGTGAACGCGATGAAGGCGCCGAAGTTGATCATCGACGCGGCCTGATCGAGGTCGACGAACAGCGCGGTGAGCGCGACCAGTGCGACGATCAGCACGTTGACCACGGGCACGCCGGTGCGCGGGTTCACGGTGCCGAAAAGCCGGCGGGGCAGTGCTCCGTCGCGGCCCATCGCGTAGAGCAGGCGGGCGGCACTCATCTGCTGCGTGATGCCGCAGCCGAGCACGGCCATCATGTAGCCGCCGACGAAGATCGCTTGGAAGGCGGCCCCGCCGATGTACTTCGCGATCTCGGGCGACGCCCCCACGATGTCGGCGAGCTGCGTCACGTCGGGAAACAGCGTCTGCATCACGTAGGTGACGGTGAGGAAGAACGCACCCGCGACGGCGATGATGATGAAGATGGCGCGGGGAATGTCGCGCTCGGGCCTCTCCGCCTCCTCCGCGAGGGTCGAGACCGCATCGAAGCCGAGGAACGACAGGGCGAGGATCGCCGCCCCCGCAGCGATCGCGGCGCCCTGCACGTCGCTGGAGATGAAGGGCCGCGCGGTGAACTCCGCGCCGTTCGCACCGTTCACGATGTTGATGACCGTGAGCACGACGAAGACGACAGCCACGACGAGCTGAATGCTGACGAGGATCACGTTCATGCTCGCCGCGAGCTTCACCCCGACGAGGTTGAGCACGGTGCAGATTGCCACGGTGAGCAGCACCCACACCCAGAAGGGCACATCCGGAATCACGGCGGTCATGTAGATCGCTGAGAGGATGGCGTTGATCATCGGCAGCAACAGGTAGTCGAGCGTCGCGACCCATCCCACGAGGAAGCCGAGGTGCGCGTTGATGGCCTCTTTGGCGTAGGTGTAGGCGGATCCCGCGATCGGGAAGAAGCGCACCATCCGCGAGTAGCTGAAGGCGGTGAAGAGCACCGCGATCATCACGACCAGGTAGGCGAGCGGGACGTGGCCGCTCGTGACATCGGCCACGATTCCGAACATGTCGAAGACCGCGAGCGGCGCCATGTACGCCAGGCCGATGAAGACCAGGTGGCGCAGCTTCAGGGTGCGCTTGAGGGAGCCGCTTTCACCTGCGACCTCGTGGGCGAGACGTTCGTCGCCGACGGCGACTGCCGAGTGGGATGGCATCGTTGACATCTGGGGTCCTTTATTCGGTGTGCTGATCTTTGGCGTGGTGGAAGTCGCTGTGCTGGGTTAGTGCGTGTGGGAGTGAGTGCTCGCCGCCGCGGCGGGCTCGGCGCAGACCTGCCCGGCGCCTGCCGGATCCTGCGCACGAGCAGCGGCGGCGGTACCGCCGAGCTCACCGCGCGCATCGTGGATCGCAGTACCGCCGACCACGGTCAGGTCGGCCCGCTGCTCGAGCAGTTCGGCGGGCTCCATAGCGTAGAGATCGCCCGACCAGACGACCACGTCGGCGAGCGCTCCGACGCGGAGTGCGCCGACCTCGTGCTCGCGGTGGAAGGCCTCCGCGCCGCCCAGCGTGTACGCGCGCAGTGCGCGGTCGAGATCGAGCCGCTCCCCGAGGGTCCACGCATCGCTTCCGTCGAGGCGGGCGCGGGTCATAGCGCTGTACAGACCGATCAGGGGATCCATCTCGCCCACCTGCCAGTCGCTCGAGAACGTGACGCGCGCGCCGGAATCAAGCATGGACTTGAAGCGCCACGCGCGATCCCAGCGGGCCTCGCCGATGTTCTCCATCCAGGTGCCGGCCACCAGGTCGGGTGACGCATGCCGCGGCTGCATGGCGGCGACGACGCCGAGGTCGGCGAATCGCGGCAGGTCTTCGGGGGCCAAGCATTCGACGTGCACGATTCCGTGTCTGGTGTCGCGCGGTGCGCCGGGTCGGCCGTTCGCACGCTGGGCGGCCTCGATCGAATCGAGCGTCAGCCGGATCCCCCAGTCGCCGGTGGCGTGCGTGTGCACCTGGTAGCCGAGCCGATCGAGTTCGACGAAGAGCTTCGTGAACTCCGTCGGCTCGAGGCTCGGGTGCCCCCGGTGGCCCGGGCGGTTGGCGTAGTCCGCGAGCATCGCGGCGGTGTGCGGTTCGATCACGTCGTCGGCGTAGAGCTTCACGGGGCCGAGGGTGAAGCGCGCGTGCTGCGGCGTCTCGCGGATTGCCTCTGTGATGCGCGCACGGAAGTCGCCGTCGGCGCCGACCGGGTGGTAGATCGCAGCGGTGGTGCGGCTCGTGAGCCTGCCCTCGCGTTCGGCGCGGGCGAAGAGGTCGAGTTCTGCGAGCGGCACCTGCGGCTCGACCACCGAGGTGATGCCGGATCGCGCAGCCATCTCCAGGCTGTTCGTGATCTTGCGGTAGCGCCGGTCGGGCGAGTACATCGGAATGTCGCGCTGCAGCTCGGCCAGACCATCGATGGTCATCGCGCTCGTGTAAAAGTCGGTGACCCACCCGGTCGGCTCGCCCGTCGCGGCGTCGAACTCGGGGTTGCCCCACGCGATGTCGCCGCCGTTCAGGATGCCCAGCTTCGCGAGCGCGGGCCGGTTCAGCCACACGGAGTGCTGATCGTAGGTCGTGATGAAGACCGGGCGGTCGGTGACGCCGGTGAGGTCGTCGGCCCGGGGGCGGCGGCCCTCGACCACGGAGTACAGGGCGTTCTCGGCGCAGATCCAGTCGAGCTCGGGGTGCGTCTCGGCGAATTCGGCGATGCGGGCGCGCACGACGTCGAGGCTCTGCACCTGGTCGAGGCTGACCGCGAGGTCGTCGAAGCCGAGCAGCAAGTGGTTGTGGGTGTCGGCGACGCCCGGGGTGAGCAGGCGTCCTTCGAGTTGCACGGTGCGGCGGGCGGCGGGCGCGTCGGCGGCCGATCCGACGTACGAGATGCGATCTCCGGTGACGCCGAGCGCCTCGGCCCAGGGTTGGGCGGGATCGAAGGTGCGAATCCTGCCTCCGGTGTAGAGGGTGTCGACGGCCATGTCAGCTCCTGCGCGCTCGGCTCGACGGCGATCCGCCGAGTTCTTTTACTCAAGAGTAAATTAATTTACTCACTTGTCAAATAATGGTGTTCAGCCACCCGTACAGTCAGCCGGGTCACTTTCGGAGGGTGTCGCTCCCCCGATCCCCGCAACACGCTCCGCAACTGACCCGCCTCGGGCGACGCGCGAGGATCGGGCGGGCCCGGGCCGCGCCCACCCGTGTCTCGGCTGGCATACTGGCAGGCATGGCCCGACCGAGCACCCAGCAGCAGCGCCGCAAGGAAGTCGTCGACGCTGCACTTGCAGCCGCTGCGCAGCACGGGCTCCGCAGCCTCTCGCTCACCGATGTCGCGAACCAGGCCGGCGTGACCCGCGGCGCGCTGCTGTACTACTACGACGACCTCGACGCGATCCTCGTCGAGGCGCACGCCGCAGGCATGGAGCGCGTGGGAGCCGAGCGTGCGGCCCTCGTCGCGCGCGAGGTCGGGGCACCGGCCAAGCTCGCGGTCGCCATCACGGCAGGTCTGCCGACCGGGCCCGACGACGCTCTGATGAGCCTGCTGTACGAATTCGACGTGCTCGGCGGCAAATCACCGTTGCACGATGAGCTCGTGCAACGGCTCTACCGGGAGCAGCTCGCGCTGTACCGCGAAATCCTCGCCGAGGGTGTGGAAGTGGGCGACTTCTCGCTCACCGGCCCGCTCGACGACGTCGCGATGAACCTCGTGGCCCTCGAAGACGCCTACGGCTTGCACATCAGGGGCGGCGGCAGCATCACGGTCGCCGACGCGCGGCGCGCGATCGCGCTGTATGCGCAGCAGGCGGGCGCCCCGCTTCCGGCTTGATGCCGCGCTCCACCCCGCGCTTCGCTCCGTGGGCTGCCGCCATGGGCGGCACCGAGCGCTACAGCGCCACGCGATGCGTGCCGCTTGAGTAGCGCTCCACCCCGCGCCTCGCTCCGTGGGCTGCCGCCATGGGCGGCACCGAGCGCTACAGCGCCACGCGATGCGTGCCGCTTGAGTAGCGCTCCACCCCGCGCTTCGCTCCGTGGGCTGCCGCCATGGGCGGCACCGAGCGCTACAGCGCCACGCGATGCGTGCCGCTTGAGTAGCGCTCCACCCCGCGCTTCGCTCCG
>NZ_JBFBML010000017.1:0-57166 GCF_040687075.1 Leucobacter sp. NPDC077196
CGGGGTTAGAGCGGCAGTGGTAGCAGCTCCACTCTGCCCGGAGGTTCTCGTCTGTGTCACGGGGTCCAGATCACACAACGTCCCCGGACACTACAGCTAGCGGTGCACAATCGCAGGCCGCGAATGTCGGCAAAGATCTCGGCACTTTCACGGCTGATACCGCTAGTTTCAGTACTCATGGACGACAGACCTGGTCATAGTACGAAGCTCACCCGTTCAGCGCAGGTTGGGGGTGAGCGATGACAGGGGAAATCTGGGGACTCCTTGCGGGAGTGCTTCTGACGCTCGGCACGGGCGTCTTCGTGGCATCCGAGTTCGCGCTCGTGAACTTGGACCGGCCCGAACTCGAACAGCGCCGCACGCGCGGCGAACGGCGCCTGAGCCCGACCATCTCGGCGCTCAAGATCACATCGACGCATCTTTCGGCTGCGCAGCTCGGCATCACGCTGACCACACTGCTTGCCGGCTACACGTTCGAGCCGGCGATCAGCTCTCTGCTGCGCGGGCCTCTCATAAGCGTGGGCGTTCCCGAAGCCGGAGTGGTCGGCGTCGGCGCCGTGGTTGCGATCGTGCTCGCCACCCTGTTCTCGATGATCTTCGGCGAATTGATCCCGAAGAACTTCGCGCTCGCGGTTCCGCTCGCAACGTCGAAGGTGGTCATTCCACTGCAGATCGGGTTCACGTTCATCTTCCGCCCCGTGGTGGCTCTGCTCAACGGCACCGCGAACCGGGTGATTCGGTCAATGGGCATCGAGCCGAAGGAGGAGCTTTCGGGGGCGCGCACCGCAGAGGAGCTCAGCTTCCTCGTGCGCCGCTCGGCGCTCGAGGGCTCGCTCGACCACGACGACGCCACCATGCTGCACCGCACCCTTTCGTTCTCCTCTCGCACTGCGGAAGACGTGATGACGCCCCGCGTGAGAGCCGAGATGCTGCCGCGCACCGCGACCGCGGCCGACGTCGTCGCGCGCAGCGTCGAGACCGGTCACTCTCGCTACCCCGTTTTCGATGAGAGCGTCGACGACATCGTGGGAATCGTGCACGTGAAGTCGGCGTACGGCGTCGACTTCGAGCGCCGCGACTACACCTCGGTCTCGGAGTTCATGTCCGAGCCCGTTCGGGTGCCCGAAGCTGCGGGAGTGGAATCGCTGCTCGAGGTGCTGCGGCAGCGCAGCTACCAGATGGCGGTAGTGGTCGATGAGCACGGCGGCACCGCCGGTGTCGTCACCCTCGAAGACCTCGTCGAAGAACTGCTCGGCGAGGTGCGCGACGAGCACGATGCGCTGCTCGAAGACGTGGTGGTCACCGGCGACGAGATCTTCTTCCCCGCCTCCCTGCGCCCCGATGAGCTCTGGGATCGGCTCGCGATCCGCGTACCCGAGAGCGAGGAGTACGAGACCGTCGCGGGGTACGTGCTCGAGACGTTGGAGCGCATTCCCGATCTCGGCGAAGAGCTCGAGCTGCCCCACGGCACGTTGCGCGTCGAAGAGTTCGACGGGTCGCGCATCACGCGATTGCGCTACGCGACCACTGAGCGGGAGGCCGACCCCGCATTCAATACGCGCACCAAGGTGATGGACGCGTTCGAGCAGGGCCAGCAGGCCGACCATCAGGAGCCGTCGACCGGCCAACAGCAGCGACGTCAGGGAGTCGAACGATGAACGAGTACCTTCCCGGCCTCATCTGGCTCGTCGTCCTCCTCGTGGTGAACGCATTCTTCGTCGGCGCCGAATTCGCAGTCATCTCTGCGCGCCGCTCCCAGATCGAACCGCGCGCCGCAGCCGGCGGCAAGGCGGCCAAGACCACGCTCTGGGCCATGGAGCACGCCACCCTCATGCTGGCGACGAGCCAGCTGGGCATCACCGTATGCTCGCTGGTCATTCTGAACGTCTCCGAGCCCGCGATCCACCACCTGCTCGAGATCCCGCTGCTCGCGTGGACGGGCCTCACCGCCGAAGCGGTCTCGATCACGGCGTTCATCGTCGCGCTGCTGCTGGTCACGTTCCTCCATGTCGTGTTCGGCGAGATGGTGCCGAAGAACCTCGCGTTCTCGGTGCCGGATCGCGCGGCCCTCCTGCTCGCACCGCCGCTCGTCTTCGTGTCGAAGGTGGTCGGCCCGCTCATCCGCTCGCTCAACTGGGTCGCCAACGGCTTCCTGCGTCTCTGCCGCGTGCAGCCGAGGGATGAGGCGAACACGGCGTTCACGATCGATCAGGTCGCGAATATCGTCGAGCAGTCGACCCGGGAGGGGACGCTGGAAGACACGAGCGGCACGATTCTCGCTGCGTTCGAATTCACGGAAAAGCATGTCTCCGACGTGGAGGTGCCGCTCAGCTCCCTCGTGCGGCTGCCCCTCGACGCGACCCCGCGCCAGGTGCAGCAGGCGGTGTCGGAGCACGGCTACTCGCGGTATGTGCTGCACTCAGCCGACGGCGCCCCTGAGCGGTACTTGCACCTCAAGGACATCCTCGACCTCTCGTCGACGTCGGAGATCGATACGCCGATTCCGGCGGACCGGGCTCGCGAGCTGCCGACGGTGGCGGCCGACGCCGAGGTCGAGGTGGCGCTCGAGCTGCTGCGCGAACGCGGTGCGCACATCGCTCGCGTCGGTTCAGCAACGACGGGCTTCACCGGGGTGCTCTTCTTGGAGGACATCGTGGAAGAGCTCGTGGGCGAGGTCGAAGACACGGCCCACGCGCTGTAACCACCTACACCCGGTAATCACCGCAGGAGGCCCCGTGATCCACCCGGATCATGGGGCCTCCTGCGTCGTGTGTCTGCGCGCCCGCGGCCGGATCAGGCCGAGGCGACCACTACGACGGGATCGGTGGTCGGGGCGCCCGTGGGCGACCCGCCGCGATCCTCGATCGTCACCGCGAGTGCATCGCCGGGCGTGAACCCTTCGGCGAGCACTGCGCCGCCGCCGTTCGCGTCGGCGTGCATCACGCCGAGCGAGATGGGCTGGTCGCCGCGCACGATCCACACCTCGTAGTCGTGGTTCTCGGGCGCCGCCTCCATGCCGTCGGTCATGAACACGGCCTGCTGCGTCGAGTCCGACCAAAGCAGCGTGGCTTCGCCCGCACCGACATTCACCGTCGCCGAACGCGAATCGGGAGCCGACTCGACCTGCTGCAGCGCTACCGAAACCGGATCCTGCGGAGCCATCATGCCTCCGACGGGCAATGCCAGCGCGATCGCGAGCAGCACCGCGACCGATGCCGCGAGCCCGAACCACGCCGTCTTGCGGCGCGAGCGCGTGAACGCCAGCTCGGGATCCTCGGGCTCCTCGATCAGCTCGGGAACCAGATCGGTTGCTCGCGCAGGCTTGCTGTCCGCGGCCGGCGCTTCAGGAGCAGCGGGTGCGGAGTGCGCCCGCTCGCCCGGCGCGTGACCGGCCTCGAACTGCGGCGACTGCGCGATCAGGGCGAGGATCGCGCCGCGGGCCGCACGCGGCGGGGCCACTTCTGCGGTCGACGCGGCGAGAGACGCGACGGTCTCGCGATCCTCATCGACGATACGCAGCCATTCGGGATGAGCCGCTAGTGCTTCCGAGAACGTCTGCTCCTCTTCCGGGGAGAGCGCGTGCAAGGCGCGAGCAGCGGAGAGCTCGCGGAACTGTTGCTCGTTCATCGCGTCGCCTCCATTTCTTTCCTGAGACGAGTCAAGCCGTCTCGAATTCTTGATTTGATGGTGCCGAGCGGGGCTCCGAGGAGCACTGATATCTCGCTCTGGCTGTACCCGCCGAAGTAGGCGAGCACGATCGCGCGGCGCTGAGGCTCCGGGAGCTCACCGAGCCCCTGAACCGCGCGGGTGCCGTCGATCATGAGTTCCACCTCGTCGTCGACTCCCGGCTGAGCTTCGGCCAGGTCGCGCGTGCCGGCGGCGAGATCACGCCGCCGGGACGCCTGCGAAGCACGGACCCGGTCGACCGCCCGGCGGTGGGCGATCGTGAGGAGCCAGGTGCGCGCCTTGCCCCGATCCGGGTCGAACGAATCGGCGGTCTGCCACGCTTCGAGGAAGACCTCCTGCAGCACTTCCTCGCTCTGCGATCGATCGACCAGGACCCTGAGGATCAGGCCGAACACGCGAGCCGAGAGCAGATCGTACAGCTCTGCAAAGGCCCGCTGGTCTCCCACTGCGGCGCGTGCGAGCGCCCTGTCCGCCGGATCGACGCTCGCGCCGTCCTCCGGTATCTCCACCCCGTCAATGACCATCACACTTAGCATGCCTCATTCACCTCCACTCTGCCTTCGCCATTCGCTTGCGAGTCTGATTCCGTTATGCGATCGGGGCCTACCCGAAGGTGAACGAGTAGACCTGTACGCCCTTCGGTACCTGTACATCGAGCGTCCCCTCAGCCGGATCGTCCGCTTCCACGACTCGGTACGAGCGCGGCGTCCCGTCGATCTCGATGGAGCGCGTTCCGCCTCCCTCGACGGCGACCTCGATGGTTCCACTGCCGGCGATGACAGCGCGCACCTCCTGGCCTCGGTAATCGAGGCGAATGTTCGCCTCGGAGTCATCCGTCGGAGTCGCGTACTGCGTCTCGATGGTCCACTTGCCGTCGAGTGCGAACGTGTCATGCTTCTGATCCTTCGGGAACTCGTACTCGCCCTCACCTGCCCGATAGTCACCGGGCCCCGCGAAGTTGCGATCCTTCGACGAACCGAGGAACGTCTCTGGCGTGGTGCTGCCGAGTTCGGGAGTCGCATCCGAGATATTGGTCTCGGAGGGGAGTTGCTCGTCGGGATTCGCATCCTCGAGCAGTTCACGCATGAGCTTCTCGGTGGTCTCGTAGTTGCCCTCGCCGAACGAGATGTGGCGCACCGTGCCCTCGGCATCGATCAGGTAGTGCGCGGGCCAGTAGCGGTTGCGGTAGTTCGTCCAGGTCGACAGGTTGTTGTCCATCGCGACGGGGTACTCGATGCCGAAGTCCTTGATGCCGGCCTCAACGTTCGACTGCTCCTTCTCGAACGCGTACTCGGGCGAGTGGACGCCGATCACGGTCAGACCGTCGCCTCCGTACGCCTCATCCCAGGCGACCACGTGAGGGATCGAGCGCTGGCAGTTGATGCAGGAGTAGGCCCAGAAATCGATGAGCACGACCTGACCCTTGAGCTCGTCGAGATCGAGTGCCTCGCCGCCCTCGGTGTTCAGCCAGGTGTCGATGCCCTTGATCGAGGGCGCCTTGCCGCACAAGGCGAGCTCTTCGGCATCGTTCGCGCAGTTGTCGAGCTCGCGGTTCTCGTCGGTGACGAGACCGCCCAGGTTCAGTGCGCTCTTGCCCGCGTCGCTCTCGGCCAGATCCTTCTGGATTCCGGCGGTGTAATCGGGCAGCAGACGCTGCAGGGCCTGGGGCACGTTGAAGGCGAGGCCCACCGCCAGAGCGATCAGTGCGACGCCGCCGACGATGCGGAGCGTGCGCTCGCGCTTGCGGAAGCCGCGGATGCGCTGTGCGACCTTGCTGCCGGCGAGTGCGAAGACGAGCAGTGGCAGTGCGACGCCGATCGCGAAGGAGAAGGTGAGCAGCACGGTCTCGATGCCGATCTGACCCGTAGCGCCGGCGACGATGATCGCTGCGAGCACGGGGCCGGCGCACGGCACGAACACGGTACCGAGCGCGAGCCCCATACCGAACCCGTTGCCGCCCTCGCCGACCTTGCGGCGCGGCAGCCGCTGGAACGGCTTCTCGAGCAGCTGCTCGAACCCCGGGAAGAGCATCCCGACACCGATGATCAGCAGAACGGCGACGCCGGCCCAGCGGATCGCGCTCTGCGGAATGTTCAGCAGCCCCAGCAGTACGGACCCGAGCAGTGTCACCACGGAGAAGCTCAGCACGAGCCCCGCGATGATCCAGAACGGGCGACTGCGCTTCGCCGGAATGACCTCCGGCGCCTTCCCTGGCGCGGCAGGCTGTGCACCGGCCGTCAGGAAGATGACCGGCAGGACCGGCAGAATGCACGGCGAAATGCCGGTGATGAGTCCGCCGAGCAGACCGATAAGCACGATATCCATGAGAGGCCTTCCTATTGCGAGGTACTTCGGAGCCGGAGGCCGATCGGATGGGAGGAGTCGCTCGAGGGCGCGCGGCTTGCGCCGAGGGCTTCGCCCGGTTCTCGCGTTCGCAGTTCTTGTTCGCGCGCGCGAGCGCGCACGTGGGTACGTGGGTACGCGCGAGCCGGGGCGCCCGAAGCCGGCGCTCGCAGGCCCCCGAGAACTTTTTCGATCAATTTCCCATCCGACCCCGGGAGGGCTCCGAAGACATTTACAAGCCGCGGAAATCTGCGGATCTCATCTCGAGGAGGAACCATGTTCACCAAGAAGAAGACCCTCGGCGCCGCGTTCGCAATGACGCTGGTTGGCGCCGCAATGCTCACCGGCTGCTCCATGGGAGCTTCAGACGAAGCTGCCGAAGATCAGACCACGGAGCAGATGGAAGAGACGCCCATGGAGGAGCCGTCGGAGTCGATGGACACCATGGATCCGGCAGCGAACTTGGTCGGACCGGGTTGCGCAGCTTACGCTGAGGCAGTGCCCGAGGGCGATGGCTCGATCCAGGGCATGTCGCAGGATCCGGTTGCCGTCGCAGCTTCGAACAACCCGATGCTGACGACCCTCGTCTCGGCGGTCAGCGGCCAGCTGAACCCTGACGTCGATCTCGTCGACACGCTGAATGGCGATGAGTTCACCGTCTTCGCTCCGGTCGATGACGCGTTCGCCAAGATCGACTCGGCGACCATCGACACGCTGAAGACCGACAGCGACATGCTCACCAGCATCCTGACCTACCACGTGGTTCCCGGCCAGATCGAGCCGGCTGACATCGCAGGTATGCACACCACCGTTCAGGGCGCTGACCTCGAGGTGACCGGCTCGGGCGACGAGATGATGGTCAACGACTCGAACATCGTCTGCGGCGGAGTGCAGACCGCGAACGCGACCGTGTACCTGGTCGACAGCGTTCTGATGCCCCCGATGTAATCTCGGGCATCCGATACACCCGGCATCGGCAGCCGCTGAGGCGCGGCCCGATCGCCAACAAGGCCAATGTGCCCGTCGCTCGCACAGGAGCGGCGGGCACATTGTTGTCCGCAGTAACGCACAGCGCCGGGGCCCCGAGGATGGGGTCCGGGCGCTGTGCCGTGCGCGGAGGGCGGCGTGCAGATCGCGCCGGATCCGGCGGCCTTAGACGCGCACGAGCATCTTGCCGATGTTGCCGCCGCGCATCATGTCGAGGAACGCGTCGACGGTGTGGTCGATACCGTCGACGATCGTCTCGTCGTACGCGATCTTGCCGGCTGCGAACCACTCGCCCATGCGCTCCTGGAACTCGGGCGCGTGCTGCAGGTGCTTGCCGACGGTGAAGCCCTCGAGCTTCAGGGCGCGGGTGATGAGGTTGGCCATGTTGTCGGGCCCGGGGGTGCGTTCCGAGGTGTTGTACTCGGCGATCGCACCGCAGAGGGCTGCGCGCCCGTCATCGTTGAACGCGTCGAGTGCCGCTTCGAGATGGTCTCCTCCGACATTGTCGAAGAAGACGTCGATGCCGTCGGGAGCGGCCGCTGCCAACTGGCCGCGCACGTCGCCGTCCTTGTAGTTGAAGGCCGCGTCGTATCCGTACTTCTCGGTGAGCAGCGCCACCTTCTCTGCGGATCCCGCTGAGCCGACCACCCGCGCCGCTCCGAGGAGCTTCGCGATCTGACCGGCCGCCGTGCCGACGGCTCCGGCGGCACCCGAGATGAACACCGTGTCGCCCTCGTGCAGATTCGCGATCGCGGTCAGACCGACGTAGGCGGTGAGGCCGGTCATGCCCATGATGTGCAGTCGCAGCGAAAGCGGCACCCCCTCGATCTCGGGGACGACGCGGAAGGTCTTCGCGTCTGCCTGCACCAGGTCGGACCACCCGTGCTGGTGCAGCACCACGGCGCCCTCCGGCACGTCATCAGAGGCCGAGGCCACGACTCGGCCGATCGCGCCGCCCTGGATCTGCTCGCCGAGCGCGTACGGCGCGACGTAGCTGCGCGCGTCGTTCATGCGGCCGCGCATGTAGGGATCGACCGACACGAACTCGTTGCGCACGCGCACTTCGCCGGGTTGCAGCTCTCCGAGTTCGACCCGTGCGGTGCGGAAGTCGTCGTGCGTGGGCCAACCGCTCGGTCGTGAGACGAGCTGGATCTGCGTGCTGATAGGTGCGGTCATGTGAAACCTCCGGGGTGTGTGGGCGATCCTGCGCCTTCGGATACCGGGCCGATGCGGTCCGGATCTATTCGGAACGATCGTTCCAATATATACTGGACCGATCAGTCCCGAAAGGCTCAACCATGGCACGCACAGCATCGTTCGATCGCAGCATCGTCGTGCGCGCCGCCATGGACGTGTTCTGGTCGACGGGGTACGAGGGCGCCGGGATCGCCGATCTCGAACGGGCCACCGGGCTCCGTCGCTCGAGCATCTACAACAGCTTCGGTTCGAAGCGGGGGCTCTTCGACACTGCTGTGGAGCAGTATCTCGACGACGTCATCCGCCCCCGCCTGCAACCGCTGAGCGGCCCCGAGGTGGCGCCCGGCGCGATCGTCGCCTACTTGGAGGGACTGAGCGCGGCGCTCGCGGATCCCGCCTCGCTCTCTGCCCGCAGCGGCTGCATGCTCATCAACTCGGCCGGATCACCGATTGGGCACGATGCCGCCGTGGCCGCGACGGTCACCGCATACCGGAGCGAGCTTCGCGAGGCCCTCGGCCGCGGCATCGAAGCCCGACTCCCGACCCTCGACGCACGAGCGGCGGATCGCCTCGCGGACGCCTGCACCGGCCAGGTGGTGGCGGCGCTCGCGCTCGCTCGCATCGACAGCGCGAGCGCGAGCGCCGCGATCGACACAGCGCTCGCCCTCATCGAGGCGGCGTAGCGACGATTGTCGGCGGCCGCTGCAAGAATGCAGCCATGCTCACCACATTCGCGGTCTCGGGGTACCGGTCACTCGTCGACCTCATCGTGCCGCTCGACCGACTCACGATCGTCTCGGGGGCGAACGGCACGGGCAAGTCCAACCTCTACCGGGCGCTGCGCCTGCTCGCGGCGGCCGGCGAGGGTCGCATTGTGGGGTCGATCGCCCGGGAAGGCGGGCTTGCGAGCGTACTCTGGGCGGGTCCAGAGGTCTCGCGTCGTGCATCGGGTCCGATCAAGGGCGCCTCCCCGGGGCGTCCGGTCTCCCTCCGGCTGGGCTTCGGGTCGGATGAGTTCGGCTATCTCACCGATCTCGGTCTGCCGCAGCTCGACCGCGGCCGCAGCTTCTTCACGCAGGATCCCGAGGTGAAACGGGAGCAGGTCTTCGTGGGGCCGTTCGCGCGGCCGGCTTCTGTGATCGTCGACCGAACGCGCGCGGCGGTGCGCGTGCGAGACGACGGATGGCGCGTGCTCTCGCAAAAACTCGGGCCGGGGCAGAGCGTGCTGCTCGACCTCGAAGACGCGACGGCTTTGCCCGACACGCTTCGGCTGCGGCATCGCATGGCGCAGTGGCGCTTCTACGATCACTTCCGCACCGACCGCGACGCCCCGGCCCGCGCCCCGCAGGTCGGCACGCGCACACGGTGGCTCAGCGATGACGGCGCCGATCTGGCCGCGGTCTGGGCGACCGCGATCGAGGCGGTGCAGGATCACGATCTGACCGATGCCGTCTCCGACGCGTTTCCGGGGTCGCGCGTCTCTATCGACGTCGTCAGCGGTGTGTTCCGCCTCATGCTCAGTCAGCCCGGCCTCCTCCGGCCGCTCTCGACGGCGGAGCTCTCCGACGGCACCCTGCGATACCTGCTGCTCTGCGCGGCCCTGCTCCCGGCCGATCCGCCGCCGTTGATCGTCGTCAACGAGCCGGAGGCGTCGCTGCACGAGAGCTTGATCCCGGCGCTCGCCTCGCTGATCGCGACCGCGGCGAACCGCACGCAGGTCGTCGTCGTCACTCACTCGAGCGTATTGCGCCGGGCGCTCGAAAACACCGGTTCCGCCATCGAACTCGTCTCCGACGGAGACGGCACGGAAGTCGCGGGCCAGGGTCTGCTCGACGTGCCGCGCTGGGAATGGCCGAAGCGATGAGCCGGGTACCCGCCGTGGTCGCCCGGGCGCGTATCGCAGTCGGGGCAGCCGTGATCCTCATTCTCGTCTCCACGTATCTGCAGGGTGTCGGGGGCCAGAACCCATTCGACTTCTTCGGCTACTTCACCAACCTCACGAGCCTGCTCTCTGCCATTCTGCTCATCGTGCTCGGAAGCATCGGCGCGCAGAAGCGCCCGGCACCCCGCTGGGCTGCGGCGGTGCGCGGTGTCGCGGTCGCCTGCATGCTGATCGTCAGCGTGATCTACAACGTGCTCGTGCCCGGCACCGGTGCGGCGCCTCCGTGGGTCAGCGCCGTACTGCACATCGTCTTCCCGGCGGCGTTGCTGCTCGACTGGATCTGCGTCGGAGACCGCGCCCCGCTCCCCTGGCGCAACCTCTGGGTCGTGCTGCCGTATCCGCTCGTGTGGATCGCGGTCGTACTGGTGCGCGGTGCGACCGACGGATGGGTTCCGTACGGCTTCCTCCTCCCGGAGCGCGGCGGAGGAGCGCTCGTCGCGACGATTGCCGGCTTACTGGCTGCGTTGCTCGCGAGCGGCGCGCTCGTCTGGTTGCTGAGTCGGATTCCGCTGCGGGCGGAGCGTCGCGGGCGCCCGATCGTCCCCTGACGCCCTTGCGTGATACCCCCCTAGGGTATACCGTTGGCACATCGGAACGCATCATCCCGCGCATTGAAGGAGCACGCTCATGACCACGACTGCATTCACCGTTACCGGAATGACCTGCGATCACTGCGAGCGCGCAGTGCGATCGGAAGTGGGCGAGATCGCAGGCGTCACCGATATCTCGGTGAGCGCAGCCACCGGTGAGCTCAGCGTCACCACCGCAGGAGAGCCGGTCGAGACCGCAGCAGTGCTCGCGGCCGTCGACGAGGCCGGGTACACGGCGCAACCCGCCTGATCCGCACCCGCTGCGCATCGCGGCCCGCAGGCCGACCGACCCGACCACACCTCGCTCCCCTCGAGAGGACCACCCCATGGCTCTGCCGAACAGTCTCTCCCCGACCTCGTACGATCTCAAGATCGGCGGCATGACGTGCGCCTCGTGCGCCATGCGTATCGAGAAGAAGCTGAACAAGCTCGACGGCATCGAGGCGAGCGTCAACTACGCGACCGAACAGGCCAAGGTGTCGGCGCCCGCGGGCTTCGATCCCGGCCTGCTCATCGCCGAGGTGGAGAAGACGGGGTACACCGCCGCCCTGCCCCAGCCGCCCAGAGGCGAGCGCTCGGGCGACGCAGCCGGCGTCGACGGCGCCGGGGAGTCGGCGGACCCCGAGCTCACCGCGCTGCGTCACCGGCTCATCGGGTCGATCGTGCTGTCGGTTCCCGTGATCCTGCTCTCCATGATTCCCGCCCTGCAGTTCACCAACTGGCAGTGGGCGGCCCTCGCCCTCGCGTCCCCCGTCATCGTGTGGGCCGCATGGCCGTTCCATCGCGCCGCATGGACGAACGCGCGTCACGGTGCGGCAACGATGGACACCCTGGTGTCGGTCGGAACCTCTGCCGCCTTTCTCTGGTCGCTCTACGCGCTGTTCTTCGGCACGGCCGGTCATCCGGGCATGACGCATCCCTTCGAGCTCACCGTGAGCCCGAGCGACGGGGCGGGCAACATCTATCTCGAGGTCGCGGCCGGAGTGACCATGTTCCTGCTCGCTGGCCGATACTTCGAGAAGCGCTCCAAGCGGCAAGCCGGTGCTGCGCTGCGGGCTCTGCTCGAGCTCGGTGCAAAGGACGTTGCAGTGCTGCGCAACGGCGAAGAAGTGAGGATCGGCACCTCCGAGCTCGCCGTTGGCGACGAATTCGTCGTGCGCCCCGGCGAGAAGATCGCCGCCGACGGCGTGATCGTCTCGGGGCACTCCGCCGTCGACGCCTCAATGCTCACCGGCGAGTCCGTTCCGGTCGAAACCGGGCCCGGCGATGCGGTCACCGGCGGCACCGTGAACGCGAGTGGTCGACTCATCGTTCGAGCAACGCGCGTCGGCAGCGACACCCAGCTGGCGCAGATGGCGCGGCTCGTGGAGGAGGCGCAGTCGGGCAAGGCCGACGTGCAGCGGCTCGCCGACCGGGTCTCGGGCGTCTTCGTGCCGATCGTGATCGTGATCGCGCTGGCGACGCTCGGGGTGTGGCTCGCGACAGGGTTCCCTACGGCGAGCGCATTCACCGCCGCAGTCGCGGTGCTCATCATCGCGTGCCCGTGCGCGCTCGGCCTCGCGACGCCCACGGCGCTGCTCGTCGGTACCGGGCGGGGCGCGCAACTCGGCATCCTCATCAAGGGGCCAGAGGTGCTCGAATCGACGAAACGCGTCGACACCGTCGTGCTCGACAAGACCGGCACGGTGACGAGCGGCCGCATGACGCTCGTCGACGCAATCGCAGCCGACGGCACGGATCGGGCAACCCTGCTCCGCCTCGCCGGAGCGCTCGAAGACGCGTCCGAGCATCCCATCGCCCAGGCCATCGCGTCGGGAGCGACCGCTCAGCTCGAATCCGGCCTCCCCGAGGCCGAGAACTTCGTGAACACGGAGGGCCTCGGAGTATCCGGGGTCGTCGAGGGTCACGCCGTGCTCGTCGGGCGCCAGGCCCTGATGGACGACTGGTCGATCGCCGCGAACGAAGCACTGCTCGAAGCGAAAGCCCGCGCCGAGGCCGACGGTAAGACGTCCGTGCTCGTCGCGTGGGACGGCGAGTTGCGCGGCGTGCTGGTCGTCGCCGATACGGTGAAGCCCACGAGCGCCGAGGCGATCCGCCAGCTGCGCGATCTCGGCCTCACGCCGGTGCTCCTCACCGGCGACCACCGCACGGTCGCCGCACGCATCGGGGCGGAAGTCGGCATCGACGAAGTGATCGCCGAGGTGCTGCCGCAGGAGAAGGCCGCGGTGATCGCGCGCCTGCAGGCGGAGGGGCGCGTCGTCGCGATGGTCGGAGACGGCGTGAATGACGCCGCCGCGCTCGCACAGGCGGATCTCGGCCTCGCAATGGGCACCGGTACGGACGCCGCCATCGAGGCCTCCGACATCACCCTCGTGCGCGGTGACCTGCGCAGCGTGGGCGACGCGATCCGTCTCTCCCGACGCACCCTCGGCACCATCAAGGGCAACCTGTTCTGGGCGTTCGCGTACAACGTCGCGGCGATTCCGCTCGCGGCGCTCGGTCTGCTCAACCCGATGCTCGCCGGTGCGGCGATGGCGTTCTCGAGCGTGTTCGTGGTCGGCAACAGTCTGAGGCTGCGCTCGTTCAAGAGCCGGGCCGTCTAGCGGCTTCCGCCGGTGAGCAGACGGGCTTCGGCGAGCAGATGAGTTTCGGTGAGGCGAGAGTTGCGGAAGCCCTCACACCGAAGCTCGGCCCGGAGCGCTCAGCGATCCTCCGGGCTTCCTGCGGAGCACTCCCAGGCCGTATCAGTACAGTTCCCGAGAAGCAGCGGGCAGGCGGCCCGAGCGTGAAGAGGAACGAGGCCGGGTGCTGCCGATCGTCGACATCATCATTGTGGTCGTGCTCATCGTGTCCACGCTCGCCGGCGTGCGCTCCGGGTTCTTCTCGGTGCTCGGTGCGCTTGCAGGGCTCGTCGCCGGTGCGGCGGTATCGCCCTGGTTGCTGCCGATCATCGCGCGTGAACTGCCCGAGAACGGCTGGCGCAGCGCAGCGGTGATCGGCTCGGCGATCCTGCTGCTCGCCCTGGGGGCCTGGCTCGGCTCGGTCATCGGTTCGTTTGTGAGACGCGGGGCGGATCGCCTGAAACTGCGCGCAATCGAGCGCCTGCTCGGCGGTGCGCTCGGTCTCGTGGCTTCCGTGACCGCGGTGGCGCTCATCGGTGGCGCTATCGCGTCATCGGGAGTGCCGGTCGTGTCATCGGCGGTCGCGTCGTCGACGGTGCTTCGCACGCTGCAGCAGTGGACTCCGAAGCCGCTCACCGACGCGGCAGCCCGGTTGCACGCTGCCGTGCTCGGCGACACGGTGATCCCGACCGTCGATGCACTGCTGGATTCCGACCTCAGCACGGAAACGCCCGCGGCAACTATCGACACCGATGATCCCGCGCTCGCTGCCGCAGCTGCCTCGGTCGCGCGCATCTCGGGTCTCGCGTACGGCTGCGGCACGATGCCGACGGGCACCGGTTTTGTCGCCGCCGAGGATCGCATCGTCACGAACGCCCACGTCGTCGCCGGCATCGAGACGCCGCTCGTCGAACTGCCCGGCGAACCGGCGCGTGATGGCACCGTCGTGTACTTCGACCCGGTCGACGATCTCGCGGTCATCGCCGTCGACGTCGATGCGAGCCCGCTGCCCATCGACGATTCGCTCGTCGCGGGAAGCGGGGGCGCGGTGCAGGGCTACCCGTACGGCGGCCCATTCACGACCGTCGCCGCAGGGGTGCTCGCGACGCGCGACACTCCGGTCTCCGACATCTACGGCTCGTCGACGTCGCCGCGTTCGATTCACGTGCTCTCGGCCGATGTACGCCCGGGCAACTCGGGCGGCCCGCTCCTCACGCCGGAGGGCGGAGTTGCCGGTGTCGTGTTCGCGCGCGACACGGAGCGTACGAATGTCGGATATGCGATGACCCTCGCCGAACTGCTCCCCGTGCTCGCGACGCTTGAGACGGCGACGGCGACGGTATCGACCGGGGCCTGCCTCTCCGACTGACGCCGCGGGCTCAGCGCTCGGGCTCCGGCCGGAGGAGCAGCTCCACGAAGGGCAGGAAGCGGTCGACGCGGTCGGGCAGGGACCCCCAGCGATCCGCCATGCCCGCCATCATCTGCGCTCCGACGTACAGCTCGTTGATGATCTCGGCGAGCAATCGCGGCGACTCGGTCGAGGTGATCGATCCGTCGCGAATGCCCTGTTCGATCAGCATCGTGCCATTGCCCTGCCAGGTGACGTACGAGTTGTGACCGTGATCGCGGAGCGCCTCCGGCAGGGAGTCGACGAGCTGCAGGCCCGCCTGCACGAGTCGGTCGGTCGCCATGAGATCCGCGAGACGCCGGAGCATGACGATGACCGTGTCGTAGCCGTTGCGACCGACCGCGAGCTCCTCATCGAGTGCGGCGCGCATGCGTTCCTGCTGCACCGCGAGCACGGCCTCCGCGATGTCGTACTTGTTGCCGAAGTGAAAGTAGATGGACCCCTGACTCGCTCCGGCCTCATCGGAGATGTCTTTGAGCTTGGCCTGATCGTAGGAGAGCCTCGAGAAGACCCGCCCTGAAGCTTCGAGCAGCGCCATCCGCGTCTCGATGCCGCGCTGCTGCTTCGTGCCAGCTCCCTCGATGTGTGGTGCCAACGGCGCCCCCTCGATATTCCCGCCCCGGAGTGAACGCCGGGCCGGTACCAAGATATCTGGCTCAGCCCTGATTACCACCCCGCGTTCCCCAGGTGCACGTGATTCGGCGCATCAATGTTGTTGATTCGACTGCGCCGGGCTGAACCACAGCTCGATTCCTGCGAAACCGGATGTTCCGGATGCTGAAAACGCGGCAGATCTTACGTACACTGACCCGGTGAACCGAGAATCGCAAGGACGTAGCAACAGCACGCGTCGCACACTCATCGAGGCAACGATCAGCGTCATCGCCGCGCACGGTCTCGCCGGGGTGACGACGCGCAGAGTTGCAGAGCAGGCTGAGTTGCCTTTAGGGAGTCTGCACTACTGGTTCGCCAGCAAGGAGGCGCTGCTCGACGCCGTCGCCGAGCACGTGCAGCAGGCCACGGCCGTCGGCCTCGTGCTCCCCGAGGCACTCCCGAATCTCGACGAGCAGATCGGCTGGTTGTTCGAGAGGACCATCGAGATGCCGCTCGCAGACCATCTCGCGATGTTCGAGATTCTTGCGCACTCGATGCGACGAGGAAATGCGCGGCTCGCCGATGACAACCACGAGCAGGTGATGGCGCAGGCCGTGCAGCTGCTGGAGCCCTGGCGCGACGGCGCGGATGCGCAGCTCCCGGGCGGGTTCGCGGCACTCGTAACGTTGGTGCACACCACGATCATCGGCACGTGGTTCGGGCATTTCAGCGCTGACACCGAGACGCTCCGCGGCGGGATCCGCCTGCTCGGCGCCCTGCTGCGCGATGTGCCGCGCGACCCCGCAGTCGCCGCAGTCGCCGCAGTCGCCCCAGATCCTGCGTAGGTCACTGCAGTACGACGATGCGGTCGTCCCCATCGCGCGGAGCGCCTCGACCGTCGGTGTTGTTCGTCATCGCCCACAGCTCGCCCGACGGCGCGATCACGACATCGCGCACCCGCCCGAGCGCACCCGCCTCGTGCAGGTTCGACGCCGTCAGATCGTCAAGCGGCACTTCACGTATCGACTCACCGCGCAGGTTCGCGATCCACACGCTCCCGGAGTGCACCGCGATACCGCTCGGGCTCGCCTCGGCAGGCTGCCACTGCTGCACGGGATCGACGAATTCCGGGTCTTCCGCTGCACCCTCCACCTCCGGCCACCCGTAGTTCGCACCGGGCTCGATGACGTTGAGCTCATCCCAGGTGTTCTGCCCGAATTCCGAAGCCAGCATGGTGCCGTCCGGCGCCCACGCGATTCCCTGCGGATTTCGGTGCCCAAGACTCCACACCGGCGACTCCGGGTACGGGTTGTCGTCGGGACTGGCGCCGTCGGGCTCCATGCGAAGAATCTTGCCGGCGAGCGAGTCGGGATCCTGCGCAGCTTCGGGTGCTCCCGCATCGCCGGTTGTCGCGTACAGCATGCCGTCTGGCCCGAACGCGAGGCGACCGCCATTGTGGTTGCCCGCCGCCGGAATGCCATCGAGCACGACCTCAGGATCACCGAGCGCGACACCGTCTTCACCCTCGAGCAGTGCGAAGCGCAGAATGCGGTTCTCGTCATCCATCGTGGCGTACGCGTACAGTGCGCGTTCGTTCGCTGCGAGCCCGAGCAGGCCGCCCTCGCCGCCCTGGCGCAGCCCCGTGATCGTCACGAGCTCGGTCATCGCTCCGTCAGCGTCGATCGAGACGATTCTGCCGCTGTCGCGTTCGCTCACGATCGGCGTCGCTCCAACGAACGCGATCGACCACGGCGCATCGAGGCCCGCCACGATCGACTGCTGACTCGGCGGCGATCCCTCTGGCGCATCACTTTGAGCGTCGGTGCACCCGGCGAGCAGCGCAATTGCGACGCACACGGCGGCGAGCGCGGTCCGGCGGTGCATCAGCATTACGGCCTCGGCGCTAGGCCAGCGCGGCGCTGATGTGCCCGGCCAGCTTCTGCGCTGCCTTCTTGTTCTTCGCGCCGTCGAGCAGCGCGGTCGGGCGCCCGGGCATGTTGGCCATGTAGATCGCCACGCGCGTCCCCGCTCCCGAAGGGGTGATCTCGATCCCGGTCGCGATTTCCCAGCTCAGCAGCGTCTTCTTCGTAATGACCGCGAGCGCCAGCTGATCGTCGCTCACCCCTGCCAGCGTGTGGCCGAGATCGTTGACCAGCTGCTGCACCGCCGCACTCACCTGCAATGGATCCGCGGCCAGGTCGATCTCGGCTCCGGCGGACGAGTCCACGAAATCGAACGATGGGGCGAGCGCGGCACCGTACTGATCGACGAACCGGGAATTGAGGATCTTGTCGAAGAATGCCATGCGCTCAGCCTACGTTCGCGGCCGCAGCCGCGCCAGGCCGTAACATTGACCCAATGACCGAACCCTCGACCGGGCAGATGACCGACCCTACGCATGGCGGCATCGACCCCGGCGAACTCGAGATCGCGCTCCGCGTCATCGGCACCGTGCACGAGCTTCCGGCCGACCACCCCGACTTCCTCGCTGTGCGGCGCGCCACCTCCACGATGTTCAAATCGGTGAAGGATCAGCGGCGGCGCCAGAATCGCGAGACCATTGCCGCCGCCGACCGCGCTGTGATCGCCGCGACGGCCACGGGCGCTCCCGACCGCATCGACGACGAGACGCGCGGTCTCCCGCTCACATCAGGCACCGAGGCACCGATCGCGGGCGAGCTGATCAAGCCGCGCAACTGCTACATCTGCAAGCAGCCCTACACCCGCGTCGATGCGTTCTACCACCAGCTCTGCCCCGAGTGCGCACGCTTCAGCCACGCGAAGCGCACCGCGAGCGCTGACCTCTCTGGCAAGCGCGCGCTGCTCACCGGCGGGCGCGCGAAGATCGGCATGCACATCGCGCTGCGCCTCCTGCGGGACGGCGCCCACACGACCATCACCACGCGCTTCCCCCGCGATGCCGCGCGCAGGTTCGCCTCGCTCCCCGATGCCGCCGAATGGTTGCACCGGTTGAAGATCGTCGGCATCGATTTGCGCGACCCGGCTCAGGTCATCGCGCTCGCCGACGCTGTCGCCGCGCAAGGGCCCCTCGACATCCTCATCAACAATGCGGCTCAGACGGTGCGGCGATCACCGGGCTCATACTCTCTGCTCGCCGACGCCGAGTCGCAACCGATGCCGCACGGGCCGCTTCCCGAGATGCAGGTGCTCGGAAAGTCGGCTCAGCTGCACCCGCGCGCGCTCGAGGCCTCGGTAGGTGCAGGCGTGCACGCTGCCGAGGGTCCGAGCGATCTCGTGGGTACGATCGCGGAGGGGCTCTCGCAGCGGCTCACCGGAGACGAACTCAGCACGCTTGCGATGGCGGCGGGCGCGTCCTCCCTCACCAAGCACGCTGACGGGTCAGCCATCGACGCGGGCGGTCTCGTGCCCGACGTCAGCCACGTCAACAGCTGGGTGCAGCACGTGCAGCAGGTCGATCCGCTCGAAATGCTCGAGGTGCAGCTCTGCAACACGACCGCGCCGTTCCTGCTGATCAGCCGATTGCGCGCCTCCATGGTCGCGGCAGCAGCCCGCCGCACGTACGTGGTGAACGTCTCGGCGATGGAGGGGCAGTTCTCACGGCGGTACAAGGGACCGGGTCACCCGCACACCAACATGGCGAAAGCCGCGCTCAATATGCTCACACGTACGAGCGCCGAGGAGATGTTCGAGACCGATGGCATCCTCATGACCGCGGTCGACACCGGGTGGATCACCGACGAGCGCCCGCACTTCACAAAGGTGCGCCTCGCCGAGGAGGGCTTTCATGCCCCCCTCGACCTGGTCGATGGAGCAGCGCGCGTCTACGATCCGATCGTGCGCGGCGAATCGGGCGAGGATCTCTACGGCGTCTTCTTGAAGGACTACGCGCCGAGTCCGTGGTGAGGCGGCGCGGGACTCTGGTCGACGTGCAGCGCTACTCGGTCTCGGGATCCGGAATCTCGTCGGGCTTGTAGTTCGGCAGACGCGACGCGGGCAGGGCGGCCACGGCACTGATGCCGGCGAGGATCAGGAAGCCGAGCTTCAGCGTGCGCAGGCGCTGATCCTCGTTCACCGCGACCGCCGCGTCGATCTGCTCGGGCGTCGCGGTTGTCGATTCCAGCACGCCGCGCAGCTCATCGTTGCCGACGAAGTTGACCGAGTCGAGGTCCACCTGCTCGACGAGCTCTGCCGGAAGCTCCGGGTGATCCTCGACTGCCTGCGTCACCCCCGTCGTGAGCAGTGTCACCAGCACCGCACCCATCACCGCAGTGCCCACCGCCGATGCTAGATTCTGCGTCGTGCCGCGCACGGACCCGACATCACCCGCCAGCTCTTTCGGCACCGACGTGACGAGCACGTTGAACACGAGCGTGACGAGCGCGCCCTGGCCGATCCCGAAGACGATGAGGCCGAGAATCGTCGGAATCGTCTCCCAGTTGTTCGTGACGACGAAGGCGAGCCACACGAGGGCGACGGTGGTCAGCGCAAAGGAGAACAACGCGATCGTGCGCGGTGTGAACCGGGTGTAGAAGCGCACGATGAGGGTCGCCGTGATGAACACCGTCAAGTTGAAGGGCATCATCGCGAGCGAGGTGTCGAACGGCGTTCGCCCCTGCACCACCTGGATGTAGGTCGGCAGCGTGAAGTTCACCGCCGCCTCCATGAGCACGATGATGAACATCGCGTAGATCGCGGCGCGCTCTTCGGGCCGGTCGAGCACGCTGAGGTCGACGAGCGGCGTCTTTCCCTGGCGGGTGCGACGCCTCGTCCACATGAAGAACAGCTGCCCGAAGACCACGCCCAGCACGACGAGCACGGGCGCCGGTGAGAGCCCGAGAACCGAGAACGGCGCCGTGTCGCGCGCCGCCAGCACGCCCCACCCGTTGAGGTTGTTGAAACCGAGCGTCAGCATGACGATCGCCGCACCGATCAGCACCGAGGCGATGAGGTCGATGCGCACGGCGCGGTTGCCGCGGTCGGAGCGCAGACCGAAACTCAGGGCGAACACGGCGACGGCCAGAGCCAGCGTGATCAGGAACACCGGGCGCCAGCCGACCAGCGTTCCAAGGGTGCCGCCGATCAGGAAGGCGCTGACCCCCGAGAACGCGCGGGCAGAGCCCAGCGACCCCACCGCGGTCGCCTGCTGGTCGCCGCGGTAGTTCTCGGCGATGAGCGCCACGAGCGATGGCACGATGATCGCGGCCGAGGCGCCGGCGAGCACCTGACCGGCGATCGCCCACTCGATGGATGGCGCGAAGATCATGAGTAGCGAAGAACCGGCGAAAGTGACGATCACGATGCGGAAGATCAGTACCCATCCGACCCGCTGGCCCAGCTTCGCGCCCGTCATTACCAGCGCAGCGACGGCAAGACCGTAGACGACGATCGTGGTGCTCGCCGTGGTCGGGGGAACACCGAAGTCTTCGACGAACCCGCCCAGGGAGATCGGGAGTGCGGCGACGTTGAATGACATCAGCACCTGGGCGAGGAAGAGCCCGATCATCGGCGTCCACGAGCGGCGCTCGTCGACCGCCGCGCCGTTCTTCAGCTGCTGCGAATTGCTCATCCTGCGGTCTCCATTCGTGACACCCCGCTCGCGAAAAGGTTGAGGCCGAGCGCGCGAGAGAGGAACGCGCACGCCCGCTGCCCCCGCACGCTGTTGCCCGCCGGGTCGAGCGGCGGCGAGAACGAGCCGAGCGCGCCCTTTCCCGGCGAGATCGCGACGATGCCGCCGGAGACCCCCGATTTCGCCGGGAGGCCGATCTCGAAGAGCCACTCGCCCGATCGCTCGTACATGCCGCACGAGGCGAGCACGGTGAGGGTATCCCGCGTGACTTCCTCCGCCACCACGCGCACGCCCGTGATCGGATTCACTCCGCCGTCGGCGAGGGTGGCGCCCATCACCGCGAGGTCATGAGCGGTCACCACCAACGCGCACTGGCGCGTGTACATGTCGACGATGGCGGCGGGGTCCCGCTCGAGCCGCCCGTACCCTTCGAGGAGCCGCGCGATCGCCCGGTTCCGCGTATTCGTCCGCATCTCCGACTCGTAGACCTCGGTGTCGACGGCGAGCTCCCGCCCGGCGAAGCGCGAGAGTCCGCTCCGGATCGCCTCCCACCGCGCATCGTACGACGCTGCTGGCATCATCGCCGTGGTCGCAATCGCTCCGGCGTTGACCATGGGGTTCATCGGGCTGCCCAAATTCAATTCGAGCGCCATCACCGAATTGAACGGGAGGCCGGTGTTATTCACACCGACGCGCTCGTGCACCGCATGGTGGCCGATCTCCTCGCAGACCAGCGCGAAGACGAACGCCTTCGAGATCGACTGGATGGTGAAGGTGTCGGTTGCATCCCCGGCTTCGTGAGTCGCACCGTCGACACCGATGAGTGACAACCCGAACCGATCAGGGTTCGCCCGCGCGAGCACCGGAATATAGTCGGCGACGACGCCGTCGTGGGTGGCCGCGTATCGCTCGTGCGCCTCGTGCAGGAGCTCGGCGACGCGCCCTGTCCCCGGAAGCGATCCGGTGGATGCGCGCTGGGGCACCCCCTCCATGTCGACTTCGAACATCGAACTCCTCTGGTCGAGCCCCCTGCCCCCAGTAAACTCCGGAGGGTCGATCACCGCAAGCGTGACTTCGCCCGGTTTGGCGGTGCTGTTCACTGCAGTACTGGGGCTCTACTCAGTCGAGGTCGCGAAGCCTCACGCGCTGCAGTTTGCCGGTCGTGGTCGTCGGCAGCCGCTCGGTGAACCGGATCTGCCGCGGATACTTGTACGCAGACATGCGCTCGCGCGTCCACGCCATCAGATCCACTTCCGTGAGCACCGCGCCCGGCTCCAGCACCACGTACGCGCGAACGCTCTCGCCCCGCTTCGGGTCCGGGTAGCCGACCACCGCGGCCTCCCGCACCGCCTCGTGCCGCACGAGCATGCCTTCGACCTCCTCTGGATAGACCGAGTACCCGTTGCTCTTGATCATGTCTTGATTGCGGCTCTCGAACAGCAGGTAGCCGTCTCTATCCATCCGCCCCACGTCTCCGGTGCGGTACCACCCGTCGAACATCGCCGCTGCCGTGGCGTCGGGGCGGTTGCGGTATCCGAGGAAGACACTCGGCGACTTGATGAGAATCTCGCCCGGCTGACCTTGCGGCATCGAACGCGCGGGATCCTCGGGGTCGGTTTCTCCTATGGCTGGTCCGTCATCGGCGTCGGCGTCGTCTACATCTTCTACACGTTCTACGGGGGGATGCGAGCGGTCACCCTCACCGACTTCGTGCAGGGGCTGCTCATGATCTCGGTCGTCGTGCTGTGCGGTGGCTTCGCACTGGGCGCCAACAGCGGTGCAGCGACACTCTACGACCTCGCCATCACGCTCCGACCGCAGTGGGAGGGAACGGAGGCCTTCCCGCTCGCCTCCTACATCGGAGCCTTCGTGATCTGGGCAACTGTCAATGCCGTGCTGCCGCACACCGTGATGCGCATCTTCGCGGCCAAGAACGAGCGTCAGGGTCGAGCTTCGCTCGCGATCGGTCTCGGACTCTACGTGCTGACCGCCGTGGTGACCACAGTGTTTGTTGTTGCAGCCGTGGTCGTGCTGCAGGGCGGCGAGGATCTGGAAGCGCCAGACTCCACCTTCCTCATCTTCCTGGCGCAGCAGACACCCACCTGGCTGGCCGGGCTGGCGTTCGCGGGCATCTTCGCGGCGGTCATGTCGTCGGTCAGTGCGATGCTGCTGGCACTCGGCGGAGCCTTCGCGTACGACCAGGCACACCTCGATGATGTCGCAGACCTGCGCGCAGACCCACGAGTAACGATCTCTGGTGTGGGAGCTGCGGGCTCCGGAATGAGTGCTGAGGATGTTGTGGAAGGATACGTCGAACCAACTGCAGTGGACAAGTTGGTCAGAGACTACGTCTTGAAGGAGCGTCGGGACGGAAACGTGCGATTCCGTATCGGACAGGTTCGCCAGATAGGGAAAGCCGCGATCGCAGCCGAACTGGCCGACTGGGGTCGCGTCCGTGAGCTGCGAGAAGCCGACCGCCTCATCCGCGAGCTACTGTCCAAGGTGCCCTGAAGCACCCCGATTTGGCTGCTCACATCCCCGAACATACGTGCACCACAATGACGACTGCAGCGACCTCACTCCTCCCTGGCCATCAGACTGTGCGAGCTACGACAGCCCAGTGTTGCTTCCTTAGGATCGGTGGTGGGAGTGCCCGCGATGCGACATTGCATTGCTGATTGTTTTGCAGCATCCAATGCCGTAGTGCTCAAGCATGACCGGGAACTATCGATCGAACGTGGTGATACCGTCCACGGCTGGAACCTGCACCCACGCACCTGAATCCGCGCTCCGCACCGACGCATCCACCAGTTCGGACGCAGACCAGCCGTCAGCGACAGACGGTGCCAACTGCTCATTCTCGATCACGGATCGAATGAACAACGCCGCTTCGATCGTCTTGAGGTCGTTGAACCCGATTCCCGGGCCGGCATTGGGCTGGAATCGCCCGAACTCACCGAAACTGGTATCCGTCAGTACGGTCTGGTACCCGCGAAGATCCCTCGCCACCTCGAGCTGGTTCATACGCTCGAAGTTCCACCGCAGCGATCCCTGCGTACCGTAGACCTCCAAGATGTACTCCGCGTGCGGTCCGATGGCCACACGAGTTGATTCGAAGTACCCCACAGCGCCGTTCTCGAATCTGGCGAGCGCCGCGGCGAAGTCCTCGTTCTCGACGTCGCGCAGCGTCGTCGAGGCCTCTCCTTTCGCAAAACTATTCGCGGACGTGCCTGCCGGGAGTGGACGCTGAGTGATGAATGTCTCCGTGAGCGCGCTGATGGATGCGACCCGACCGACCACGAACTGTGCGAGGTCGAAGCCGTGTGAGAGTACGTCACCCAGCACTCCTGTCCCAGCACGCTCCTTCTCGTATCTCCACGTAAACACCTGCTGAGGATCGGAGGCGTAGCTCGTGATCAAACGCATCTGCACGTTTGTGATCGTTCCCAGCTCGCCGCTCCTCACCAGTCGGCGGGCTTCCGCCACCGCGGGCGCGTGGCGGTAGTTGAATCCGACCGCGGTGATAAGTCCAGCCTTGGCGGCACCTTGCGCGATTTCACGGGACTGCGTAGCGCTGATCCCCATCGGCTTCTCAATCCAGAACGGCTTCCCCGCTGCGATCGCCGCCAGCGCGATCTGATGGTGCAAGAAGTTCGGAGCGCAGATCGAGACCACATCCACGTCGGGATGCGCGAGCAGTTCATGGTAATCCGCGGTGGTCTCGCGAAACCCGAGGGCACCTTCGGCATGCTGTCTGCCCGACGCGTCAGGATCAGCCGCGATCACGAGTTCAGGGTGCCGCTCGAGCTCAGGAAAGAACTGCCGGGTCGCTAGGTACGCCCGCGCATGCAGACGCCCCATCCAACCAACTGAGATCAGCCCGACTCCGATTTGCCCGCTGTTCGCCATGTCGACTCCTTCGTCATCAAGTTTCATGATGCGGCGTTCTTGCAACGACGCTTGCGCCAGGCTACGACCACTCCGACCCTGCCAGGCTGTCTCAATCTGGAACAGGTTCTCGTGCCTTCAACTTGCTGTACTAAAGAGCAATCGGCGACGCAATGCTGACAATGGAGTTCGAACGCAGTGTCGATCTCTCCACAGCATTCGTCTTCTCACCTACATCGAGAAGGAAAGAACTCAGCATGGAAGAATCATCCCTGGCCGATCTCAGGAGTGCGCGTTGGTTCGCAGCACATGATCTCACGGGCTTCGTGCACCGTACTGCTATTCAGGCCGAAGGTTTCTCAAGCTTTGCGATTAAAGACCGCCCCGTCATCGGAATCGCCAACTCATGGTCTGAACTCGTCAATTGCAACATTCACTTCAAACTGCTGGCGGACGCAGTGAAGCGAGGAGTGCTAATGGCTGGCGGGTTGCCACTCGAGTTCCCCACCATTTCGCTGGGCGAAAGCCTCATGAAGCCATCGGCAATGCAGTTCCGCAACCTGATGGCTATGGACGTGGAGGAATCGATCCGCTCATACCCGCTGGACGCGGTCGTATTGCTCGGAGGTTGCGACAAGACCGTGCCCGCACAGCTTATGGGTGCGGCGAGCGCAGATATCCCCGCGATCATGCTGACTGGGGGGCCACAAGAACCGGCAGTCTTTCGAGGCAAACAGCTGGGGGTAGGCACCGATACTTGGAAGTATGCCGACGAGCTCCGGGCTGGCCGCATGACGCAAGCCGACTTTGACGAGCTTGAGGCCTCGGCAAAACCCACCGCGGGTCACTGCAGTGAGATGGGCACCGCTTCGACAATGACCTCGATCACGGAGGCTCTTGGCATGTGTCTGCCCTCCACTGCGGCAATTCCTGCAGTCCACGCACGGCGAGCTCAAGCGGCGGAAGCCACTGGACGTCGAGCTGTTGAAATGGCCCTCACCGGCGGCCCGAAGCCGAGCGAGATCCTGACCCCCGATGCATTCGACAATGCCATCACTCTACTCATGGCGGTTGGAGGGTCGACCAACGCTGTCATCCACTTGCTCGCCCTCGCTCGTCGTGTCGGGTACGAGCTCGACCTTGACAGGTTCCACCAGATTTCTGAGCGCACTCCCCGCATCGTGAACGTTCGACCGTCAGGCGAATATCTCGTGCAACAACTATTCAATGCGGGCGGGATCGGTGCCGTACTCAAGGAGCTATCCCCGCTCCTCAAGGGCAATGCGATTACGGTCACAGGCGATACCCTCGAGGCAGGGTTCGCGAACTCGCCCGAGCCCGATGGTGATGTCATCTCAAAGCTCGAGACGCCGTTTGATGCCTCCGGTGGCATCGCTGTCGTGCGCGGCTCGTTGGCTCCGAAGGGTGCCGTCATTAAGCGCAGTGCGGCGAGCCCTGAGCTGCTCACCCATCGAGGGCCAGCTGTCGTGTTCGACGACATCTTTGATCTTGGCAGGCGCGTGGACGACCCCAACCTCGACATCACCGAGGATTCTGTACTTGTGCTGCGCAATTGCGGCCCGGTAGGCGCACCCGGCATGCCTGAGTGGGGGATGCTCCCCATTCCCGAGAAGCTTCTCAAGCGAGGAATCCGCGATGTGGTGCGGATTTCCGATGCCAGAATGAGCGGGACGGCCTTTGGCACCACCATCCTGCATATTTCCCCAGAAGCCGCAGCAGGCGGCCCGCTCGCTGTCGTTCAAGACGGCGACACCATTGTGTTGGATGTCTCAACACAACGCCTAGATCTCGACATTCCATCCGAAGAACTCGAACGCCGGCTCGCAGAACTGGAATTGCCCGAGCGCAAATACACTCGCGGATATGGGCGACTCTTTCTCGATCATGTGACGCAAGCGGATGAAGGGTGCGACTTCGATTTCCTCCAGGCTGTGCCCGGAGAGGAGCCTCAGCGCATGCCCTATGGCCTTCTGAGTGGCTGGCAGGGCGGCTGGTAGCGGAGCGCTCGGAGGAGCGGTCCGCCTTTTTCACTCCGTTCGGGAGGGAAAAGGGGGACCGCAACACCGTGTGCCACAGCCCGGGATGCCCCTGAGACTGTTCCGAGCAAACGCAGGACTCGGAAACATCGAGCTCCGCGAGGGTCACGACCGTGTCGTCTGCTTCTCGGGCAGTGGGGATAGAGATATGCAGAAGGTATCCAACTAGCGCGTTCTCTTCAGAGAATCGCGCTCAGAGGGGCAGTGAATCAACCAACCTCTTGAGCGTATGGCTCAATCGAGTTGAAGCTGCGCTCCCCTCTGCGAGCACCTCAAGATGATCGATCGGGCCGCTCAACCCAGCTGCAGCATTCGTCACCAGCGAGATGCCGAGCACTTCAATGCCGAGCGAACGCGCCGTGATCGCCTCCAGCACCGTCGACATCCCGACGAGTTGACCCCCGAGCATGCTGAGGGCTCGGATCTCCGCAGGGGTTTCAAAATGCGGGCCCGGCAATTGCACATACACGCCCTCCTGCAAGCCGGGCACGACTCGCTTCGCGAGGGCACGCAATCGTGCGGAATAAAGATCGGTGAGATCTACGAAATCCGATCCGATGAGGGGTGACGCTGCGGTCATGTTCATATGGTCACTGATCAATACGGCGTCTCCCACCGCGAATGCCGGATCGATGCCACCGGCTCCGTTGGTCAACACCGCAGTGCGGACTCCGGTTGCGGCCGCCGTGCGCATACCGTGCGCCACGGCGTTGACGCCGCGGCCTTCGTAGAGGTGCGCTCGTGCCCCGATGACCAACGCATGGGCACCGCCCTTCAGTCGTATCGAGTGGAGTAGTCCGGAGTGCCCCGGGATAGCGGCGCCGGAAAATCCCGGAATCTCAGTCGCAGGAATTGCGGTCACGGTCTCGCCGAGCGACGCGGCGCCCTCGCGCCAACCGCTCCCTAGCGTGAGCACAACATCATGGCAATCGACACCCGAACGGTGGGCAATCACGTCCGCAGCGAGTCGCGCCTGGCGATCTACGTCACGTCGAGCCTCATGGCTGTTCATCCGTCGTCCCTTTCGGAAGCCCGTCGGGTGTTCGGGCAGGATCAAGAGTGAGTGCCAGATGCTGCCCCGAAAGGTCAGGGTCTATCTGAGAGACCTGCATGGTGCAGCTGAACCCGTCGGTCAGGATCAGGGCGTCGTTCGGAGCTTGGCTCAGTGCAGGAACGATCGAGTGCTCAGCGACCTGCATCGACATGTCAAAATGCTCGGATTCGAATCCGAAATTGCCCGCAACCCCGCAACATGAAGTCGACTCGACGATGCGTGGAACGCCCCACGCACCGAGCACCCGCCTCTGGGCACCCGACCCGAAGACCGCGTGCTCGTGGCAGTGGGTTTGCAGGACGGCAGCCGTCGGCGCCGGTGCGGTGGGGGTCCACCCGCGCTGCACCGCTTCGTCGACCGCGACCGAGAAAGACCGAACACGAGCAGCGACACGGTCCGCTGCGTCGCCGCCGATCATTTTGGGGCCTTCGTCGCGGATGGCCGCCGCGCAACTTGGCTCGAGCACCACGATGTCGCGATCGGTTCCGTCATCGAACTTGCGGATCAACCGTTCGAGGCGTCGGCGTGCTCCGTCACGTTGTCCTGTTGAAATCCAGGTGAGCCCGCAACAGGCGTCCGCGGTACACCCGACAGTGCGGCCGGTGTCTCCAAGCACCCGCGCGGCCGCCGGGATCGCCTCCGGGCGGAACGCCTTGGTGAAGCTGTCCGCAAAAATGAGGACGTCGCCGTTCGTGTCAAAGGCTGCATCGTCCAAATGTCGACGAATCTCGCCGCGAGATCTGAAGGCCGGGAGTTGGCGCCGGGCGCTCACTCCGAGCCAGTCGGCGATCCGTCGCAACACGCCAATACGCGCCCCAACATTGGCAATTCCCGAGACCCATCCGATCAGCGGAAGCCAACGCGGCAACCAACCAATTGAGTAGTGGGTGAACGGCCGAATGCGCCCACGGTAGTGCTCGTCGATGAGCTCAGATTTTGCCTCTGCGATATCAACACCCGTTGGGCAATCGCTTGAACATGCCTTGCAGGACAGACAGAGGTCGAGCGCTTCGCGGACCTCCGGAGACGACCACCCGTCGAGGCTGTTCTTGTTCGCTCGGGTGAGTTCCTGGAGCACGCGGGCACGACCCCGCGTGCTGTCCTTCTCGTCTTTCGTTGCACGATAGCTCGGACACATGAACCCGCCGCTGGTCGCGCGGCACCGGCCGACCCCGATGCATGCGTGAGCATTTCCAACGTATGGACTGGCCAGTGGCAGCTTCGTACGTGACTGAATCGACAACCCCATGGTGGCGGTCTCGGTGATGATTGCTGGCTCACCGAACGTCGGACCCGGAGCCGGTGTGTCGGCGAGCGCGAGCGAGTCGGTGAATGCATCAGGGTCGACGATGATTCCAGGATTCAACAGATTCGCGGGATCCCAAATCCGCTTAAACGCGGCGAACAACTCGAGGATCTCAGGCGAGTACATCACACGGAGCAATTCACTCCTCGCCCTTCCGTCGCCGTGCTCGCCCGAGAGCGATCCGCCATGGGCGACGACGAGCTCCGCGGCTTCACGTGTGAAGTCCTCGAAATCCCGCCGGCCGTGATCGCTGCGGAAGTCGTAATCCAGTCGCATGTGTACGCAGCCAGCCCCAAAGTGACCATACAAAAAGGCCGAATACTGGTACTTCTCGACGAGCGGCAGCAGTTCCGAGAGATAGGCAGCGAGGTGTTCCGGCGCCACCGCAGAATCTTCCCACCCCGGCCACGTCTGTACACCGTCGACCCGGCGGGACGAAAGTCCGGCGCCGTCTTCGCGCACACGCCAGAGCTTCGCTCGGGCGACCGGGTCCGTAACTACGGCGGCGTCAATCATCCGCCCATGAACCGTCAGCACGTTGAGCAGTTGCACACACTGTTCCCGGGCCGCCTCGACGCCTTCCGCGGAGAACTCCACCATCAAGAATGCTTCGCCACGGGGTAGCCCATCCACGCTCTCGGGGCCGCGACGATGCCGCATGATCTCAACGATTGATCGATCGAGGCCTTCGATCGCGGTGGGCTTGCTGGCGAGAATATCCATCACGTCATGTGCTGAGTCGATCGTGCTGCCGTAGCCGAGACACAGCAGCGCCGTCGTTTTCGGCCGAGGTACGAGCGCGACCCGAGCTCGTGTAATGACCGCGACCGTCCCCTCGCTTCCTGCGAGCGCTGCCGCGATATCGAAACCTTCCTCAGGCAGTAGGTGTCCAAGATGGTACCCCGACACTTGACGAGGAATCGTTTGTAGTTCGAGACGGAGGGCGGCGAGATTCGCTTGTGCCAGGTCGCGGATCTCCGTTTCTAGCTGGTCCGCACGCACGACCGACGGCACGTCTTGCGGATCCACCGCGACTATTCCGCCACGCGTCAAGCGGAGGTGCGCACCGTCGATCGTGACAACTTCAACCTCGCGAACGTGTTGTGTCATGCGTCCGTATGCCACAGAGTGGTTGCCGCACGCGTCATTTCCGATCGACCCACCGATGGTCGCGCGACTGAGTGACGAGGGATCCGGAGCGAACGTGAGTGCACCACCCGTTGCTTGTTCCACGAGCGTTCGAAGCTCGCCGAGCACTACTCCACTGTCGACCCACACTGCGCGCTCTTGAACATCGATCTCTCCGACATCAGTGAATTGGCGCGAGAGGTCGAGGATCAGACCGTGGCCGACGGCGTTGCCCGCCATGGAAGTTCCACCGCCACGGGTTGTCACTGGAAGACCGGAGGTACCCGCCGCGCGCAACACGGCCTGAATCTCATTAACAGTGCGCGGGAAAACAACAGCGCGCGGGCGAATCCGATAGTTCGATGCATCGAAAGAGTACTCCGAACGGCGGCGAGGAGCGTCGTCAACGTCAATGCCTCTCTCTCGCAGATCCGCACACACCTGCATTGCGTCCACAGTTGGAATCGTGAGATTCGACATGCTTGTACCCCAATCGCCGCCTACTCCCGCAGTGTATGCAGTGTGATGGGGCAGTGATCTGTGCCAAAAGTGGACGGGGCGCCGCTGCATGGTGCAGCGGCGCCCCGTCGGTCGAACGAAGTGCTGTTTGTTTACTCGGCAAACTCCGCGACGTTCTCCTTCGTGATCAGTGTAAAGGGAAGAGTGTAGCGATCCTCGACCGTATCCCCCTTCAGGAATGAGTGCACCACTCGCACCGCTTCTTCACCCTGTCCAGCTGAGTCCTGGCGAACGGTCGCGGTCATCTCCCCGGCTTCGATCGCTGCAACCGCTGGCGGAGTGCCATCGACTCCAATAACTTCAGCAATGTCCCCGGTTCGACCAGCGTCCTTGATCGCGGAGGCCGCGCCGATAGCCATTTCATCGTTGTTCGCCACCACGGCGTCGATCTCTCCGGGCCCAAAGCGCTGGAGCGTGTCCTCCATGTTGCGCTTACCTTCGTCTCGGCTGCCCTTTGCCTGGAACTCTGCGACGATCTCAAAGTTGTCGTTGATCGTATCGTCGAACCCGGACTTCCGTCGATCCGTCCACGAAGCACCGTAGATGCCCGCCGCGAACACGATCTTTCCTCCCTCGGGAAGCTGCTCGTTCAGGTACTCCGCCTGCATGACGCCGGCGAGTGTGTCGTCCACACCGATGTAGCTCTCGTAAGCGACATCGGCTCCGTCTGCGAACTCGGTGGAGAGAATGAACAGCGGAACGCCGGCCTCGATGACACGATTGGCTGCGTTCTGGCTTGCCTCCCCATCCAGAGGCTGCATGATGACCGCATCAACTTGTCGAGTCAACAGGTCCTCGACCTGGTTGAGCTCGCTTGCGACATCCTTCTTGGAGTCGGCGACGTGGAGAGTCACCCCCTCTTCCTCCGCTGAGGCTTCCATGGCCTCGACCATGTGCGCCAGGTCGGGATCCTGCAGGTCGAGCACCACCACACCAATGTCGTACTGCTCATCGCCGCCCGAAGCGTCATCGGAGGCTGAGCCACCATTAGAGCATCCGGTCAGCACGAGTGCGGAGGCCGCAAAGAGGGCGGCAACCGTGGACACGCGTCGTCGCATATTCATGAGATTTCCTTTCGAAAGAGATACAGCGAAAACTGGGATTGCGGTTAGTCAGATTTCCAACGATTCAGCAGCACGGCGAGCGCGAGAATGAGACCTTGAACGCCTTGCTGGTAGTAACTGGAGACCCCGAGCAGGTTCATACCGTTCATCACCACGCCAAGCAGCAACACTCCGATGACGGTGCCGCGAATCGTACCCACGCCACCGAACAAGCTGGTGCCTCCGATCACCACCGCTGCAATCACCTGCAGTTCATAGGTGAGACCGGCGGTCGGGGCCGCGCCGTCCAGGCGCGCCGTCAGCACGAGACCCCCCATGGCGGCAAGGCCGCCACCAATCAGGTAGACCGTAAAGAGCACGCGATTCACCGAAATGCCGACCTTCTTCGAGGACTCCTCGTTGCCGCCGATTGCGTAGACGTGCGAGCCAAACTTGGTTCGGCTGAGGACGAAGTCGCAGAGGAGCGCGGCGACGATGAAGAGGATAACGGGAACCGGGATCGGACCAATGAAGCCGGAACCGAGCCACTCTGCGGGGCCGCTCAGCCCCGATACGACCTGCCCGTCCGTGAGGACGAGCGCAGCCGTCCGGGCGACCGCCATGGTCGCGAGGGTCGCGAGGAACGGAAGTACCCTGCCCCAGACCACCAACGCGGCGCTCAGGAAGCCGACTAACAGACCCACACCTAGTCCAGCGACCAATGGAATCCAAAGTGCATTGCCGCTTGAGGGGGCCAGGATTGCGAACACCATACCGGCCAGTCCGACGACCGATCCGACGGAGAGGTCAATGCCTGCGGTGATCATGATGAAGGTCATGCCGAGCGCAATGATGCCGATGATGGACGATTGGCGTACGACGTTGACCAGGTTGTCCAGGGTCAAGAAGTTCGGGGCCGCGATCGACAAGAAGGCCAGCACTATCGCAAAGATAATGAGAATTCCGTAGTCCCCAACGAAGTGCTTGACGCGCATCGCCGGCGAGGGGCCATCCTGTTTCGTTTCTCGCAGCATCACTGCGACCGTATTTGTGCTCATGCGTCGCTCCCGATCGTCGGAACCTGGTCAGTTTTGATTGGAGTAGATGTGCTCCCGATGCGGCGACGTTCAGGTGGCGCATCATCGAGAGCGGCTTCATATCCGTCGAGCGATCCCTGCGAGATGAGGTGCGCGACCTCCGACTCGGTCACCTCATCCATGCGGAATCGCCCCACCACCTCGCCCTGGCGCATGACGGCGCAGCGATCCGCGACCGCGAAAGCCTCGTCAAGGCGGTGGGTAATGATGATCACCGCGATGCCAAGGTCTTTCAGCTTCTGCGTCACCTCGATGAGCTTGTCGACTTTGGCGACCGAAAGGTTCGCCGTCGGCTCATCCATGATGATGAGCTTGGCGTCAAACGCGAGGGCACGTCCGATTGCCACTGCCTGACGCTGGCCTCCGGAGAGCCGCTTGACCTTGAGTCGAGGGTTGATCGGAATGTCGAGACGTTCGAGCACCCGGTTCGTCTCGCGTTCCATCTTCTTCTTATCGATCACTCGGACCAGGGGACCGATGATGTTTTTCTGCGGCTCACGGCCCAAGAAGATGTTGGTGCGAACATCGAGATTGTCCGCCAGAGCAAAGTCCTGGTAGACCATCTCTATGCCCGCTGTGCGAGACACGGCTGGGGTCGGGAAAGATACCGCATCGCCTTCCATGCGGATGGTGCCGTGATCGGGCTGGTACACGCCCGTGAGCACCTTCATCAGCGTGGACTTCCCGGCGGCATTATCGCCGAGCAAGGCGAATGTCTCGCCGGGGAGCACGTCGATGCTGACGCCGCGAAGCGCGGTGACCGCCCCGAAGGTTTTTTGAATATTGTTGAGGGCGACCAGCGGAGTGGTCGCTGAGGGTCCGTCAGTCATGTCATCCTCGTCGTTGATGGATCTCTGGCCCGCAAAGTCATTACCGTTTCCGACGGTGCCTCTGCAGTTACTCAACTATCGGCCGCGATGGAGACCCGTATTTGTGCCGCTTTGGGACACAGGACCGTTTCGTGTGCCTTACGCGCAAGAGTGCCCCCGGGAGCATGAGGCTTCCCGGGGGCACTGTTGCGCGTAAGCGTGCTACACCTTCTGTCGCCCCAGTCGCGCGTACACGTCCGGCTTCCGGCGGCGCAAATAGATGGCGTATACGAATCCGCCGACGAACAACGCAAACGTGAATGTCATGAATATGACAGTGAGCACCACCGATCCTTCGATCAACGCCGAGAAGTTCTTGATCGCCAAGAACGTCACGCCACCAAAGAACGCAGCACTAATAGCAGCTGCCACCAGTACAACCCAAGGTGCAGTGTCACCCTGCGACCCTCGCCGCGCGAAGAATACGAAGATGGCGACACTGGTGATGAACAGGAGAAGCAGTACGGAGAACGTGCCACTTCCACTCGCTACGGGGTAGATGTTCTCCGGTGGCACGCTGAGTACCGAGAGGATAACTGTCGCTGCTGCCCAAAGCAGCCCGACGGCAAGCGCAGAAGCGTGCGGTGAGCGGTGCTTCGGGTGCACGCGCGCCAGTCGGCGAGGCAGAACATGGTCAACTGCGAGCGAGAAGCTGTACCGCGCAGCAATGTTCTGAATCGAGAGCATCGACGCGAGGATCGAGGTCATCAGCAACACAACGGCGATGTCCGCAAAGAGGCTTCCGGCGAACTCGCGCAGCGCCTCGTCGAAGAGACTCACCGTATTCGCCTCCGCCGCGGCTTGAACATTGGCTCCGCCGAGGAATGCGATGTACGCGATCGCTGCAATGGCGTAGAACAGTCCGATGCCCACGACTGCAAGGTAGGTTGCTCGGGGAATCGTTCGTTCCGGATTCTTCACTTCCTCGCGATAGATCACCGTTGCTTCGAACCCGAAGAAGTTGCCCACTGCGAACAGAAGCGCGAGCCCGATACTCGCATCGGTCAAGCTCGGAAGCGCGAGGCCCAGACCCCCCGTACTGGCTCCTCCAGAATTGACGAACGCGAGGACGTCAAACACCACGACCACGACAACTTCCAGGAGCATGACCGTGGTGAGCACCTTGGCAGAGAGATCAATCCGGTTGTAAGCGAGGAACGTCGTCACCGCGATGATCCCCAGGGCATACCAGTACCACGGAATGTCAGGTCCATTCAGCGCATTGACTACCCATCCTTGCAGCGTGATCGCAAACAATGCCGGCGCAAAGAAACCAATGAAAATGTAACCTACAAGGGCAAGGAGCGCGCCTCCCAGCCCTGCCGGCTTTCCAAGGCCTGCCGTGACAAACGCATAGAATCCACCCGGGTTCTGGACGCTGCGGCTCATGCGCACAAAGCCGACGGAGAAGACCACCAGCATTAGGGTGAGCAAGAGGTAGATCGCAGGCGCGGTCTGCCCACTGAAGATAAGCAGAACTGGCAGCGTTCCCGCCACGGTGGTCAATGGCGACGAGAAGGCAAGAACGCTCATGACGAGCTCTCCAACCCCCATGTTGCCCTTGAGCGTTGTCTTTCCGGTGGCCGGGGCGGCCGATCCGTCACTTGCCTCTTCAGTTGAGGCGTCGTGTGTTGTGCTTGTCATGAAATCCTCGTCATTGAACGATCTTGGTTGCAGAGTAATCCTAGAAACGTCCGAACGCGAGGTATTGTGCCAGCATGAAACACGCGGGGGTGACACGATAGCGTCCCACCCCCGCTACGAACTGCGTCTTCAGCCCGCCGTAACTCCCATGCGTGCTAGGTCCACGACATCATTCAACGGCTCGCCCGCCTTCCACTTGCGGAGGTTGGCGGCAAAGCACTCAGCGACACGTCCCCGCCAGCCAACGAGGTCACCGGAAGCATGTGGTGACACGAGAATCGTAGGCCGCGACCAGAAGGGATGTTCCGCGGGTAAGGGTTCTTGTTCGAAGACGTCGAGAGCCGCTCCCCCAAGATGACCCGTGTCGATTGCATCGAGCAGATCTGCTTCAACTACGACGGCGCCGCGTCCAACATTCACAAGCCGCGCGCCCGGCCGCATGCGCGCGAAGCGTTCGCGGTTAAACAGTCCTCGAGTTTCTTCAGTCAACGGCATCGTCAGCACCACGTCATCAACGATGCCAAGCAGGTCATCAAGCTCCGAGAACGCATGGATCTCGCCGAGTCGGTCATCCAAGCGCGCGCTACGGCCCACGACCGTCACGTCCATGCCTGCACCGCGAAGCAGCAGTGCCGTCTCCTGCCCTACAGGGCCGGGTCCGACAACGAGCACCTTGCGACCAAGGATAGGTTCAGTCTCACGGTGGAGCCAGGTGCGCTCGAGTTGGAGTTCGACCGTGCGGCGCAGATCCTTCGCAAACATCACGATGACGCCGAGAATCCACTCGGCGATGGGACGTTCACACACCCCGCGTGAATTGCTCACAATAATGTCACTGTCCACGATCTCAGGAGTGAGGAGCACATCAACGCCGATGCTCGAAGTATGGATCCATTTCAGATCACCCGGGCCGACATCGCGGAGCAGCTTCGTTCGGAAGTCGTTCAAGAAGAGGATCTCGGTGCCGGGCTGCGCTGCCCGAAACTCGTCAGCGGTTCTTACGACGGTGACCTCTGCCTCCCTCGCAAACGACTTCAGGGGCGGCACCGGCCGGCCTTCGGGCACGATCACGATCGCGCGTGGTTGGGACATGGTGCTTCTCCTTCATTCTTTATGGACTACCGACACGTGCGCGCACCTTGCCTAGACGACCGAGGTGCCACCGTCGAGGTTGAGTGCAGCGCCGGTGGCGAAGGTGGCGTCGATCGCAAGGTAGAAAATCGACTTTGCGATCTCCTCTGGAGACGCAAGGCGTTCAAGGGGCACGCTGTGCTCCTTCTCCCGCAATGCGCGCTCGGGATCCGGGGCGTCACTCAACCCCCGTTGCATCATTGGTGTATTGATCGGCCCAGGGCAGAGGGCATTCACTCGGATCCGAGGCGCGAGTTCTGCAGCCAGACCACGGGTGAGGCCGACGACACCAGCCTTCGACGCGCAATAATGCACAAGTCCCGCGGCTCCCATCATCGCGAGATCGGAGGCGACGTTGACGATACTGCCCCCTGATTCGCGCAGATACGGGATCGCTTCCCGCGACACGTAAAAGGTCCCCGAGAGGTTTGTGTCAATCACCGATCGCCACTCATCACCGGTGATGTGCTCTGCCTCGGCCGGCGCCGCGACACCAGCAGCGTTGATTACAACGTCAAGACCACCGAGGCGACTCCCGGCGCGGTGCACGGCATCGATCACGCTCTCCTCATCCGAAACATCGACCGGGAGCACGATGGAGGTTCCTCTGATCGATGACCTCACCCGTTCTAGTTCCGAAATGCGACGTCCGAGAAGCGCCACGCTCGCACCGCGGTCACTGAATAGCCTTGCAGTTGCTTCGCCGACACCGGAGGAGGCTCCCGTGATGAGCACGCGTGCTCCCTCGATGTGAATCTGGGCCGAACGTCGATCCATCGTCTTGCCGCTTCCTTGCTGTTCAAGATTGACTCTTGCTCCAGTAGAGCAATGTGCGGCAGGCGGCCGCTGTTCCAGATGGGGACATGCACTACTTCTTACCCGGAAGTCGTGCCTACCGATGAGAACGCTGTGTATAGGTGAGTAGCAGGCTCAGTTGATTTCGTCGGTCCTCACTGTGCGTCCCTCACGTGCTGACCGATGGGCGGCCTCGGCGATGATTTGCGCAGCCCACCCATCGGTGAAGGTGGGGCTCGAGGACGCCCCTGTTCGCACCCACGCGACGAATTCGTCGAGTTCATTGGCATACGCACGTGCATATCGCTCGAGGAACTGCTCAACGACGGGGCCGCGTGCTCCAGCGTGCAACGCATTCGAGACGCTGACGTGACTTGCTGGCACGTTCTCAACGCTCAAGAGGCCCTTTCCGCCGAAGGCTTCGATGCGCTGATCGTATCCATATGAGCTGTGTCGGGAATTTGTGATCGTCACGATCGCACCGGTACGCGCCTTGAGCGTCACGACCACCGTGTCGTAGTCGCCGTGCTCGCGAGCCCCCTCGTCGAACAGACAGGATCCGACCGCCGTCACCTCATCGATTTCCCCGACGAAGTACCGGGCGAGATCAAAATCGTGGATCGTCATGTCGCGGAAGATGCCGCCTGAGACTGCTATGTACGCTGCCGGTGGTGGTCCCGGATCCCGGCTCGTGATCGTGAGCTGCTCGATCGCACCAATCTCGCCCGCGATAACGCGGCGATGAACCTCGGCGATCGCAGGGTCGAAGCGCTGGTTGAAGCCGATGGCCACCGGGCTCGTGGCACGAGCTACGCGCGGGCGCAGAGCGTCAACGCGACCCATGTCGAGGTCGATCGGCTTCTCCGAGAGCACGGGTATGCCTCGGTCGATGCATGCCTCGATTAGTCCAATGTGGGTCGGCGTGGGTGACGCGACCACAACTGCGTCCACACGTTCACGATCCAGCGCCGCCAGTGGGTCAGCAATCGCCTCACCGCCGAATCGACTCGCGACATCTTGAGCTCCCGCGACAATCGGATCAGCGACCACGGTGAGGTCTGTCTCGGTGCACGCCGCGATATTGGATGCGTGCACTCTTCCGATTCTCCCGGCCCCAATCAGCGCGATCCGCAGTGCGCTACTCATCCCGGAGGCTTCCGGCGAAGCGGAACAGCTTCTTGTTGGCGAACTCCAGGAGACCTGCCTGCCCCATCTCCCGGCCGTACCCCGACTTCTTCACTCCGCCGAACGGTACATCGGCGCCGCTGAGTCCTGCGGCACCGATGAAGACCATGCCGACGTCAAGCTTCGAGCCCACTCGTTCGGCTCGCTCCAGGTCATCGCAGATGATCACGGAGCCAAGACCAAACGGGGAGGAGTTAGCGAGTGCGATCGCTTCGTCGTCACTGCTCACGCGATACAGCTGCGCGACGGGCCCGAAGAGCTCTTGGCTGTAGACGTCCATCGCCGGTGTGATGCCGGTGAGGATCGTCGGGGTGAAGAAGTTACCCTCCGGGGCGCCATTTCCGACGAGGATCTCAGCGCCCTGATCGACTGCGCCGTTGACAAGATCGGCGAGTTCATGGGTCGCCGCGCTAGATGAGAGTGGTCCGAAGTCGCCGGTGGCGTATGTTTGCGTGCTGAGAGCTTGCGCGAACTTCTCGGAGAACTCGTCGAAGTACTCGTCGAGCACCACGATGCGCTTGGAACCGGTGCAGCTCTGGCCGCTGTTGTCCATGCGCCCGCGCACTGCGTGCTCCACGGCGTAGTCGAGATCATCGGTGTCGAGCACGAGAAATACGTCGGCGCCGCCGAGTTCAAGCACGCACTTCTTCAGATGCTTGCCCGCCTGGGCCGCAACCGCCGCGCCGGCTCTCTCGGAACCGGTGAGCGAGACGCCCTGCACCCGGTCATCCGCGATGATCTCCGCGATCTGGTCGTGGGTGGCGAAAAGGTTCACGTAAGCACCCTCGGGGAAACCGGCATCCCGGAAAATACGCTCAAGAGCCAGCGCGGATTCCGGGCACTGAGAGGCGTGCCGCAGCAGCACGGTGTTTCCAAGGATCAAGTTTGGAACTGCGAAGCGCACGACCTGGTAGACGGGAAAGTTCCAGGGCATGACCCCGAGGAGTACGCCGATTCCCTGATAGCGCACGAACGTGCGGAGTCCGTCATCGACCTCCAGAACCTCATCGGCGAGCCACTCTGCCGCCTTCCGAGCGTACGCCGACGTGATCGCCCCCGAAAACTTCGTCTCGCCGACGCCCTGCGCGAATGGCTTTCCCATCTCACGGTTGATGATCTCGGCAAACTCTTCCGCGCGCTCGTCGAATAGCTCAGCCAATCGCGCGGCGGCGGCAGTTCGCTCTTCAAGGGTGGTGGTGCGAGCCCAGTCGCGATACGCATGATCTGCCGCCGCAATGCCCGCAGCGACCTCTGCGTTCGTCGCGGGCGGATACTCGGCCAGAGTCTCACCGGTTGCAGGATTAATGACCGCGAAAGCGCCCATGGTGTCTCTCTTTCGTCGTTGAATATCGGGTGAACGCCATCCGGCGCCTAATGCAGGTGACGGGCGGGATCCCTGGGGATCCCGCCCGTCCAATCAGTGCCGACGGTTTCGTCAGCGCTCGCTCGGGGCGACCGTCACGCCGTAGTACCGCTGGCGCTCGCGTCCTGCCACGTGCTTCGCTACACCCTCGCGAGTCACTTCACGCTGCGAGGTCAAGGGCACACCGACATCCCAGAACGCGCCATTGCCCGACAGATAGCGGAACGGCTCGATGTTCGCCACGATCACGGCGGGGCCGGACACGGCCTGTGCTTCTTCGAGGGCTGCCGTGAACTCTTCGATCGTGTCTGTCGACCACGCCGCAGCACCCATACTCGCAGCATTCGCTGCGATGTCGACGTCGACGATCGGGCCGTCGAGGCGTCCGGAGACTGCATTGCGCTCGCGGAGCTGAGTGCCGAACTCCTGCCCGCCACCCTTGGCCGCCTGCAGCGGCCAAATGCACTGGTGTCCGCGGTTGTCGACTACGATGACGATGATCTTCTGGTTCTCCTGCACGGCGGTTACAAGCTCCGTCGGCTGCATGAAGTAGGTGCCGTCTCCGATCAGAACGTACACCTCGCCGTCGCTATTCTGCTGGGCGAGACGGTAGCCGAGGCCCGCCGGGATCTCGTGACCCATGCAAGAATTCGCGTACTCAAAGTGGATCTCCGCCCCGTTCGAGGGGTCCCATGCCTTGTGGATGCCCTCGACGACGCCGCCCGAGCCGAGCACCAGCGCGTCCTGAGCAGTGATGCGCTGATTGAGAACGTCGATCACCTGCGCCTGGCTCATTTTCTCGTCCTGGAAGTCCTGGAGATCGTGCTCCCGCACCTTCCGAGTCTCTTCCTGTGCTGCGGCAATCTCATCCGCGTAAGAACCGATCGGCGCGAAGTCGACATCCGCGAGACGCTCATGCAGGGAGAGCAGCGAACGCTTCGCGTCGCCGATCACTGGGAATGAACCCATCTTGTGCGCATCGAATGTGCCAACGTTCAGGTTGACGATCTGCACATCCGGGTGGCGGAAGACGGAGTGCGACGCTGTGACGAAGTCCTGCAGACGGGTGCCGACGGTGATCACGCAGTCGGCCTCACCCGCGATCTGATTGCCGCCAACCGTGCCAGTGACTCCCAGACCGCCCAGACCGAGCGCACCGACCGGGCCTGCACCCTTACCCGCGTAGGTCTCTACGACGGGGATGCTGAAACGATCGCTGAACTCGGCCAGCGCCTTCTGAGCACTGGAGTAGCGCACTCCGCCGCCGGCCACGATAATGGGCCGCTGCGATGCAGCAATGATCTCGGCTGCGCCAGCCAGCTCCTCCTCGACGGCGGATCGGCGACGGATGTGCCACACGCGAGGGGTGAAGAATGCCTCAGGGAAGTCAAACTCGGCGCCCTGGATATCCTGCGGCAGGCACACTACAACGGCGCCCGTGTCGACAGGGTCGGTCAGCACACGCATCGCCTCGGGGAGCGTTGAAAGCAACTGACCTGGGTGAGTGATGCGATCGAAGTACCGGCTGACAGGACGGAAGCAGTCGTTCGCCGAGATATCGCGCTCAATGGGGTGCTCGATCTGCTGCAGTACCGGGTCACCGAATCGATTGTTGATGATATCGGCAGGGAAAAGCAACACCGGCAGACGGTTGGTCGTCGCCGTCGCCGCACCGCTCACCATATTCGTGGACCCCGGACCCGCGGAAGCGGTGCACGCGAGTGTCGCCGCACGGTTTGAAGCTTTCGCAAACCCGATGGCTGCGTGCACCATATTCTGCTCGTTCTTACCGGGATAGTGCGGAAAGTCGACGCCGTACTCGTCAATGCCTTGTGCCAGACCGACCGAGTTACCGTGGCCAAAGATGCCATACATTCCGGGAATCAGTCGACGGCGTTCGCCGTCGAGCTCGCTGTACTGCACCTGGAGGTACTCGATAATTGCCTGGGCAACGGTGCGACGCCGAACTGGCGCTTTCGGGTCGCCAATACCGGCAACGGCAGCGGCTGTGCTGCTCATGGGGTCTCCTCAAGTTCGAAGCGGGGTCGGCGATCGAAGTCGCCGCGTACCGATTCAGACTCCCACCGGGTTGCAACACGCAAGTGTGCCATTTTGGTACTGGACCTCGGTTAGGTGCGGATCACCACGTGTAACGGCTCATCGCCCGCGTGCAATCTGAACACTTGCTCCTCGATCAAAGCGAGCATGCGCGGACGCATCGCCAAACTGCCAGCAGCTGCGTGGGGAGTGATGGTGACCCCTGGCGCGGTCCAGAGCGGATGGTCCTCAGGCAATGGCTCTGGATCGGTGACGTCGAGGGCAAAACGCAGTCTCCCGATCTCAGCCACTAGGTCTTCCGTCACGGCAACGGGACCACGGGATAGATTCACGAGGAGAGCATCGTCTCTCATCCGCGCCAAGAAGTCCCGATCGACCAACCTTCGTGTTCGGTCGGTCAATGGCACCGCGAGCACGATCACCTCGGCCTTTGGCAGCGCTTCAACAAGGTCGGTGACTGAATGTACCTCCCGGCCGTCCGCAGCGACCTGCCGGCGAGAGGCGAAGACCGAGATCCGCGCTCCGAACGGCTCGAGTCGCCGTGCGATCTCGGTGCCGACACCGCCGTATCCGACGATAAAGACTTCACGATCCGCTAAACCAGGCACGAAATGGTTGTCACAGTCCCAATGGCGACGCAGTTGGTCCCGGTACATCCGATGCATCTCGCGCTGGGCCGTGAGCACGTGTGTGACCGCGAGTTCGGCGGTGGCTGTCTCGTGCACGCCGACGCCATTCGCGAACGTCACCCCCGATGGCAGAAGCGCCTCGATCCCGTCGTATCCAAGAGCCGGACTTTGAACGAGCCGGCTCGTCACTTGTGACAGCGCGCGAACCGGCTGCATCGATGACAGATACGGCAGAATGACAACATCGATGTGCGTTCGAGGCGGCGGTGTTGAGAAATCCCAGTCGACGTATTCGACGCCTTCGAGTGGTGTGAGTGCGTCGCGGAGATCTGCGGCGGGCAGGCTCACCACCAGGGATTTCGCTGCTGACATCAACTCTTCCAGTTCTCAAGGTAGGGGCGCCCCGATACGTGCGTCGGCGCCAGAGTGCGCCGCGATTTTGCGCCGCAGAGCTCGATGTTACTGAGCTCTCACCATCTCGGCGACAGTGTCTCGACGATTGTCACTTTCTCCCAACCGGGTCCCAGTGGCTTCATATATTCATCCAATGATTCCCGTTGCGGCGCGCTGTTACTGTCGGCCGAGCACCCTGCTGCAGCGTTCGCTACCCCAGCGACAGTTCAATGACGAATCAGAGGTTTCCATGCACACGGCATCCACAGCTCCGATCACCAACCCACGCACTTCGCTGGTTCGAGTCGTCGCGTCAAGCACCGTTGGAGCGATATTGGAGTGGTTTGATTTCTTCATCTTCGCGTCACTTTCGGGGCTCATCCTCGGCAGACTATTCTTCCAACCCGGCGACCCAGTATCGGAAGTGTTGCTCGGCTTTAGCACGCTCGCTGTCGGCTACTTCGCGCGACCAGTGGGGGGGGATCATATTCGGGCACTTCGGCGATCGCATCGGACGAAAACGGATGCTCGTCGTCACCGTCTGGTTGATGGGTGGCAGCACCGTCTTGCTCGGCCTGCTCCCGACCTTCGCCGTGCTCGGCGGATGGGCCACCGCAATGCTCGTGCTGCTGCGTCTCATCCAGGGGATTGCAGTGGGCGGCGAATTCGCCGGCGCTGCGACTCTCATCATCGAGCACGCTGCACGAACTCGACACCGGGCGTTCCTCTCGACCATTGCAAACGTCGGCGCTTCGTTCGGCTTTCTCCTGTCGTCTGCGCTGCTCGCGATTCTCCTTGGCGTGATGTCGCAGGCTCAGTTCGAGGCCTGGGGCTGGCGCATCCCATTTCTCATCAGCGCGGTTCTCCTGGGCGTCGGTGCCTACATTCGTACCCAGATCGCCGATACTCCCGCGTTCCTGAAGATGCAGGCCGAGCGCCGTTCGGAGCCTGCAACGAACGAGCGCTTGCCAATTGTCGAGCTGTTCTCACGGCACGGTCGCGGGATCTTCTGCGGGATCGCGATCTCGTTGTCCCTGGTCTACTACCAGCTGTCACTGGTGTTTGTCACGCCGTACGCGACGACCTGGCTCGGATTGAATGCCAGCATGGTGCTGTGGTCGATCACCATCGCACAGGTGCTCTACATCGTTGTGTCACTGAGTTGGGCGGCCCTCTCTGATCGATTCGGACGACGGCCAGTGCTCGCCATCGGGTTTGTCGGATGCCTATTGTGGCTCCCCGTGTACTTCTCCCTGCTCACGCCGACCGCGGGCATCGGTTCGATCGTGCTCGCCGTCGGCGGTCAACTGGTCTTCGTAGGAGCTACGTACGGCCCGCTCTCCGCCTACCTATCAGAGCTGTTCCCCGCCAGGGTGCGTTACACCGGGATGTCCGTAGGCTTCCAGGGTGCGTCCGCGATTGCCGGGCTCACTCCGCTCATCGCCTTCGCCCTCTTGAGCGCTACAGACACATGGCTGAGCGTGATCTGGCTCGGTGCGGCAGCATCCATCATCGGCGTCACAGGAATCCTACTGTCACGCGAAACCGCACACAGCGAGTTGCCCAGCTGACTCGTGCCACCATCTGCCCGTCCTCGTCAATTGGTGAGGACGGGCATTTCTGCGTCTACTCGTCTTCGTCGCGAGCGACCAACGCGTGAGCTTCCACCGCGAGCCAGAGCTCGAACGACTCACGCATGTTCTTCAGACTCTTCCCGGTCATCTGCTCAATCCGGTTCAGCCGATAACGCAGAGTGTGCTCATGCACATACAGTGCGCCTGCCGTCACACGCATCCTGCCGTGCTGTCTGAAGTAGACGGCAAGCGTGTGGAATAACTCGGATCCCTGCGTGGCGTCATGTTCGAGAATAGGACGGAGCGTGTCTTCTGCGAGACGCTCCATTGTTCGAGCATCAGGGTTCAACCAACGAGAGATACCAAGCTGTTGCTCCGTAAACACAATCTCAGGTGTATCGGTATCCACTGCGAGACTCAACGACCATCTCGCTTGCCGCAGCATTCTTGGAATCTCAGCAACGTCGGTGTTCGTGGGGCTAACCCCGACGGAGACGTTGAGTGCTGCCGAAAGTTCCGCGAGCTGTTCATCACTGCACTGCAGTACCCCGATGAGTTGCTCTTGCCACAGGAGGGTGTGTCGAATCCGACGATCCGCCAACCAATCTCGCGCCCGACTCTCAGGCAAAGGATTCGGGATTCTTCCGAAGGCCACAACGCGAAATGGAATCTCTCGCATCAAACCTGAATCGTGGAGTCTCTGCTCCACTTCACTGTGCGAAGCTCCCGCTTCCAGTGCACGAGCCAGCGCGGACGCTCCGGTACGGTGCTCGGCTTCCCGCCGCCGCTGATTCTCGATCGCATCAAGTGCAGCGAGCGTGCTGACGTGCTGGAGAGCCGCGAGTCCTTCAGCCGAGAATTCAGCGTGCTCAATGCCGACAAGATAAGCGGTCACCCGGTCACCAACGAAGAGCGGCAAAAGGTAGCCGCCCTTCACCACGCGTAGGTCAGTCGCCTCAAGCGCGTCCCCCCACTCGATATCGGGCACCCAGGGCCAATTGTCGAGCAGCGCCTGCCCGGAAGGCGAAATGAGCGCAAGCCGGTATCCAGAAATCTGCTCGAGCTGCCGATAGATCCCTGGCACATCGCTGTCAATTGCATTTCTCAAACGTAGGGTCTCGAAGATGCGAAGGTGTCGGGCAAGGCGGTCACGTGCTGATCGCTCGCTCGCATTCGCAACGAGATACGACAGTTCAATGAAGGGGACCTGGCGCGGAATCCGCATGACCGGAAATCCGAGTTCGTCGGCGACGGCGAGCATCTCGGGGGTGAGGTCCGGTGCGCGCACACTCACCGCGACACCAGCGAGACGGTGTTGAGCGAGTCGCCGCACATACGCAGCTTGACCAGGCGCATCGGCCGGAATCCCAAACCCGTTGACAATGAGTAACTCACCACCCTCGAGCCATGGGCCCGGATCCTCGAGTTCGGAGGTGTGCGTCCACTGAACGCGCCGGTTGAGTCCTGCAGCTCCCGCAGCAAGCTCGAGGCCAAGGTGCGGCATGGACACCAACTCTGCGACGTTCAATTGTCCTCGAACGTCACGTGCTGGAGTGGTGTGCTGCTTCATCGACAACCTCTCGTCATCAAAAGAGCAATGCGCCCCGGCCGGTGCCGGGGCGCATTGTGTCCTCAGTCGAACCGATACGGTTCGTGCGGGCCGACCGACGGCAGCGGCCTTGGTCGTTCACACGTACTCGCGATCTCAATATGACGGCCAGCCTGAGACGACTGCTCGAAGGCGAGCAGCACCTCGAGCACATGGTATGCGAATGCGCCACCGGTGCGGGGTTCAACGCCAGCACGAATGGCATGTCCGAATTCGGCGAGACCGATGCCTCGGTACGCATCATCGCGATGCGTCAGCGATGTCTCTCGCCAGTCACCACCGCCGGGGGGTGTCATGTCGAGCGAGAGGTCGCGAGGTTCACCGCGGCGAAGCACCGGAGCACCGTCGAAATGATCCGGGTTGGGTGCCGCGATGGATCCCGCCGTGCCGTAGATCTCGAAATGTGGAAGATTGTGGTTCCACACATCCCAACTCACGACGACGGTGGCCACTGCGCCGGACTCAAAATCGATCGACCCCGAAATGTGTGTCGGCGTCTGGATCTCGATCTCACCGTCGTAGCCACCTGTGCTAGTCGGGCGCGGACGAGTCTCCGATGACTTGGCGGCAGATGCCGAGACGCGCTGAACCGGACCGAAGATGTTCACCAGGTTGGTGATGAGATACGGGCCAATATCCAGCATCGGGCCGGCTCCGGGGCTGTAGAACGGGTCGACATTGGGGTGCCAGTGCTCGTATCCGCGGTTGACAAACGATCCAAAGGCGGCAACAGGCTCGCCGATCCAACCGTCGTCGATCAACTTACGGCTAGTCTGGGCTCCTGAACCCAGGAAGGTGGTCGGGGCCGAGCCCGCATACACACCAGCCTTCTTCGCCGCATCGAGAATCTGCTGCGCTTCCTCGAGCGAGGTGGCGAATGGCTTCTCGGACAGGACGTGCTTCCCCGCCGCGATCGCCTGCAGACTCACTGGCGCGTGCAGCTTCGGCGGGGTCAGATTGAGCACCAGCTCGATTTCGGGATCAGCCAGTAGTTCATCGGGGCTGAGGGCCTTGCGGACGCCGTACTCCTTGGCTCGCGCGGTGACCGCAGCCTCGTTCACGTCGGCCAGTGCCACAATGTCGACATCGGGGTGGACGTCGATCTTGTCCAGGTACTGATTCAGAACGTTTCCGACGCCAATGATGCCGACTCGAATGGGTTCCATAGTTTCTCTCCGTCAGTCACACTTCTCGATGAGCCTCACATCTTGCGATGGCCCGGGCAAGAGCGACGCACTGGTCGTCGCTCTGAGAAATGAACGGGCGAACCGCAGCGGCTCGCCCGTTCAGTAGTTCTACAATCTCAGAATGGTGTGTGCGAAACGTGTCCCATTCTGAGACACACGATCAGCGAGCGGACAGCAGGTCCCGTCGCTTCGCGGAAGTCGCCGCGTTGTCAATCTCACCATCGGAAATCACAACACCGTAGATTTCGTGAGCCGTCTCGATCGATACGCGCAAATCCTCCACATCGATCAATACAGCCTCCGGCTCGCGCTCCAGCGGATCGCCGTAGCCACCACCGCCTGGAGTAATCGACACTACCTTCTCTCCACGACGCAGATCGTATCGTCCAACTACCGGAATCTCTTTGCGTTCACCCGACACTGCATCGATGACCCACGCCTCCGGCTCGGCACCGCCATGCCCGCCACGGACACCCTTCGGAGGATTCAACTTGCCCTCGATTCCGTAGGTAAGCGTCACCTCTTCGTCCCGAGCTTCCATCACCACACGAGTTGCCAGTCCACCGCGCTGACGACCGGCGCCGCCGGTATCAGCAACCAAGGCCCGCTCATGTACCAGGATCGGGTAGCGCTGCTCATCTACCTCGACGCTGTCGTGATATAGCAGTGCACCGCAGACAGGGCGCTGGTATGTGGGCCACCCGTCTACGAACGGAGTTGCAGGACCTCCCACACCGCCGACGAGAATCTGATTCACGTAAGCGTTGCCGTTCCGCTCGTCGATCCCCGAGATGACCGACTTTGCCGGTGCCTGACCTGCCGCACCTTCTGCAGCGCCATACCCATCATCGATCTGCGCGAACGCCGCCTGTACGAGGTTGACCACTCGATCCGCGAGATTTGTCGTTCCCGACGAGCAGGAGAAGGGGTGCTTTGGCACACCAACCGCACAGCCGTCCCGCAACTGCACCTCAATGCGCCGGAAGGTGCCAGCGTTGCTTGGAAGGTTCTCGGGCAACCCCGAGAGAATTCCTGCGAGGGCGGCTCCCGTAGCCGTAGCCCGAGTCAGATTCAGTCCATTCGGAAGATTGTCGGGATTGTCTCGCAGATCAATCGAAATACGTCCTTCCTCAGGGCGTACCGCGATGGTCGCCTGCAACGGCACCCCTTCGGGGCCGGTACCGGGGAACGGGTCGTGCGCGGTTGAGCCGTGGAGTTCAACGGCCGGCAACGTCTCGATCGTGGACTGGGCAAGGCGCTCAGAATAGTTGAACCAGGCATCGACGAAATCGACCAGGTCGTCGGCGCCGAACTTCTCGGCGAGTTCCTGAATGCGTCGCTCGGCAATGCGCGAAGCGCCGACCGAAGCGAGGTAGTCGCCGTACCACTGATCCGGTACCCGGATCCGTGAACGACACATGCGAATGATGTCGTCAATATCGGTGTGGTCACGCTGCACGCGCACGCAGGGGAAGATGAGCGCTCCCTCCTCATATACGTCGCGAGCGGTCGCGAAGAAGGTCGTCGGCAGTGAATTGCCGCAGTCCGCCTGGTGGGCCTTCGTCACCGCAGTGAAGAGGTGTCGGCCCTGGACGAAGATCGGCACGAGAATGCAGTGGTCGGCCGCGTGCGAGTTACCTCGGTAGGGATCGTTATGCAGAAAAGCGTCACCCTCGCGAATGTCGTCGTGCAGTTCGACCATGTCTTCACCGAGCGGACCGGCACCGAACACGTGCACGGGCACACCTTCTGCGGCGGCCAGCAGCTGGTTGTCGGCGGTAAGCACCGCGCACGAAAAGTCTCGCGCGGTGTTGATCACTGAGGATCGTGCGGAACGAAGCAGTCCACTCGTCATTTCACGGACGATGCCGTCGAATGCGTTGGCGAGTACGGAGAGCTTCACCGGGTCGAATTCGCGTGTCATGTCACGCCTCCTTACGGGTGAGGTAGATGTTGGATCGGTCGTCGAGTTCTGCGTCCCATTCGGGCGGCACCACGATGGTGGTCGTTGGCTGATCGATGACGGCGGGTCCGGCGATGTGATCGCCGGGACTCAGCGTGACGCCGCGGTAGCGCGGGGTCGCGTAGGGCTTGCCCCCGAACACGATGTCGTCGGTGCGATGCACTTCAGAGGTCGAGTCGTTCGATCCTGCGAGTGCGACGAGTTCGGGACGTGGGATTTCGACGCGCACGCCCCAGGTGATGATCTCGACACGACTGTCGGGGTCATGAGTCCCGTTGCGGCGATCATGCTCCACGTGGAACGCCTGCTCGACGATCTCAGCTGCCAACTCCGGGGAGGGTGACTCGTCGAGAATCACGCGGAGGTCCCAAGCCTGACCCGGGTAGCGCGCGTCGACGAAGTAGGAAATCACTGGTTCGGTGCCACTGAATCGTTCAGCGAAGACAGCAGCCTTTCCCGAGAGATCACGCAAAGCCGTCGCCGCCGAGCTCACATTGAACGCGCGCGTATCGTTGTGCAGCGGAGAGAGGAACTCAGTCGCGATCGGCGCGCGATGCGCGCCGTATGCAGCGAGCACGCCCGCGGTCGCGGGAATGAGTACCGTGTCAGCCTCGAGCAGCGCGCCGATAGTCGCCGCAACCATTGCGCCCGCGCCACCGCCAGCGACGATGAGAGCCCCGCGAGGATCGACACCCTGCTCGAGCGAGGACTGACGGATCGCGGTCGCCATATGGTTTGCCGACACATCAAGGATCGCTTGAGCTGACTGAAGAGTGTCGCGTCCCAGGGGCCCCGTGATCCGGCTGTCGATCGCGCGCGTCGCCGCGTCGCGATCGAGAGTAAACCCGCCCTCAAAACCCTGAGCATCGAGGTAACCGAGTGCGACACATGCATCGGTGACGGTCGGTTCTTCACCGCCTCGGCCGTAGGCAGCCGGGCCAGGCGTGCTGCGCGCACTCTGAGGTCCGACACGCAGCAGCCCGCCACCGTCGATCCAAGCGATACTGCCACCGCCGGCACCAATGCTCGTCACCGCCACCGAGGACAGGCCGGTGAGGTGACCGACGAACGGCTCTCCGAGCCACGCTTCGCGGGTGTGCCGGACGGTCCCGTTCTCAACCAACGACACATCAAAGGTCGTCCCGCCCATGTCGCACACCACGACGGTGTCACGATCGGGGGCCGCGGCAGCGCCCACCAATGGTGCCATCGAGGGGCCCGAATTGAGCAGCAGCACTGGACGGTTCAACACGTCGGCAACGTCAAGAACGGCGCCCTCCGATGTCACGACGAGCAGATCCCCTGCGAATCCGTATTCCACCAGGTCGGCACGCAGATTTCCCAAGTGATCCGCCATCAGTGGCTTCAAGGATGCGTCGATTGCGGCCGCAGAGGTGCGCCGGTACTCGCGGATAGTCGGGTTTGCTTCGTTGGAGAGCGTGTAGGGGATACCCGGCAGCTCTTCCTCGATCAACTCACCGACGCGGCGCTCATGTACATCGTTGATGATTGACCACAAAAAGCCCACCGCGATGGCCTCGGTGCCGTCCGCGGCCAGCGAGCGTAGGACCTCGCGGGTACGCTCCTCGTCGAGCGGCAGGAGAACTTCTCCCTCCGCTGACAATCGCTCCGGGATTTCGAAGGTCTGGTTTCGAGGGATGTAGGCCTGCGGGTAGGCGGCCTTCGAGTCGAACGCCTCACGGCGGCCGCCCTCCCGGAGCAGCAAAGTATCCGCAAAGCCTGTCGTAGTAAGGAGGGCAGTCTTCGCAACCTTGCCGGTGAGCACGGCGTTCGTGGCGTGCGTGGTGCCGTAGACGATGACGTCGGCGTTGCGCAGTACGGTATCGCCGTCCCAGCCGACGGACTCGGCAGCCCGGCGCACGGAAGCCTCAAATCCAGTGAACACGCGATCGTAGGTGGTGAGCGCCTTGCCGACGGCCATGCCACCGGTGCTCGAGCCGACGACCACGTCGGTGAAGGTGCCGCCCGTGTCGACAGCGATACGGTACCGCGCCTCATCGGCGCCCGTAAGTACTTGACTCATGATGTATGTGCTTTCGGTTCAGAAGGGGAATGGAATGTGGTCCGAGGGCGATTCAGACCGCGGCCACGCGATTGCTCAGCGTGCCGACGCGCTCAATCTCGACCTCGACAGTGTCACCCGGAGTGATCCACACGGGCGGAGTGCGCTTCGCTCCGATCCCCTGAGGGGTACCGGTCGCGATCACGTCGCCAGGTTCGAGGGTCAGGAAACCTGAAATATAGGACACGATCGTGGCAATCGGGAAAATCTGATGGCGTGTATTCGAGCGCTGCATCTCGACACCATTGACTCGTGTGACGAGCTCGAGTGTCTGCGGATCTCCGATCTCATCGAGCGTGACGATGGCTGGACCCCAGGGTGTTGACCCGTCAACGGCCTTGCCAGGAGTCCACTGGGTACCGCGAAACTGGAGATCGCGAGCGGACACATCGTTGAGCGGCGCAAGTCCTGCGACGTAGTCGAGTGCATCGGCTTCGCTGACGCGCGACGCGCGTCGCCCAATCACGATAGCGACCTCACCCTCGAAGTCGAGCTTGTCACTAACGTCAGCACCGCCGATCTCGTCGAACGGGCCCACGAGGGTCGAGGCGAACTTCGTGAAGACATCGGGGTACTCAGGCAACGCACGACCGGTTTCAGCGACGTGGTCCTTGTAATTGAGCCCGACGCAGAGCACCTTAGTCGGGTCCGTCACTGGGCCGACCAGGCCAGCCTCGAAGACCGTACCCACGAGTGCACCGACCGCAGTCTCGCCGGCACGTGCGAACACTCCGCCGAACTCAGCGAGGCGGTCCCCATACAGCGCCAAGAACTCACGTGTGGAGTGCGGCGCACCTCGGTCGGCGTCGACGGCGTCGGCCAAGAGCCGTTCGAGGTCGTACACCTCGTCGCCAATCAGGACGCCACCACGGGGCCCGTATGCGTGATTGTATGAGACAAGTTTCATAGCTGTCGCTTCTTTCTAGTCAAGCGCGGTCGGTGCCGGCGGCTACAGAGTTCACGGCATCGGTGAGTCGATCAGCGATGTCGGCGCCGACGTTCTCGTCCATTTCGGTCGAGAGGGAAAGGAGATTCGCCGGGGAACCGAGCAAGCCGCGCTCGTACGTCGCCCACCAGAGGCGGTGTTGCACGTCCTCGGTGACTTTCTCCGTGCCAGCAGGAACCGCTCGGAGCAGTGATCCACGGCCGCGAATCTCCCACCCAGCGTCAGCGACCCGACTCGTCACGGCCGCACGCACGGCGTCGCCCAGACGGTTCAGACGCTGAACCTGGCCCTCCGTATACAGTCGCAAGGCAGCCGCTCCAGCCGCCATGCTCACAGGGTTTCCAGAAAATGTTCCTCCGTGCGGGAGATTACCGGCGCGGGTCGGATCCACTTCTGCCATGAGCTCGCCCAGGCCTGCAACTGCACCCACGGGGAACCCTCCCCCGATCAGCTTGCCGGTCGTAAGCAAATCGGGCTCTACGCCGTACTCGCCGATGAGGCCGCTGTAGCCAAGTCGAAGGCTGATCGTTTCATCGATGATGAGCACGATCCCGTACTTTGTTGCGAGATCGCGCGCGGCGCGAACGAAGTCCTCAGTGATGCTAATGAGGCCGGCACGGTTCGGCAGGAGGTCGAGAATGATCGCTGCAAAGGCTTCCGGTGCAGACTCGACTGCCTGGGTAAGGAACTCAACGTCGTTCAAGGGCACTGCAGTCACATCATTGATCACACCCTGGGGAACACCCTTGGTATATGACGGCCCTCCGGGCACCAGCGCTACATCCGAGGTCCCATGGTAGCCACCCTTCGTAACGACGACCTTGTCACGCCCGGTTGCCGCGCGTGCGATGCGCAGTGCCGACATGACAGCCTCGGTTCCCGAATTCGTGAAGCGCACCTGATCGAGCGACGGCAGCCTTTTGAGCAGCAGATCGGCGAGCTCCCACTCCCACAAGTTCGGAATTCCCCAGCTCGCGCCCGCCGACAGCGCCGTGGTCGCGGCCTCCGTGATCTCAGGGTGCGCATTTCCGTGGATCAACGACGTGAAGTTATTGTTCGCGTCGATGAGCTCGCGACCACGATCGTCCCAGACTCGGAATCCAGAGCCGCGAATGGCATAGGGGCTCGGCTCTCCGGTGAAATAGGTCGATCGGCCGTAGCCGCCGGGCAGTAGCGGAAACCCACGAGGTCCTCGGCGCAGATGCGGGTCCTCGGCAAGGGCCTCGTGTTTGACACGCTCAGTAGCTGTGTTGGTACTCACGTCTATTTCTCCCGATTCTCAGTTCACAAGGTCGATCAGTGGCTGACCGGTGAGTGCCCGTCGAACGCGCTCCACGGCGCCCTCCTGCAGGGCACCTGTCGACCGGTTCGAGCGCCAAGCGATATGTGGCGTCAAGATGGTGTTGGGGGCCTTTCGCAGCGGATGCTCGGCGTCGAGCGGCTCCTGTGCGAAAGTGTCGATGCCGGCACCAGCGATGTGTCCGCTGATCAAAGCTTCGGCCAGTGCGGCTTCATCCACGAGCCCACCACGCGAGACATTCACAATGACGGCACCACGGCGCATGCGCTCAAGCACACTGCCCGAGACGAGATTCCAGGTCTCATCGGTCAGCGGCAGGTGGAGCGATACGACATCCGAGTTTTCGAGAATGTCAGTGAGCTCGGCAAGCTCAAACTCGCTCTCGGTGACGAAGGGGTCGTAGGCACGCACCTGCGCACCGACCGCTGAGTACATCCGCGCAACGTGGTGACCAATACGGCCGAGCCCCACCACACCTACCTCGAGCTGAGAGAGGACAGGGGTGTCGTACCCGATGATGCCGCCCCAAGCGAAGTTTCGGATGGCTGCATCTCCTGCGGAGAGTCGCCGCGCGAGTGCCAAGCCCATTGAGAAGGCATGCGAGGCAACCTCCTCGGAGGCAGTGCCCGGGACAATCGATACGGGAATGTTGGCCGCGGATGCCGCATCGACGTCAATGTTGTCGTATCCAATGCCGTATCGGATTACCGCCTTGCACTGCTGCATTGTCGGGAAGTCGCCCGCCGTCAATTTTGCGTAAGGAGTGATCATCACGATCTCAGCGTCTGCGAGACCTTCGCGGAATTCATCGACGTCGCTGGCGGCAACCAACTCGTAACCGAGCTCCTTCGCGAGCGCGTGCTCCCTGTCAAGGTCGGGGAAGTGGTGGGGAGCGACCAGGATGGTCCCCTGTCCTTCGCGGTTCATGTGTGGCAATCCTGTTCTCGTCTATGACGGTTGAGGTCCGCGGCCGAATCGAGTTTCGCCTGCGGGGTGTGACCATTCCACCGCTACAAGACCGGCCCGAAACGTCCCAGATCGGTACACGCGAAGCCAACAAAAAATGGCATACCGACCGGACCGTGGAGTGCACGGTCCGGTCGGTATGCCAGTAGATTGCGCCGCCAATGCGGCCGGTAGTCGTCTTGCTAGAGGTCGAGCCCCCGGCTCCTGAAGAAATCCATACGTCGATAGAGTGTCGAGCGACCGATCTGCAGCATTGATGCGGCAAGTCGACGATTGCCTTGCGCCTCGCGCAAAGCGCTTCGCAGCTCGCTGTACTCAGCCTCCTCGAGTCTCGATAACCGCCCCATTGACGCGACACGTTGGAACGCGATTGGTAGATCGTCCATGGTCGCCTCGCCACCTCGTGAACGCTCCAGCGCGTTGGTCACGATCGACCGCAATTGGTGAACGTTTCGCTCCCAGTCGGCGTTCGTCAGGGCTGAGAGCATCTTCCGCGAGAGGACCTTTTGGCCGATTTCTGCAGCGATCGCCTGTGCAAGGATCGGGATATCCTCACGACGATTGCGCAACGGTGCGACCTCAAGTTCGATGGCTCCGCAGAACTCAGCAATGCGGATCGTGGTGGGAGTGGCTCGATGCGCCGTCAGAATCACCTTCGTCGTTGGGTGGCCGCCGAGCGTTCGAACAATTTCAATGCCGTCAAGCTGACTGAGCTCGTCTGCATGCCCGATCACGAGCGTGTCAGGAGTCGCCCCCAACGCTTGTGCGACCTCTTCTGTGAACGGCAAGGTACTGGTCTGGTGACGAGCGTCAACGAAGACGCTGCTCCCGCGGAGGGCAGCGATTGTCCCAGCCAATCGCCGCTTACCAACTCCGGCCTCTCCAATCACCACTGCTGACCGCGATTGTTCGACTGCGCGGGCAGCCAAGGAGAGAGTGGCTTCGAACTCATCACTTGCGCCTACGAGCCGCTGACGCAATTGGGCAAGCGCAAAGGACTCCTGAACCAATTTTTCGTCATGAACCACACCTGTGGACCGACGTGTGTGACGTTGCTCAATCCGCGACCGAATCGTCACAATTGCACCAACACTGGCACCTGAGAGTTGCACGGCAGTAAGCGTGAGCTCAGACAAACCGAGTCCGTGGAGAGTCACGTTGGCGGTGCTAGAGCGACCGGATGACATTACTGACTTCGCGTACCCTTCCACGATCGCGAGGTCATTCTCTTGCAGGCGAGATGTCGCGGCGGCATTCATGAGGGAGTTTTTGCCGTCCATCGCAATGATGGGGGTGTCTCCTCGTCGCCGCGTTACGGTCAAATACTCATCGAGCAACGCACGCTCCTTTGAGGACGTACGGGTCGCTATCTCCTGCTCTATTCGCGACGACACTCCCTCGAGCATAAGGAGCGTTGATCCCGGGTCAATCTGGGAGACACGCGCTTCTGGAAATGTGAGTCCGACTACAGCGCGAACCCGGTTGTGGAAAGGATCCCTGACCAGAGATCCAAAGCACCAGTTCCCGCGCAGGTCTTCGCGGAAGTGCTCCTCGGGGGCAAGCCACACCCCACGTCCCTCCTCCAGCGCCAGCCCCTCGCCGTTGCTTCCGCAGCTTTCTTCGAGCAGCGAATAACCTTCCGGAAAGCTATCATCAGCCCGCAAGAAGCTCGGGTGGATGAGCGAACCGTTCGGCGCGGTGAGACTCACGTAGCCACCTAGATCAGACGCCACCTCATCGAGTTTGCGCAAGTGGGGTTCTGCAGCGCTCAGAGTATATTCGTCGACTCGGCCAGAATCGATCATTCCTTGGTCCGCGGAGCCGTCCACGCCCGCGGCTCGACTGCGGTACCAAGACCGTGCGATCATCGGCCGGATTCCGGATAATTCTGCGTCGAGGGCTTCGATAATCGACTCTCTCGCTCGATCCGCAGTCCGAAATTCTTCGACGCGGCTGGTCGAAGCAAATGCCTGACTAGTCATCGCGTACCTCCCCTGATTCTCCACACTGAGTGTCGGAATGTGCGACAAAAGTAACACAGAAGTATTGCGATCCAATGTCTAGAAATATCGAAGATGGAACACCTCGATTGGCAGTATCACCAAGACCTTGACTGTTGTTTGTAGTGCCCGTCGGGAGATCAACTCGGATTTCGTCCACGTTCGCAAGAAGGCTGGAGTGACCCGAAAGGCCATGCCTCTGGTGCATGTTGACGTCGTGCTACGCGAGTCCAACGCGGGCGGACCGAACCAACTATGGCTCACGAGTGTGACGGAGCATTGGACCGACGAATCCAAGTTCTATCACTGCACGATTAAGGACCTATATTCCATACGAATCGATAGCCACTCCGTTGTCAGCAGAGCGGGGTCTGATGCACGGATAGGTGACATCTGATCTGGCTTGCCCGAGGGGTGGGTCTGGAAGGATGTTGTTGTGCCAAAGCCATACCCGAGTGAGTT
>NZ_JBFBML010000018.1:0-47532 GCF_040687075.1 Leucobacter sp. NPDC077196
GCACCTAGAAGACCCGAAAACGCGCGACAGCACCAGGCCTCCGGAATTGGGTACCAACTGGGTGGACTAGGCGTACCAACTCAGACGATCTGCCACTTCCGAATCCGTAGGTGTAGTGCTTGGTGGCAACGCGTCGGCCGAGCACGAACGCGACCCACAACGGCACGGCGGTCAGGGCGTCGGAGAAGTTATGGATGGTGTCTGCGAGCAGGGCGACCGACCCGCTGACGATGACGACGACGAATTGCAGGATTGTCGTGCCAAGCAGAACGAACAGACTTATCTTGAGCGCCCGCACGCCCTGAGTGCTGGCCTCGAGGGCATCGTCGATGGAGTCGGCGGCATCGTGGCTATGGGGCACGAACAGGCCGTAGAGAAAGCCCTTGATACCGGTCGGATGTGAATGCCCGTGGTCGGGAGGGTGATCGTGCGTGTGCGCGTGGCCGGCCGGCTCATGGTGTCCGTGCTGCGTCGGCTCGTCATGGCCGTGGTGGGTATGGGGCGTGCTCACGTGACGGGCTCGGTCAGCGTGTGGTGGTGTCGAGGTGTTCCGCCGAGGGAGTGCTCGGCTTGGAATATCGCGTCCGAGACGAGCTGACTCGCGTGCTCGTTCTCCAACCGGTAGAACACACGCGTCCCTTCTTGACGGGTCGCCACGAATCGTCCCAGCCGCAACTTGGCCAGGTGCTGCGAGACCGCGGCAGGCGACTTGTCGACAGTGACAGCCAGGTCATTCACCGAGCGCTCCCCCTCTCGAAGGGCGAGGATCAGGCGCACTCGGGTCGCGTCGGCGAGCATCGAGAAGACTTCTACCGCAAGTTCGACGAACTGGCTGTCTGGGTCTCGACCACAAATCGGTTTATCTGCAGGCATACGCAGATTATTGCATTAACCAGTTTCTGATGTGGCGACAGAGGCAGGAATGGCGACGAGCAATTAACGACAGCGAGCGGTCATAGAACATCGCCACTTACCGATCAACTCCACACGCTTGAACGCTGTCAAAAGCAATTACTTATGGCTAAGACGGCCTCAACTTTCACCCCAGCGGATCCGCAATGTGCCGCCCGATAGACGGCCCTCTTACGGGCACCTGGTTCGTGCTATCAGCCGAAGTGCCCGTTGAGGGATCGGCTTACGGGCAAGTTTGGCGTGGCGCTACTCCGCCGAGAGCGCAGCATCGAGCGCGTTGGGTAGGTCCTCTGGGCCTGTGAGCTCGATCGTTCCCCCGTCGAGGAAGAAGGTCGGGGTGCCTGTCACACCGAGGGCTTCACCTGCGTCGAAGTCTTTTTGGACTCGAGCCTTCGTATCAGGGGCCGCAACCGCATTATCAAACCGTTCCATATCGAGGCCGATCTGCTCGGCGTACCCTCGGAATCGTTCGGCCTCGGACTCACGGCCTTCCCCCCATTGCTTCTGTGTTTTGAACATGAGATGGAACATATCCTCGTACTTGCCTTGCTCGGCTGCAGCTTCAACCGCGATGGCGGCGTTCATGGAGTTGAAGTGACCATTGAGGGGGAAGTACCGGACGACGTAGTTAATTCGGCCGTCGTACTTCTCACGCATTTGCTCAATGTATGGGTAGAGAGCACCGCAGGCCTCGCACTCGAAATCCAGGAACTCGACGACGGTGGGCGCATCCGGTCCCGCTGAGTCCAAATAGTGGGAGTCTTCGGCGAGCGTTCGAGCCGCTTTGTCGCCGGTCGGCAACGCAACGGGTTCGGGGCGACTGAGTATGGTCCAAAAAATTGCGATGGCTGCAACAAGCAACACTGCTGGCACGGAGATGATCGCAGCTTTGGTCGACGTACTGAGCGGTCCCCAAAAAGATGGGCGAATCGATTTCTCCAAGATTTCTCCGATGAACACAAGCGGGGGAATGGGACGAGGCGTGGGAGGCCAGAGGGTGTCCCAATCGCAATGCAGCGCCAGAGGGAACCGAATTCTTTTCGGAGACACGGCTTCAGCTAACTAACCTCGCGGCTCCAACAAGCAATCTACTTGCAGTCCGGCCACGGTCGCAGGATCAGCTGACCCTATAGGCCGGAAGGACCGTAGCTCTTGTACGGTCGCCGCGGGGGAGAGTGGGGCGACTAGAAATGGCCGCCCCACCCTATCGTCTATAGAGACGCGAGAATCTCTTCCATCTTCTGAATCTCACCTGTTTGGTCGTCGATGATTTTCTGCCCTAACGCAACGGCATCCGGGTTGGATCCATTGTCAACTTCATCCTGAGCCATATCGATCGCGCCACGGTGATGCTCGATCATCTGCTCAAGGAATAGTCGTGAGGCTTCCGCGCCCGTCGCCTCGTCGAGGGCCTGCATGTCCGTCTCGGACATCATGCCGGCACCATGATCCATGCTTCCCATTTCCGAGGTGTCGGCACCCCAATCTTCAAGCCAGCTTTCCAGCTGTTGGATTTCTGGTGCCTGGGCATCTTTTATCTCGCCTGCGAGCGAGACGACCCGCTCATCAATACCATCTTTGCTGAGTATGGTGTCGGACATTTCGATCGCCTGGCTGTGGTGTTCGATCATCATGCTGGCAAACATGGTGTCTGCTTCGTTTGCTTCCGTGGTTGCGGTTTCTGAGCTACTGGTGCTCCCGTGGTCCATCTCGGTCATGTCACTACTTGTGTCGGTGTTTCCGGCACAGCCAGCGAGGGCGAGCATGGCAGTAAGTGTGATCGCGGCGGTCGCCGCGGTACGAGTTTTCATGAATGGATTCTCCAATTCGCTGAGGATGCTCAATACGAGTGAGCAGAAGAGGGAAATGCCAGCGCTAATGCCGGCTCATCGCTATTCAAGTTCGACTGATTCCGAGCGCCTCCAACGAAGGCGGCGGAAGGGGTCGGATGTGGGCTTTCCATCGCGAGACGCGCGCGCTATTTCCTTCTCGGGACACACTGGTGCGCCAGCTCAAACGGCTTCCAATGAAGAGTGCGACAGTGAGGAGGAGCGCGAGAGCACATTCCATCCAAGTAACGCTGCCAGTGCAATTCATACATCCGTGTGAAGGAGTACCTGCAGGGTCACTGTCCGACGCCGCTTCATCGGCACCAGGGTGGGCGAACCCGACAATGTTCTGCGTTTCCACAGTGGCACTGTGCCGAGCAGGCACGAGGTGCGAATTAAAAGAGTGCATCGCGAGAAGTCCCGCGATCACTCCGACCGTGATGGCGACCATTTTGAAGAGTGCACGAACTCGCGAACGCGAATCACGTACAGGTCCCATCGTGACGACCACAGTCATGTGCACCTCCATCCATTCCAGCGTACGTACTGCTAGCTCGCGAGTTGCTTTCTGGCAACTGCTTCTGGGCGGAGGTCCAGACGGCGCAGTAGTTGGGCGTTCAGGGCCACAACAATCGTGGAAAGTGACATGAGGATGGCGCCTATCGACATCGGAAGCACGAACCCGATAGGGGCGAGGATGCCAGCAGCGAGTGGAACAGAAATGAGGTTGTATCCGGCCGCCCACCACAGGTTTTGTTTCATTTTGCGATAGCTTGCACGCGACAACTCGATGACTGACACCACTGACCGGGGGTCATCGCTTGCGAGAATCACTCCGGCTGATGCAATCGCTACATCGGTGCCAGCACCGATAGCGATTCCGACGTCGGCTTGGGCGAGAGCTGGTGCATCATTTACGCCATCTCCGACCATGGCAACTTTGCGTCCTTCGTTTTGCAGTTCTTTCACTTTGGAGGCTTTGTCTTCGGGCCGTACGCCTGCGAAGTAACGATCAATACCGATATCCGTTGATACAGTCGCGGCGACGGCTTCGGCGTCGCCAGTGATCATCACGACGTCAACGCCGCGATCTCTCAGAGCGGTGACGGCGGCAAGAGACTCGGGCCGAATTTGATCGGCAAGCCGCAGAGCGCCGGCCACTTCTCCCTCGATGAGAACATGCAGGATGATCGCCCCTTCTTTTCGCCACAGTTCAGCAATGGGAAGTTCCTCTACATGTTCCTGCTGCAACAGGTAGGGGCCGCCGACCTGCACGATGCGACCATCGACTCGAGCTCGGACGCCGACAGCCGGCGAAGACTCAAAGTCAGTGGCGTTCGGGATTGCGAGCTCTTTTACCTTCGCTGCGTTCACGATTGCGCGAGCGAGAGGGTGCTCAGAATCGTTTTCTGCTGCCGCCGCGAGGACCAGCAGTGCATCTGAGTCGAGCTGCCCCGTCGGGTGGACAGCCGTTACAGCAGGCGCGCCCTCGGTAAGGGTTCCCGTCTTATCAAACAGCACCGTATCGATCGTCCGCATGCTTTCCAGGGCGAGCCTGTCTTTCACGAGGACGCCTCCTCGTGCAGCTCGCTCAGTGGCAATGGAGACCACCAAAGGAATCGCGAGGCCAAGGGCGTGAGGGCATGCGATCACCAAGACAGTGATCGTGCGAATCACCGCAGCATCAGGTAAACCAACCACGGTCCACACGAGTGCGGTAATTGCTGCTGCGATGAGAGCGAACCAGAACAACCATGCAGAGGCGCGGTCGGCTAGTCGCTGCGCCCGAGACGACGAGTTTTGCGCTTCAGAAACAAGTTTCTGGATACCGGCAAGCGCGGTGTCTTGTCCTACCGCCGTAATTTCAACACGAATGCCTGAATCGGTTGCAACGGTGCCGGCAACGACCTGGTCCCCGACGCTGCGACGAACTGGGTGAGATTCGCCAGTGATCATCGACTCGTTCATGCTGGCGGAACCTTGAATGACTCGCCCATCGGCAGGTACACGCCCTCCCGGGCGGACCACGACGACATCGCCAACTTCGAGATCCTCGGGAGCGATGGTGATGGTGCTCTGCCCTTCGACCTTCTCCGCTTCGTCAGGAAGAAGCGCGGCCAGCGAATCGAGCGCAGAAGTGGTCTGAGCGAGAGATCGCATCTCAATCCAGTGGCCTAGAAGCATGATGACGATCAGTAGCGCCAGCTCCCACCAGAAGTCCAGCTCGTGGTGCAGTATTCCGAGGCTTGCACCCCAGGAAGCGAGGAAAGCGACAGTGATTGCCAGAGCGATGAGGAGCATCATCCCCGGTTTGCGGGCGCGAAGCTCGCTGACAGCGCCCGTGAGGAATGGGGCGCCGCCCCATACATACATGACGGTACCAAGGAGAGGGGATACCCAGCTCACCCACTGAGTCTCCGGCAGCGAATAGCCCAGAAGCATTGAGAACATTGTGGAAAATCCCACGACGGGCACCGCGAGGATGAGCATGAGCCAGAACAGTTTCCGAAACCCTGCGACGTGATCTCCGTGACCCGCGTGGCCTCCGTGATCCGAATGTCCGTGCTCGGAGTGACCGGCTGCAGGAGCCTGATCCCGGTGGCTAACATGCTCGTGCGTCATGTGGCCAGGGGTATTCCCTGACGTGGAAGCGTCACTTGGAAGAGCGCCGTGGTCTGCTGGTTCGCTTTGTTCAGGGTCGAGCTGACTCATTGAAGTCTCCTTCGAACATGCACCTTTTCGGTGACAAATCACGCGTCGAACGCTTCAGGCGTTCTCATTGTCGGAATACCCGACTGCTAGATCAAGCGGGTTTTCAACGGAATATCCAATGTTCTCGATAGCCCCTTGAATCGCGGCAGCGTCGACCGGGGCCGTGGCTTGGAGAGTGACCCGCGAAATACCGCCGGCGTTGAGCTCGACAGAAACGCTCTCGACATTGCTGATACCCGTGAGTTCTTCGGTCACGCTTGCAACGCAGTGGGAACAAGTCATGCCGGATACGAGAATCTTGTTGGTCACTTCGGCCGTCGTTGCACGAGTGGTATCGGAGGTGACCGGCGTCGCACAACAAGCGGAGCCCGAAATGATGGCCACCTGCGGGGCATCGAAACTGTCAATCATAATGTTCTCCTCCGAGTCGAGCGGGTTGGGTTAGGAACGGACCAATCGTGCGATTGCGTCCTGAGCTTCACGGATCTTGTCGGCAGCTACTTGGCCGCCTTCTGCGCTTGCCTCAGCAACGCAGTGGCTGAGGTGGTCGCCGAGGAGCGATAGGGCGACGGTTTCAAGCGCTTTCGTCGCGGCTGAGACTTGCGTCAGAATGTCGATGCAGTATTTGTCGTCGTCAACCATCCGCGCGATTCCGCGTACCTGGCCTTCGACGCGACGCAATCGCTTCTGCAAGTCATCCTTGTTCTGTTCGTAGCCGTTCACATGATGCACTATACCCCCAGGGGGTATAAAATTCAATAGGCGATGCTGGACGCCCATGCCGCCGACCGCTTGTGAGCCTCCCGCTTTGCTTAGCCACCGGAATGCTCGTGCTCGCCCGGAGGTCACGTCCATGCCTCGCAAACGGCTACGAGACTACGGTCGCCCTGGATCCAATGTGGTCCTCTCGGGGCTTGAACCAGAGCGTCGTTGCAAGAGGGCCTTTATCTCACTTTTCGTTCGCTTGGATGTACGGGAGCGGATCGATGGGTTCGCCGTTCAATCGCAGGGCAAGGTGCAAATGAGGTCCGAAGGACATGCCGGTGTTTCCGACTCGACCGGCTTCATCACCTATCTTGACCGTGTCGCCGACCTGATAGGAGTGCGAGTTGGCTTCCATGTGGCAGTACCGGCTCGTGAGGTCTTGCCCATTGATGTTGTGCTGCAGCTTGAGGCCGAATCCGCAACCGTCAGTTGCAAACCCAGCCTCCAAGACGACACCACTCGCGATCGCCCGAATTGATGTGCCTCCTGGCGCTCCAATGTCCTGGGCGTCGTGGAATTGCGCGACGGGCTCGGTGCGATAGCCGAAACTATCGGTATTTGGCCACTGCTCATCGAAGGGGTATCGCACGGATGAGTCAGAGAGCGAACTCGCGTCGACCAGCCCTTTCTCGGCGGTTACGTTCGGCGGCAGGGGGATGGTCTTGATGGAGACTGCTTGCAAGGCATCCGCTACGGGTCCAGCGTCTTCTTCACTGAACAATTTCTGTGGTTGTATCGATGCCTGGGTGGTGAGGGGCTCGGCGGCTGAGCTGTTCAATGGGAAGAGGGTGGCAGTGAGCAGTGCTCCCACACAAACAAATGATGAGGCCGCAGAGACGATACGTTTCCAGGAGCGTTTCGTCGGTAACCCCGAATGAGAGGTTTCATCGGCATCGGTCGAAAGACCGGTGAATGAGGTGTCTTTGGTGCTGATATTCCAGGCAGGGAGCGGTGTCATGTAGGACTCTCCTGAGGGTCCTGGTCTGGTGCGACCGCGCTGCCTGCCAGACGCTCGGGGAGGTGACGTGATCAGACGGCCGTGAGGAGTCAGCTGCTGTGGTCGCACAGTGCCACGGCCGCTACCCGTCCGACTACTTGAGGCGGATGCCGCGCTCTTGGGTGTCTGCTGGGTCTCAGTGGGAAATGAGAAATTCACGAGAACAGTGCTCCGATCGCTGCATATCCTATGACTGCAATAGCTGCCGTCAGCACAAGGATTGCGATGATAAACGCAGTGGAATTTTTGAAGGGGTTCTGATTGGGGTTCATGCGCGTAACTCCGCTCGTTAGCCGTTTCCGGCAATGACTCTGACTTCATCAGTCGCGAGTTCGACCACGCCACGATCATCAACCCAGACCGGAGCGTCATTGAGTGCGATACCGAGGGCTTGTACGGTCCCCTCGGCCTGCGCAATCTGAACCCAGTCCCCTTGCGCGTCGTTTTGCCAGAGAGTTCCTTCAACATCGACCCCGACGAGCGCTCCATTGCTTTTCACCTCAATTGCGTAGAAGAGCGGAGCCTCAGCGACCGGGACAAAGGTGTCTCCATCGTCCGCGCTCTGTTGAAGCCCATCCTTGGTCAATGCGTACACCGATTCGTTTGCCTTCGTGACGTCAACGGCTTCGATCCGGGCCCCTTTCTCCCAGGTGAGGCCAGCATCCGAACTTCTGAGCAGGACTTGCTCCGACGAGCCAACGCCGTAGAGAGTGCCGTCTGTGCTAGCTGTAAGCACGTGAAAATCTTCGACACCATTCATTGACACTGGTTCCCAATTCTTGCCCTGATCATCGCTTCGAATGATGCCCAGGTTTGGGGAACCGAGTTGTTCTGGGGTCTCTGGGCCGGGATGACCCGACGCTATGAAAGCGTCCCCTAGAAGGGTGAATCCCATCGCGTCAAAGTCGTTGCCTCCCACAGGACCATTTACTTTGCCACCGAGGGTGACGGTGAAGATGCCGTTGTGTGTGCCGAGGAGAACGCCCTCGCTTCTGGGGTCGCCCGTGATGGAGTGCACATGCTCGATACGTGGCGGAGACGTATCAGCAGGGGGGTTGCCTGGAGATGCACACCCCACGACAGTGAAAGCTCCAATGGTGAGGATGAAGGCAGCGAAAGATCTCTTCACTATGTTCTCCGAATTTCTACTGAGGCGTAAAACGCCCTAAATCTGTCTGAGCCCAGAGCTGCAAGAAGCTCAGTTCCGCGTCTGGGCATGAATAAGCGCTCGGATACACGTGCAGTGTCCAAAGCAAATTTGGACCGGTGCGCTCGACTCGTTCTTGTTTCAGAGTCAACACGGAACGATGGGTATGCCCAATTTCAACTCGAGAAGAATTGGCCAATACTGGCCGTACCGAGACAGGTCACTCAGAGCGCACGTGCGGTCGCCGGGGTCGATTCAGGTTCGACTGATTGACAGCGAGATAAGGGAGGGCGGCCTGACATAGCGCGCCACAAAAAGGTAAGAAAAGGGCAGAAATATTGCCCTGTGAAGGTTCGTTAGGCGTCTGAAGAGAGGCCGCCTGAGTATGAGCAACCCGATCATCAGAGCTAGAACACACGCCATTGCCAGCATCCCGTGTTCATCGGAATGTCCGACTGGATCGCATTCCACACCACAAGGTGATGAATCGGTGTGCGCCGTACCACTCACCAAGCTTGGGTCTCCGATGCCCGCAGCAGGAGTTAGAACGTCAACACCATGATTCCCCACGCCGTCAGAGAAAGTCACGGCCGAAGGTTGAGCATCCGTGCCTCTGCCGTTTTCCGTGGAGCTGACACTCAGTGTGTGCATCCCTAGGAGGCCGGCAATCACCAAAACGATGAGACCAGCCGCCGCGAACCAGAGATACGCATGAGGCCGGTGGCCTGTGCGTTGCTGCGGAATGGGGTTCACGGTACTCAATTTCATCTCGGACTGCCGTGCACGCTAGCACTTTTATCTGGGTATCTCTAAAGTCAAGAAGCCGAGAGCTACTGGTTCTTGCCAGGCCGATGGCTTAATTGAGCCAGGAAACTTCCTTGACGCAGAATTTGTCAGGGAGGTGGCACGTAGTGTCCATGTGGATGACGAGGGCCACGTAGGCAGCCGCGACGACCATGCCGATCGCGATCAGCACGCTAAGCAACCTCTTCACATTCACCCTTCATTGAATCGTGCGCACGTCATGCGCCTGGAGGAGCCGGCACGGAGGCCGGCTCTTTTCTTCTCGGGCTACGCCCCGTTTTTTGCAGTGAAGCCTTCGGCAGCATACGGCCACTTCGCGTTCCGCCCAACCGGTCGCACCCCCGCTTCGCGGCGTTGCTTGACGGTACACCCTCGCGTGTCTGCGCCACGCAGGGGTGCCCCTCCGGTCGGGCTCCACGCTGCGCGCCTCCGCAGGCACATACGTGCCTTCACGGCAAAAAACGTGAGGGAGGAAATCACGAACAGCGCGGGGTACCGCATCTAGGTCACAGGAGGCACACCATGAACACCATCACTGTGTACACGAAGCCCAGCTGCGTGCAGTGCACCGCGACCTATCGCGCTCTCGACAGCAAAGGGATCGTCTACGACGTCGTGGATTTCTCGACCGACGAAGCCGCGCTCCAGACCGTCAAGGAACTGGGGTACATGCAAGCCCCCGTCGTGGTTACCGACGACGACAACTGGAGTGGGTTTCGACCCGACAAAATCGCCGGCCTCGTTGGCTGATTGAATCATGACATGTGCCCCGCAGTGGGGTAGCTCACCTGAAGAACAAAGGACAGCGATATGGAAGAGCAGACATCGAAGTCAGGGGTGTGGATCCTGCAGCCGACCGAGGAGTGGGACGGCCGCCTTTTGGGCGTTTTCGAATCGGAGAACGACGGGCAGAAGTTCGTCGAAGAACTTGCCGGCACCTTCTCGCCTTCTGAGCCGGTGTTTTTCCCGATTGGATATCGCGTGGGGCGGCCGAGCAGTGGAACCACGAACAGCGACATTGACCATCGGGCAGACAAGCCAGGTGTGTGGATCGCGCAGGCGAGCGACGAATTCGAGGGCCGGATTCTCGGAGTTTTCGCAACAGATGAGGAAGCGTACGAGTACGTCAACGAACTCGGCGACCTCGACCTCTTCCCAGACACTGGGATCGCGTTCGTCCCGATTGGATACCGCGCCGGCTACCGCAACTAGATCACAGGAAGCGCCGTGAACAAGCGCACTGTCACCCGCATCACGAAGCTCGCCGTCACGCTCGTGGCCGTAACGATCGCTGCCTTCATCGCCGCACAGAACATCGACGTCGACGCCCCGGGGAGGAACCCCGGCACTGCGACGAACTCATCGACGCAGCAGGTGGTTGCCGTGATCGACGGAGACACGATCAAGACCGTCGACGCCGAGGGCACCGTGAACCGCGTCCGCATCATCGGCATCGATACCCCAGAAATCGGCCGGGGCGGCACCGTAGACGAACGCTGGGCGCAGGAAGCGCGTACCGCACTCGTCGCGCTGCTCGACGGCCAGGACGTCGACCTCATCAGCGACCCGTCCCAGGGAGACGTCGACCGGTACGGGCGTCTCCTGCGCCACCTGCACACCGACGCCGGCAACGTGGCCGAGCAGCTCCTCGTGCAGGGCGCGGGACACGAGTACACGTACTCCAAGCCTTACGTCGGCCAGGCCGAGTTTCGCAATGCAGAGAACAGCGCCCGCAAAGCTGGAGCGGGACTCTGGGGAGCCTGCACGCCCACGAACTGAGCAGGCTGAGTGGCTGCTCGACTGGCATGTGAACGTTGCGAGCTGTGCTGAATAGCTCGAGGCGGATCGTGATGGGCAAGTGCGCTGAGTGCTGCGTCTAGGTGGTGAGCCCCGAGATCCCGTGCAGCGGATCATCACCGGGGGAGTACCACCAGCGATGGAGACGCAGATGCCAGAAAACGTGAACGCTTATGACTCCGGTTACCGGCTCGAACCCAAGCCCTGGTCGACCGGCGCCGGCGCCGCCTCGGACAACTTCGGCAAAGTCGATTTCACCAACGAATTCGGTGAGACGGTCTTCACCGGATGGATGCAGAAAACCGATGCCGGCTACATCCTCCGCGTCGACGAGCACCAGGACGTCGAACTCGGCTTCGAAACCAGCAGTCAGCGGCAAACCCGCGAGGCGGCGATGATGCTGCTCGCTCAAGAGCTGCAGGTCATCACCGCGCGGCACGAGAAAGCCGTCTCGCTGTACGAGGGAGACCCTGACAGCTTCGGCATCGGCCACTATGTGATCGAGAACACCGCTGACGATCACCGCCTCGCCTTTACCGAGCAGTACATCGGCACCGATTCCTCAGACCCGGACCGCATACCGAACTCGTGGGAGGTCGATCGCTACACCCGTGCTCATGCCGGTGCCGAGTGGGAGCTGCGGGGGACGCGCACCTACGGAACGGACGAAGCCGAAGCGCTCATCGAATTCACGGCCGACTGGGTGAACCACCGTGCCCGCGAACAGTCCACCCACGATGCGCTGCACGCCCCCACCGCACAGGCATCACAGCATCAGAACCTGACGCAGTCAGCGGGGCCGACGTACTGAGTTCAGCGCTCGTCAACCTCGCAGAGCACCCCGGCACGGTTCGCACCGTGCCGGGGTGCTCTGGTCTGTGCGCGTGCATCTATCCTGAGCGTATGCGTGCTGCAGCCCTCATCTACCCGAACGCCGCCACCATTGTTGAAGACCAGCGGCATCTCCGAAAGGCTGACGACTTCGCGAGCGAGCTCATCGAGGGAGCTGAAGCATCCACGTGGGAGGCCGCAAAGATCGCGTGCCCGATCCCAGCAGGTGCGATGCTCCTGAGCTGGCAGCGCATCGACTAGAAACGCCGCTGCCAAACAGCAGAGCGCCCTGCCGCGGTTTTCACCGCGGCAGGGCGCTCTGTCTGTTACGAGAGTGGCTTAGCTCCCTCTAGTACGGGTTCTCCGTGCCGATGTTCTGATCGCCGGGGTCCGCGAGGTCCAGGAGGAAGTCGTCGATGGACGATTCCTTGTGCTCGATCCAGAACTTCGCCCGATTGATCCTGCGCGCGAGCGTCGTGACCTTCTCGTCGTACTCGTCCTCAGTCATCCGTTCCGACTGCACGAGCTCCTCGTACAAGAGCCGCATCGCGTCGTAGCGCAGCTCGGTGCCGTACGGGATCTGCTTCTCAGAGCCCTGCAGCGGCGGCAGGTTCATTCGCTGCGCATCATCGAGGGCCATTTGCAGGCGAGCCGCACGCGCGGCCTTCACTTCCGCGGAGACGGGCTTTGCCCGTTGCCGGGCGGCGAACGTCTCCGCATTACACGGCTTGCATTCTTGGGTCGCCCACCACTTCGCCTTATCCGAACGCAGCGATGCCGCAGTGTCGGAAAGATCCCGCGCATGAGCGTGACCGCACGCGTGCGTGACGATGATGTTGGTCGTTGCAGTCGCCGTGCTCATCGCTACACCGCTGCCTCTGCACCGCGCTTGCGGCGGCCGAACGCGAACAGGGCAGCTCCTGCAGCGAGCGTCGCTGCTGCAGCGGCTCCGAGCCAGCTGGCCGGCTCCCCGCCCGTCGTCGCCAACGCATCAGGGTACGAGATCTGCTGCATGTTCTGATTCGGCGTCTCGGTCCACCCCACCGGAGTGACAGACTCACCGGGCACCACGCCCGGATCCACCGGTGCGACCGGTTCGATCGGATCTGCCGGCGCCACCGGCACCACGGGATCCACCGGGGCGACCGGCACGACGGGATCCACCGGGGCGACCGGGGCGACAGGATCGACCGGCTCGACGGGGTTGACCGGGTCAACAGGTTCGACCGGGTCGATGTGGCCATCACCGGGGAGGGACGGGATGGTCGGGGTTCCGCAGTCGACCGGATCGGCCGGCGCCTCAGGCAGGTCACCGGGGACTACCTTGACGTTCTCTGCCGTCACCGTGTTCTCGGTAGACAGATCCCCTGGGGCGGGGGCGGCATCTTCGGCCACTACGGTCTGGGCGACCGGGGCCGGGGGCGCCGGTGTCGCTTCGCAGTCCTGCGCGTTCGCGAAGACTTCCGTCTCCTGGAACTCGGTGGTCATGGGGGTGTCTGCGATGGTGTCGTCTGCCATCGCCGCGGTCGGGGCGAGGACGATGCCGGCAGCGACTGCTGCAGTGATGAAGGGTCTGATTTTCACGGGGTTCTTCTCCATAAATGTGGGGTGGTGGTCGATGGCCGGCCTCGTGGGAGGTCCGCGCATTCGGGCCGGCTTCATGAGACAGATCACGGGGTCCGCGCACCTGCGTCTGCGGATGCCGGAGCGAGGGAGGCGATCGCGTCGCCGGTACTCACGACGAGATCTCCGTCTGGCGACATCGCCACCAGGGTCACGCTGTCGCCTTCGAGGGGCGTCGCGTCTCCGGTCGGGTTCACGAGAGTGAGCGGGTCTGTCGTCAGGAACCGCTCGCCCACGGTCCCGTCGATGTCGTGGCTGGTTTCGGTGATGGCACCTGTCGTCGCGTCGATCAGCACACCGGCGTACGCGACATGCGCCCCGTCCCGGGTCGATGTCGCTGCCGCTTCTCGGTCAGCAGAGAGGGGGTGGGTCGAAACGGCATCACCGCTCTCGAGCGAGTGGACGGCGACCGTGTCAGTGTCGCCGTCGCTCCACACGACATAGACATGCTTCGTGTCGCCGCTGATCCAGCGAGACACGGACGCAGCGTCTGTGGGCGCGGCGAGGACGGTGTCGCGACTGTCGCTCCCGTCCCTGGCGGTGACGTAGGCGACACCCTTGTTGGTGCCCCAGGTGATCGTGTCGCCGGATGCCGCGACAGGGACAGCACCCTCGGTCGGAACGGTCACGGCGTCGCGTGACGCGTCGGCGTGAATGAGTTCGTACTTTGCCCCGACCTCTGCGACAGCGAAGATCGCGTCGCCGCGAAGCGACACTGTCGCGTCGCCGAGCTTCGTCGTCGCCCACCCTGCCTGGTCGCTTTCGGTGTCGCCCGATACATCTGAGCCAGATCCTTGCCCTGCTGACCAGAGGCGCAGGGTGTCGCCGTCGACGACGAGGGCAGTGTCGCCTGCCCAGTAGGCGCGTGCCGACGTGTCGCCGCCGAGCTCCTGCGTCGCGAGCAGATCTCCGGTCGTCGTGTCCACGATCGAAGCGTCATCCCGGGTCGTGACGAGCAGTGTCGCACCGTCAGCGCTCTCGGCGGTCTCCTCTGCTGTCGCGTCGAAGGTCCAGGCGGGTGTCGCGTTCCAGCCTTCGAGGGTGATCGGTGTCGCCTGCTTCGGCGCTGCGTCGGCCGACGCGACGCTCGGGGGAGTCGAGAGCAGCACCCATGTCGTGATGATCGCGCCCACGATGAGGACCGCGAACGCGCCAGTGATGACCCACGGATGAATCGGCGACCTCCGCGTCGACGTCGACATCGGGGTCGGCTTTGGATTCGCGGCCGCCTCGGCTGTCGCTGTCGCTGTCGTCTCGATGGGTGGTGCATCGACGACGGAAGCAGCCTTGTCGGGTGACGTCTCATCAGCGAAGAGCGTCGCGATCGCCTGAGCACCGTTGAGAGTGTCGTCCGGCCCCTGCGAGAAGACCGTGCCATCAGTTTCAGGCGGCGCCGGGGCGGCACTTGAGACGCCCAGGCGGGAGAGGTCGAGTCCGCAGTTCTTGCAGAGCGCCTCGAGATCGTCGGCGGTGATGATGTTGGGGCAGAGGCAGAACGTGCACTGCACGATCGCGGGCACTGCTGGGGTGGGGTGATCGCTCATGCCCTGTAGATAGGCCGACGCGCGCACCAAGGGGGAGGACGACACCCCCGCCCCGGCTCCTGCCAGCCACGCCGCTATTCACCCATCAGCACACCCGCACCCCACCGTTCGTTTCACTGCGCACACGAACCCCATCTGTACGTGCAGCCCTCCGGCCTGCCACTGCCCGCAGCGCCTCGCGCTGCTCTGTCCGGCTCCATTGCATTTCGCCGGACTTTCACCCATACACGACTGGCATTCGAGGGAAACCGCGTCCCGCGTTCCGTGACACGAACTGCGCAGCCCCGCACATCTTCACCTTGAACGTCCACATCAGAACCCATCCCGGAGGCCCCTCTTGCCCTTCCCAACCACCGTGATTCAGATCGAAGCCCACCCCGTCGAGTGCCATCGAGTGCTGTTCAACGACTACGACGAACTCACCGGCCGACGCATCACGAGCACGCAGTACGCGTCGCGGGCTGACGCCCTTGAAGCCTGGTCTTGGCGAGGGATCACCGAAAGCGACATCATCGTCACCGATGCACGTATCGACGCAATTCGATCCCTCCTAAACCGCCTCGACGCTGCGTCCGCGGATTCAGGTTCCGAGGGAGTCACGTTCGCGCTAGCCAGCCATGATCACGACCGCGCTCGGAGCCAGCTCGACAGCGCAAGCATCGAGCTCTCCCACTCAGAAGCCTGGTTGCCCTGCCCCTCTACCGATCCGTCTGCATAGGAGAACCCATGATCCGTTCCCGACTCAAGAAGCTGCAGCACTCACTCGCCTGGCTCAAGAACGTCGCCGGCCTCGACGACGACTACGTGAGAAAGTGGTCGCCCGCGGAATGGGAGGCGTGGCAGGCAGCGATGCTCGCAGACCCGTCCGGCGACAACCCAAGCGTCCCCGAGTGGATGAACCCGATCATCCGTCACACCTGGCACAACGACTTCTCGTTCCCGTTCCCACAGGTCGCCCAACTCACCTCAGCGCACCCCTGGTTCTACGAAGCCACGAAGCGTGCCGACTTCTCCCTCAGAATCACGGAGCCTCTCGAAAGCGACGCACCCGTGCTGTCGCAGGTTGAGGGCGCCTACAACGAAGCCATGTTGCGGGGATGGACACCGCTCCTGTCGCTCCTGATCGAACCGACCCAGCAACCCAAGATCGTCGTCGGCGCAATCGAGTCGTTCTACATCGTCGCCCCTGCATTCGACTCAGCCGACGTCAGCGACCTCATGCAGCACTTCGACCTTCCGTCACCCAGCACCCGGCTCGCCGGCCCCGTGCAAGACGTCGATGCGCTCCTAGAGCGAGCACACCAGCCCGTGCCTGACGGCCACCACGTCGCATGGGGATCGGAGTGGATGTATGTGTGATCTAACCGCGGTGACCCCATGAGAAAGACGCAAGCCCAACGCGATTTCGAGAAACGCATCCGGCAGTCACGAGGGCTCGCCCACCCGGCTGCTCCTCGACCAGAAGGCACCGGTTGGGAGACCCGGTGTGAGCGGTCAGGATGCGAGCGCACGTTCCTGACCCCCACCAAGCAACGGCGGTACTGCAGCAACACCTGCCAGAACCTTGCCGAGAAAGCACGCGCGCGACGCGTCGACGTCCTCACCAGCATTCTGCTGTACTCGTGCGCCGCCCCGCACTGCTCCAACGTCTTCCTCCCGGATCGACGCAATCCACGCCACATGTATTGCTCCACGACGTGCCGCAAGCGCGGTTACCGGGCAGCGAGCGATCTCTCCCCGGTCCACTGCGCGTTCTGCATGACGCCCTTCCCTCACGGGAAGAGCCGGCGCCGACGCTACTGCGACGCCACATGCCGCAAACGCGCCCAACGAGCCGCCCGAAGAAACGAGAACTGAACCATGATGACCGTCACCCTCATTGGTGCGTCGCGAGACGCCTGGGGCTACCTCATGAACACCGTCGCCGACGAGCACACCATCGACCGCGCCGAAGGCAAAGCCGCGTACTACATGTCGAACGGCACCCCACCCGGCGCGTGGGCCGGAAGCGGAGCCACCGCACTCGGCCTCGACGTCGGCACGGCAGTTGAAGAACGCGAACTCGTCGCACTTTTCGGGGATGGCGTGCACCCCACCACCGGGCAACAGCTCGGCCGCAAATACAACACCGTCCTCCCGCTCGAGAAACGCATCGAGCGGAAGATCCAGGCGGCAGCCGCCGACCCGAAGAACCGTGACCTCAGCGAGCCCGAATTCGAAGCGCTCGCAGACCAGATCCGGCGAGAGGTCACCGAGAAGCCCGAGAGACAGTCCGTGGCCGGGTTCGAGTTCGTGTTCTCCCCACCCAAGAGCGTGAGCTCGTGGTGGGCGCTTGCAGATCCCGCACTGAAAGACGAGATCCGGCAAGCCCACCACGCCGCGATTCAAGCAACGATCGAGAAACTCGAAACCGACATCATTCGCACCCGCACCGGGGCAGACGGTGTCGCGCAGGCGCACGTGCGCGGGATCTCCGCCGCACTGTTCGATCACTGGGACTCCCGTGAGGGAGACCCGCAGCTCCACACGCACATGCTCGTCTCCAACCGGGTCCAAGGAGAAGACGGCCGCTGGCGCACGATCGACTCCCGCTGGTCCCTGATGCCAGCCGTGGCCACGGCCGGCGCGTACTACGACGGCGTCCTCATGGACGAACTCTCCTCCCGTTTCGGCATCGAGTGGACCGTCGAAGACGTCCTGCAGCGCCCCGAGCAGTACCGGGAATGGTTGGTCGAATCGCAGCGACCCGATACGCCGGCAGCACGGCAGCAGTTCTCGATCGACGCCGGCACCAATCCCGGATCGGTGAAGTGGCAAATCGACGGGGTGCCGAAAACTCTCGTGGAGGAATACTCGACACGATCACATGCGATCCGAAAAGAGAAGGATCGACTGGTGGCAAAGTACGTCAAGGAGCACTGCAAACAGCCCAGCGACCGAGCCGTCATCAAGATGCGCCAATATGCGACGTTCGCCACCCGTGCGGCGAAGAAAGCACGATCGCTTCGAGAGCTCACCCAGAACTGGCGGGAGCGAGCCAAGTCGCACATCGGGGACTCGTTCCTGTTCGCAGATCGACTGTTGGATACAGCGGCGCCGCGCAAGGCGGACCTCCCACTGTGGTCATTCCGGCACGACGACGTCGACGACGACGCTGCCCGAGACGCCGCCGAATTCGTGCTGCACACCCTCGCTAGCGCACGGTCGACGTGGGGGAGACGCAACGCCGAGACCGCGGCACTGCGTGCGATCGCCGGGTGGCGTTTTCGCTCTCCCGAAGACCGCGACCAGGCCGTGCACCGAGTCGTTGATCTCGTCCTCTCCCAAGCCATCCCGCTCACACCCAAGAACCACCTGCACACCCCGTATCGGTTCCGAACCGCGGACGGGCAGGACATGTTCCATCCCGAAGCGCGGGACCTCTTCACGACTCGCGAAGTGTGGGATGCAGAAGGTCGCCTCCTCGAAGCCGGCCGATCCCTGCAAGGCCCACGCATCGAGCAAGCGATCGTCGATACCCACATCTCCCTGCCGACAGGGACTGAAAGGCGCGTTCTTTCCAGTGACCAGGCGGCCGCCGTGGAGAACATTGTCACCAGCGGCCGCCAGGTCGACGTCCTCGTCGGGCCCGCAGGTGCCGGCAAGACCACGAGCCTTGAAAAGCTCCGCGAGCTCTGGGAACTCACGCACGGCGCCGGCACTGTGCGCGGTCTCGCCCCGACCGCCCGCGCGGCCGAAGTGCTCGCAGAATCACTCGGCATCCAGACCGAGAACACCGCGAAATGGCTCCACGAAACCGCACGCGGCACCGACACCAAAGACGGCATCGACTACCGACTCCAGCCAGGCGAACTCATCATCGTTGACGAAGCCTCCATCGGGGGCACGCTCGCACTCGACGCGATCCGCGCACAGGTCCAAGCGGCCGGCGCGAAGCTGCTGCTCGTGGGGGACTGGGCGCAGCTCGCCGCAGTCGATGCCGGCGGCGCGTTCGGGCTCCTCGCCTCCGACCGGCAGGACGTCGCCGAGCTCGTGAACCTCCACCGCTTCACCGCCGACTGGGAAGCGGACGCCTCCAAACTCCTCCGGCTCGGGAAAACCGCCGGCCTCGACGCCTACATCGAACACGACCGCGTCTTCGCGGGCCTCGATGAAACGATCATCGACCAGGCCGTCGACGCCTGGCGAACGGACGAGGCGACACTGGACGATTCCGGCGACCGGCTCGTGTCGCTCCTGATCGCCCCCACGAACGAGATGGTGGAGCGCCTCAACACCATCGCACGCACCTGGCGCATCGAACAAGGCGACGTCGACGCGACGCAGGAAACGGTGATCGCCTCTGGTGTCGCATCCCCGGGCGATCGGATCGTGACGCGTCAGAACGCGAGAACCCTCCGCACCGATCACGACCGGTGGGTGAAAAACAACGACGAATGGGTCGTCGCCGGCATCAACCCGGACACGGGCGACATCGTCGCCGTCGCCGGCGACGAGTACGTCACCCTGCCCGCCGACTACTGCCGGGATCACGTGCAGCTCGCATACGCGACCACCGCGCACCGCTCCCAGGGCCGCACCGTCGACACCGCCCACACCATCGTCGATTCCAGCGCCTCCCGGGAGACGTTCTACGTCGCGATGACGCGCGGGAAGCGCTCGAACAAGGCGTATGTCGTCGTCGACGAGAACGGCGACATGGGCGACCCCGGCGCGCTCGGAATGACGCGCACCTGGCGGGAAACCCTCGAACACGTCGTCACGAAACAGGGCGGCGACATCGCCGCCCACGACACGCTCCGAGAAGAAGCCGAACGCATCGGCTCGATCCGGCAACTCGCGGCCGAGTACCAGACCCTCACCGCCGACCAGCTCGAACGCGAATACCTCCCCGGGCTCGCGAACCTGCACCTGGTCGACCCGGAATCGCCAGACTCCCCGTATCTCGGGCCGGTACTTGTGAACCTCCGACGCCTGGAAACGCGCGGCCACGACGTGCCCGGCACGATCACGGAACTGCTCGCAACCCGGGACCTCGACGGCGCACGCGACGTGCTCGCAGTGCTGCACTACCGCCTCAACACGCACCTGGAAGATCTGCGCGAACACGACGCCTACGCCCGATTCGCGCCTCTGCTGGCCCCCTTCGGCATCGACTCAGAAGAGACCCGTTCGAACCTCCGTCTCGGGCGGATGCTCACCGCGTTGGAGGGCGCGGCCGACACCACCCTCGAAGACGCGGTGCGCGGGGCGCTCGAGCGCATGGACCGGGGGAGTACTCGAGATGTCTCCGCACGGCTCGCTCACCTGCTGCGCTCCGAGTACCGCATCGACCCCGACGCGCTCGACGCACCAGATCATCTCCGCAGCGTGAACACGGTGCACCATATCGCCGGCCTCATCGAACCGGCTCCGGACTTTGGAGATCCCGACTTTGGAAAGGCTCTGAGGGATCGTGAGCTCGCGATGCAGCTCCGGGCAGAACTCGTCGTCGACCGCGCGATCGCGGACAAGGAGCCGTGGCTCGAAGCGCTCGGAGAGCAGCTCCCTGGCGCCGAATCAGAATGGCGCAGGCGCGCCGTCACTGTCGCATGCTTCCGTGACCTGTACGGCGTCGCCACCGACGAACCGCTCGGCCGCGAGCACGCCCACGCGCGCAATCGGGAACGCGATCGCCAGATCGCCGCAGCGGCACTCAGAGTCGCCCCTGCACCTCGAACTGAGGGAAGCTACGTGCCCGCACAGCAAGGCCCGGACGTGCTGCCGAGTGCGCCTGTCCTGGGCTACTGAGCGCTAGTAGCCCAGGCCCGACGGGGACTGCGGGTTTCCGTAGTCCCCGCTTCGGCTCTGGGTGTGAAACACCGGGTCGCCTGGTGGCCACCGCAGTGTGGACTCTGGCAGTGCCAGCCGTGAAGCGGTCGCCTCGTCCGCGGTGTCCCAGCCGCCTGCTTTGTTGCTGCGCTCGGCCAGCGTCACCAGGTGAAAGTGCTCGTCGGAGACGAATGCGGCTCTCACTCCGCGGTGGTTCTTGCTGACGCTCAGCACCCCGGCGTCTGCAAGTTCCGTCAGCGCGCGCTCCGCGGCGGGCCGGGACACCCCGTATCGCTCAGCCGTCGCGGCAACTGTGAGTACGGGCTGGGATGCAAGATCTCGCCGTACTCGTTCCACTGTCGCATCGGCGCGCGGCGCTGCGGGGATACCCTGCCGGGAACGCCACGCATGATGGCGCTCCCGGAGTAGCTCGTCCAACTCGTCTGCCCGCTCCTTCAGCAGCACGACGTTTCCCGCAGCGCGCACGGCCGACTGGCAGAACTCCTGCACCCAGAGGTCCACGTTCGGTGGTTCTTCACGGAACGCCGTGAGCCCCGCAATGTAGTGATCCTTCGCTGTCGAGAAGACCGTGCTGATCGGGAGCACGGCGCAATCGGTGATGCCGTCCCGCTTCAGGACCGCGTGGATGAGCGCACGTCCGGTACGCCCGTTCCCGTCGATGAACGGGTGGATCGTCTCAAACTGAGCATGAGCGATCGCGGCCTTCAGCAGTGGAGGATGTTCGCTCTGATTCACATACGCGAGCAGATCTTCCAACAGTGGCACCACTTCGGACTCGGGCGGCGGCACGAACGATGCGGTGATCGGGGAGTAGCCCCCACCGATCCAATTCTGTTGCGTGCGGAAGCCACGCTCAAGATCCGGCGTGATCGTCTGCTGTAGCTGCACCAGATCTTCAAGCTCGATGTCCCATTTTTCTGCGACGACGTCAATCGCGTATTCCATCGCGCGAAGATTCTGCAGGACCGCGACGGCGTTCTCTTTCCCACGGCCGAGCACGTCTGCAAGGGCGAGCTTCTTCGCGGAGATGACATGACCCTCGATGAGGGAGGATGCGATGCTCTCAGATCGCAGCAGCAGGTGATTGAGGTACAGCTCGGACTCACCGATGATGCCGTCCGCACGCGACACCGTGCTCTGCGCGTCGGCGACAACCGAGAACGTGCTCGCACTGATCGGCGGCCCCTGTGCCTCCAGGACGCCGGGTACGAACGCGAGGTACGTGCCGCCGGTCTGTTCTCGCCGGGACAGGCCGAACGTTGAGGACGGCGCCCATTGGCGCTCGACGTATTCGCCCATTGTGACCCCTTAAAGTTGCCCGCTGCACCGGTTAATGCAACTTTACGCGCTTAACGTTTCATCGAACGCGTGTTGATGCAACTTTACGAAAGCAGGCAGGTCACCTGCCGTGCCGGCCAGACAGCCAGCCGCGCTTCTTCTTCGTCAGCTTCGCCGCGACCTGGTCGAGGCGGGGGAGGATCTCTTCAGTGCTCTCAGAATTCGCGTACAGCTTCCGGATGCTCTGTAGCGCGTTCTGATGCCGCTCGGGACTCATCGCCCCCATCGCGTCATCAACCAAGCTGACCCGGTAGCCAAGATCCGTGAGATCTCGCACCGAAGCGCTTACGCACTGGTCCGTGTAGAAACCCGTCACGATGACGTTCTGCACACCGAGATTTCGGAGCACCTGGTCGATGTGCGTTCCCACGTGGATGCCGGAGCAAGTTTTCGTCAGAACGATCTCCCCGTCGAGCGGCGCAGCTTCTGGAAGGAACTGGGAATCGTAGGAGCCGGGGGCGTACAACATGCCGGCAGCTTTGTGCAGCATCCCGGCGTCGGCTGAGTCCGGCAGGTACGACTGAATGCCCACATGGATGGGGCGAATGCCGACCTCGCGGCACTTCGCGAGCACCTGGCTGATGTTCCGGAGCGCGACCTGCAGGTCCGCGTTGATCGCGGCCAGCACCGGTTCGGCGCTCTCGTCGTACACCCCGGCGTGCTTGAGTGAGGCGCGGATCGAGCGGGTCGAGAGGTGCTGCTGAATGTCGACGAGCACGAGGGCGGTATCGGCGGGATGCAGCGGCAACGGTTCGGCGTACCCGGCTGCACCGAGCGTGCCGTAGTAGTTCTCGACGAGCGCGTTGACCTCTTCGGCCGTGGCCCGTGGCTCGGAACTACTCATGACGGACGATCCTCTCGACAACGGGTGCAACGACAACAGCTATGTTCCCAGCCTTTGCCCCATCAGCGTGGACGTCCACGCGCGTGACCGCACGCGAAAGCGGCGACCTCGCATCATCGAAATGACGCAAGGTCGCCGCTTTTGGCCCTCCGGCAGCTACATCGTGTGCCCGCTACTCACTGTTCGCTCCACGGTGTGTTGCGGTGGGGCAGGCGCGTTGTCTTTGGGTCCCGCGGCTTCCCGTTCGAGCTCAGTGATGATCGCAGCGAGCCGCATCTGCTTCTGATCCAGCTCGTCCTTTCTGGGCCACTTCTCCGCACTCATCACCTCCAGCTCCCGAACCTCGCCCCGGGCCGACACCAGAACGTCCTCGTGCTGGCAGATCTCATCGGGGACCATCCGAGCGTGAGACTCGAACCCCTGAGAGACCATGCTGACCTCGCCGTCCATCGCACGCGACCACAGCATCTTGTACTGCAGCGCGTGGATCGTACGTCCCGCGTGGAACTCCACGATAGGATCGTTGCTCGCCTTCGGATTCCATCGGAGCCGTGCTTCCCAGTCGAGGCCGCCAACGGACACGGTGAACTTCAACGGTGCCGGGTAGCCGGCGTTGTTCGTCCCGAAGTACGGCACTGCCGCTCGAGCGCGCTCGAGCGTGGTGCGAAACGCTGCCCCAAACTCCTTCCGGTCCCGGTACATGGGTGACTCCGCCCAGCTCGACGGCTTCACCCGCCCCGAGAACGCATCCCCGCGCGTCTCAACCACCTTCGGCGCCAGAGCCCGTAGCACCTGGAGATCGTGCTCGAACACGCCGACCTGCTGCTCCAGCATTTTCTGTCGAACCTCGATCGCGCCGATCTTGCGTTGGTGGCCACGCTGCTGCCGGGCGAGCTTCTGCGTCTCGTTTCGGAGGTTCGCGACCTCCAAAATGCGCATGTCTCCCGCGGTGATCGCCTGCATCTCCGCGAACTGCAACGCCATCTCGGTCGAGTTATCGACCTCGCGCACGTCGAGCCTGCCGGTGAGCACCTGCTCGATAAAGGCAGCCTTCCGGGCGAGCGTGCCCCACATGTACGAATCGAACGACCCCTCCGTCGCATACCGGAGCAGATGGACCTCTGGGTTCTGGTTGCCCTGACGAATCTCCCTCCCCTCACGCTGGGTAACGTCCGCCGGCCGCCACGGGGCATCGACGTGATGCAGCGCGATCGCGCGCGCTTGCACGTTCGTGCCGACGCCCATCTTCTCGGTCGACCCGACCAGTACCTGCACGCGGCCGTCGCGGGCCTGCTGGAACAGCTCGGCCTTCGCCTGGTCGTTGCTCGCCTCATGAATGAAGCGCACCTGAGACGCAGGCACACCTCGCGCGACTAGCTGGTCCCGCAACTCGTTGTACGCATCCCACCGCCCGTCAGCGGCCGGGGTCCCCAGATCAGCAAACACGATCTGCAGGGCGCCGGGAGTGGAGGAGATCTCGCCCCATTCGTCGAGGTACTCGCGATCCTTGTTCTCGTCCCAGATCCTAAATACCTGCTCCGCTACGACGTCGAGCTTCGTGCGCTCGTCATCTTCTGGCCCAGGCTCATCCATCAGACGCGCATCCATCGCGAGCGCCCGACCGTTCGCAGTGATCTTCAGCATGTTGTCCTCGGTTGGTTCGACCGCACCGTTGCGCACGGCTTCGCCGCGCACGATCAGATCAGCCATGCCGGCCTCCTGCGCGCGGGTGGCCGGAACCACGATCATCTCCGGCGCCCGTTTTCCGTCGCAGTTGATGACGAGCTCGGGGACTGGCAGTGCCAGGTCCGCCTGCGTTTTCACATCGCCCGGTACATGCCACATCCGCAGCAGCTCCGGCACGTTGCGGAACTTCGTCGTGCGCGTCTTCACCTGGAACCCGCCACCATCGGGTTTCGCTTCGACGGCCGTGACCTGCTCGGTGAACTGCCTGGCCCAGTCGTCCGCAGTGTAGACCTGTGCTTCGCGCAGCAAGTCTGGCCGCATGTACCGCATCATCACGTACATCTCGATCATCGAATTCGGCAGCGGCGTCGCCGTCGCAAGCGTCGCCACCCGCGACTGCCCGAGATGCTCCCGGTAGTACCAGAGCTTCATATCGAGATCCGTCGCACGCTTGGAACCGGCCGGCTTCGACAGATCCGCGACCTTCGAGATGACGGTGAGATTCTTGAACTTGTGCGCCTCATCGATGCACAGATAATCGATGCCCGTTTCCTCCCACGACACTCCCTCGTCATGGCCAATATCGAGCATCCGCTTCAGAAGCTGCTCCTGATCTGCGAGAGCCTTCTCCAGCCCCTTCACGGATTTCTCCGACAATTGCGAGTTCAGTTTCGCCTCGTGGATCTCCTGCATCTCGTGCAGGCGCTGCGCGGCGTACGCCTCTTGCGCCTTGCCCAACCCAATCCGTTCGAATGCGGAGTGCGTGAGAATCACCGCGTCCCAGTCACCCGTCCGGGCTCGCGCGACGAACAGCTTCCTCCCGTTCTTCGTGCCCGACGACTGAATATCCTCGCTGCCGGCAGCGAGCACTTTCGCCCGCGGGTAGATCTGCTTGTACTCGCGCGTGAACTGCTCCAGCATCTGATTCGGGACGATGATCGCGGGCTTGTTCACCATGCCGAGCCGCTTGAGCTCCTTCACGCCGAGCACCATCTCAGCGGTCTTTCCAGCTCCCACCTCATGGAAGAGGCCCGTCGCCGGTTCAGCGAGCATGCGTGCCACCGCCGCGTGCTGGTGCGGGCGCGGCTCGAACGTCGCTGCCTTCCCCGGGAACGTCAGCTCGACACCGTCATAGGAGCGCAGCACGATCCCGTTGTAGAGATCGTTGTAGCGCTCCTGCAGGCGCTCCACACGCTCACCGTCCTGCCAGAGCCAGTCCTGGAACGACTCGTGAAGCTCCCCAGCACGCTCCTGCAACGTTTCCGTGGCGACCTGGTCCACGAACATCGGCCCATCTTTATCGGGCCGGTACGTCACCTCGAGTGACTTGCCGTTGAGGACTCGCTTGAACACATCCGTCGCGGTGAGGTTCACATGATCACCGGACACCCCCCACCGGCTCTCCGCCGTGGCCGCGGGCTTTCCCACGAGCGCATATTTCCACTCGCCGTCGATCCTCTCGATCGCTTTGACTTCCTTCTTCAGCTCGTGCTCCAGGAACATCGACACGTCGTCGACGGGCACCCAGCCGGCCCCGAACTTCACGTCAATCTCCGCAGGCCCCACTTCCTCGGGAATGACCTGCTCCAACGCGTCGAGATGCCGTTGGAACATCGCATCGGCGGCCGCGAGCTCGCGCATCTCCTTGCGCTTCTGCCGCACGTTCCCGGACAGGAACTCACCGGCTGGGATATACGTCTCCAGATCGTCGGGGTTGAGGAACACCAGATCGCCCAGACGTTCCGGCACGGACGCCTCGTCGACGTCGAGCAGCTCCGAAACGAGCGGCACGTCGACGTGCCCGATCCGGTCGAGGGAGACGCGGATCGCGTCTTCGGGGGAGTCGACGCGGTGCACCTCGGTCACCGCACCGACCACGCGTTCCGTGAACACCGTCGCCTTGCGCGCTTCCCCGGTGTCCTCGTTGTATCGCTCGAGCGCGACGACCGTCGCGAAGTGCGGATCTTGCCGCAGCGCCCGAACCGCAGCCGGATATCGGCGGATGATGCTCGGGTCTTTCCCGACCCGTTCTTTCACCGTCACCGACACCCGGTTCACTGGCCCGTATTTCTCCACATACCGGTCATAGACGCCGTTCAGCGCAGCACGATGTCGACCGATCTCCGGAGTGTCTTCCCTGGTCGACGCCTCTGCCTCCAGCACCCTCACCGCGGCGTCCCGCAGACGCACGAGGTGCTGGAGCTCCGCCACCGCATTCTTCGGTACGGTCACCGGTTCGGGCCCGTCGAGGCCCACCTGCGTGAGAAGCCCCGTTTCCTCGTCGAAGCCGATATGCCCGATCACCTGATCGGGATCTTGCACGATCCGAGCGACAGGCCGATCCGCCACGACCTTGCCGGTCGCCTCCCACGCCTGACCGTTCGCGATCGCGTCATCCACGATGCGGTCGAGCGACCGTCGCAGGGCTGGAGCCACGGCCGCAGCGGACACGTCGGCCGCGGTCACTGTGAGCTCCGGCCCGAACTGACCGAGCCGGGTGCCGAGCTCGCCCAGCACCATCTCGGGGTGATCCTCGAAGTAGGAGTTGATCGCCGCGGCCCCGGCTGCCCCGTCGACGTCGACCGCGCGCAACCATGCAGGCTCACTCTCGGGCGCTTCGCCCAGGTGGCGCCGGAACACGAGCACGTCGATCGTCGCGTCAGTGCCGGCGATCTCGCCGTGCGCTCCGCGCGGCATACGGACCGCGCCGAGCAGCTCCCCGTACTTCGCGATCTCGCGGCGCGCTCGCTCCGTCTTCCCATCCATCGTCCACCGTGACGACATCACCATGACAATGCCGCCCGGCTTGGTCTGCCGCAGCGACTTCACGATGAAGTGATTGTGGAGGCTGAGTTTCGCCTCGTTGTACGCCGGATCGTAGAGCTTCGTCTGCCCGAACGGCACGTTCCCGATCGTCAGATCGTAGCCGTCGTGATCGAGGAACGTGTCACCGAACGACTCGTTTCGCACTGTCGCTCCCGGGTGCAACAGCCGCGCAACCCCGGCCGTCGTCGGGTCGAGCTCCACACCGGTCACCTGCTGGCCCGGGCGCGCTTGGCCGATGAAGTTGCCGGTGCCGCATCCGGGCTCCAGCACCTGCGCGTCGGCAGACACTCCGAGCCGGTCTGCCGCGTCCCACATCGCTCTGACATAGTCGGGGTGCGTGTAGTGCGCGTTCAGGACTGTACGCCGCGCGGCACCCCACTCCGTGTCGCCCCACATCTCCTGCAGCGCTTCACGATCGGCGGCGTACTTGTTCGAGTTCGGGTCGAACAGTTCCGGCGTCGCACCCCACCCGGGGAAGCGGCGCAACTCATCGAGCTCTACGTTGTTGGGTTCGCGGCCTTCTCGAAGAAGTCGCTGGAGAGTGCGGACCGCAGACACTCCGCCGCCCACCCGGGAGACTGCTCCGGCTCCTGCTCCAGGAACCGGCACACGTTCAGCAGAATCACCGCCTGCGTCAACGTCAACGACGGCCCCTCGTAGCCGTGGCTCGTCGCCGTCTCCAACGCCCAGAGCGCCAGCTTCACGTGCAGCTCGTGAAGGCTCCACATCTTCTGATCCAGGGACTCCCAGAACGTCGACGTCGGGCTCTCCAACAGGTGCTCCCTGCTCGACGAATCCTCCCCGTACTCCTCCGTCTGCTCCTGGTCGAACGCCTCCTGCAGCTCCCGATACTCCGGAACCTCCGCCGCGCTGCGAATCACGATCTGCCGTGCGAAGAGGAACCGCATCACTATCGCCGCGTTCGGCCGACTCGTCAGATCCTCCACGCCCACCGCGAGATGATCCAGCCACGTCAGAGACGCCTCGTACTCGTCCCGTTGCGAGATCTCCCTCAGCACTGCCAGATCGTTGTTGACCTGACCAACCCGCCGCAAATAGTCCGTCGTCTCCGGCCACGACTGCTGCAGTTTCGCGAGGCTCTCCTGATCGTGCATATGCTGTTCCTTCCGTCGCTGCTGCTGTCTCAAATTCGCCCCACAGGTCGAACACCATCTGGGTATCCGGTACCCGCTGCTTCCTACGTGCCATTCTGGCCCCCACCTTCGACGTCTCTCGGCTTCATGCCCCTTGAAGCCCAGACACGCGCAGTCCCACAACCGCCAGAGGGGGCCGCGCTCCCAAAGCGCGGCCCCCTCTGTGCGATTGGCCGGTCAGGAGATGACGCGAGTCACCTCCACCTGGCGATCACGCTCCTGCTGCTGCACCGCAGCGGTGCCCTGGTACTGATCCGAGCCGAAGGCGCGCACATATGCCGAGGACTCCGCCCACGACTCCGGCCGGCGCCCTTCCGGCGTATCCACCGCTGACGTCAGATACCGCTGCTCCGTGGCGTCCATCAAATGGGGTCCGCCAGAGCGAAGCCGCGCCTTGAAATCATGAATGTTGCTCGAATCCTCGGCCATCTTCTGCAGCTGCAGCTCAGTGCGAGCGCAGATACGTCCTGCCGCTCGCAGCTCGTCAACGCGTTGCCAGAACTCGAGGTGTTCGAGTTCCGCGGCCACGCTTCGGTCAGTCGCTTGGGTATCCATACTCTGTCCTCTCGATCAGGTACTGGTACCTCAAGAAGGGACGGGCAGCGCACACACGAGAGCGGGGTTGGCATGATCTGTGCCAACCCCGCTCTCGTGCGAGGATGCCAGTAGCAGTCCGAATCAATGACGATGGGGGAGGGCTCACTCATGATCGACACCACAGTCACGAGACCGAAAAAGCAGGCGATGGATCAGCGGCTTCTCGCCGCTGGCGCGTTGATCTTGGCGGGGGCCGTGTGTAACCTGGCCGCCCCTTGGATGACCGTCTGGGGTGAGATTTCCTCTCTCACTCTGATCAGCGCTGGATATGCCGTGTTGGCGATTACTGGTCTGGCATCACGGGGCCCGCTCGGCCGTAGCCGGTTTGCGGCATACTGCGCACTCTTCTACGCGGCCTGGTCCTTTGTCTGGGGAATGCTCGTCCTTTCAACGGTCTTCGATGGCGAAGGCAGCGCTCCGCTCTGGCTCACTGCAGCGTCACCTTTTGCAATCGTCATCGGAATTTCTGCCGCTCTGATCAGCGCAGTTGCCGCGGCGCGATCGCTGCAAAGCTTCGGTAAGTGGAAGTGGGTTCCCGCGATCATGTTTGCCGCCCAGATCGTCATCGTGCTACTCAATAACTTGCTCGCCCTGTTCGTACCGATTCAGGGCGAGATGAGCGGGATTTGGGCGGTGTTCTTCCCGGTTTCGGCGGCCGTGACGATACTGACTCCCATCGCCATCGGCGTGCTCACTCTGATCTTCACTGCAATCACCCGAGACCGCGAATAGCCGGTCGGGCACACGAAAAGAGGGGCCGGCGCTTTTGCGCCGGCCCCTCTCGATGTCTGGACGTGACTACATTCCAGGTGATTGCGACGCACCTGCTGCGACGTCACGTCGCGCCTGATTCACCAGCGTCCAAGTATCGTTCGCAGGCGGCGCAGGGTTCGCGGCCGCCGCAGCTTCATTCCAGCTCATCACGTGCCCACCACCGGCATACTCGTCAGCGACGCTCGAAACATAGGCCACGACCGCCTCGTTCGCACCCCCGGCACGCAGCGCGCTCACCGTTGCCTGCCCGAGCTCCGGCACCGGCAGCGCGGGATCGTCCCAGGCAGCCACGACCTGGTCGGCCACAGCGCCGTCGATGTACCGCTTGCCCACGACGTCGTGCAACCGGCTCACGACCGTCGCCCGCGCTGCGGCTCTCGCCCGCCCGTCTACCTCCGCGTCGACGGCGTGCGTGGCAGCCTGAGACGCCTGTTGCGTCTGTTGCTGACGCACTGGACGGTCGATCGTCACTTTCCGCAATCGCGGGTTAATCGACACCGCATCAACGAACAGTTCCTTCGACTCGAGAGTCTTCCCGTCCACTTCCCGCGTGCTGTCGCGGACGTTACCCCACAACAGCACCGGGTCACCGTTTCGCAGGGTGTCCCGCACCCAGTCAGCGTCTGCGCCTTTGAACCGGGCCTGGTACCAGACCTTGTCGCCGTCCTCCCAGTCGCCAGCCTCGTTCTGCACTCGCTGCTGCTCAACGACACCGACGTACAGCGCGCGGGGCTTGTCTTCGGTCGCTTCGAAGTACCGCGCTTCGCTCAGATCTCCCAAGTTCGCCTTGACCAGGATCATGATTGGTCTCCATTCCATGATGGGCGAGCGTCGGATCGTCCGCCTCACCCCGTAGATAGCGCCGCCAGCGCAGCATAAATCAGGCTTTGCGGATGCACCAAGTGCAACTTCGCCCCGTTCACAGGCACTTGCATTCGGACCGCTGGGAGACATGGCCGTGGTTTGACAGCCTCGGCCTCCAGAGACCGTTGGAAGCGCACCAATCTGTGATGCAGGAACGCGAACTCCACATTGAACTCTCACCTCCGCCAGAATTGCGGAAACAAGTTCTACGAATCGACGACCGTGAAGACGTCGCGTTTCGGGGCAGCTTCCGCGTACTACGGGGTAGTCAGCGGGAAAACCAATGATTGGAACGGCAGTTGAAACGACCGGTAACTCTCCAGATGGGCCGCCTACTGCTGTTGGTTGCTGCCATCGCGTTCGGAATCTCCGGATGGGCCTTCATCAGCAGTCTGAACTCAGGTCTCCCCGCTCCAATCTGGGGAGGGATTCTCGCGCTGATCGCAACTATCACAGGAGTCTCAGGTACCTGGTTCGTCAGCTACGAGAAGAACGCTGCAGCCTGGCTTTCAGCTGCTTTCCTCCTGATCGGAGTCTCCCTGCTAGCCGGTCTGATCATCATCAAGACCGGTTGGGGCGGAGAAACCAATATCGGCGCTGGCGGAATCTTCTTCATTGGGATGCACCTGCTGCCCGTGGCTGGAGTGATCGCGCTCCTGACCGTCATCGTGACATGGGTGCGGGACTCCCGCGCTCGAACACAGCACGCTCAGGTGACTGAGTAGATGCATGTGGTCTGCAAGGATCACGACTGAGAACTAGCTAATAGTGCGGGGCCGTTGCGATATGCAGCGTCCCCGCACTATTTACAGATAGACCGTCAACGATCTTGGCGATGGCGGCTCGTTCCGGCCTGCGAGGATCGCGAGCGCCTGCCGGTTCGCTTGCCGCTTAGGCAGCTTCCGCCACGAGCGGGACGAATCGAGCAACTCGTGCAGCCTCGTGTGACAACTTCGACACATCGGCCACAGATCCTCGTGGGCCTCGTCTCCGAGACGGTCGTAAACGCAGTGATGCAGGTCATCCCGGTCCACGTTCCATGCGTTCCCGCACCTGCCCCGGCACAGGATCAGTGCTGGAGCAATCCGAGTACTCTCCTCCAGTGCCCATCGCGCTCGCCGGCTATACCACTTCGCGGATGTGATGTAGTCGGCGTAGAACGCGCGGTGCGCGTTGCGTCCCTGCGACTGTCGCGCCCATGGGCTCAATTCACGCACGTGCGTTCGCGTGTTCTGCGATCTGCTCCGTGTAGCGCGATGTTTCCCGGAACGATGCGTCGACCTGCTCCGCGTCCTTCATGCATTCAGCGAATCGGGGGTGCTCCGTGAACGGCTTCGTGCGGATCACAACGGGGGAGAGGTTGCGGTAGAACACGAACGCGTAGTCGAGATCCATTTCGCGGATCTCCTTCTTCGAGAACGCCGCCCGCTGCTCTGTGCTGTACTGCGCGGACGGGTCACCGCTTCCGAGCGTCTGCGACTGCCGCTCCACCCACACATCCCCGATCAGGTTCGAGATCTCTTCGAGCGCTTTCGTGTCGCCGCCGCCGGGAAGGATGATCTTCGTCGGCGCCGCATCCCAGAGCGTCGCCCCGACCTGGTTGTCGCCGAACTGCTCGAGCTGATTCTTCGACTGGAACGTGGCAACGACCACGCGCCCATACCCGCCACCCGCGGTGATGATCTCGTACATGCCTTGGTACTCGATGTTGCCGGCCTCATCGAGCACATACGACACCGGAGGATCGAGACGGGAGCCGGGGGACGCGGCCGCGATGCCCTTCGTGATGTAGTCGAATTCGGCCAGCAGGCCATCGTTCATGCGCGTGTACTCGGGGGCTGCCATCTTGTCGCCCACGATGAACACCGAGCCGCGGCGCAGGATGAAATCGACCAGGTCGACGGTTTCTTCTTCGTCGGGTTTCATCCACCAGCGCGCCGCACGCGACCCCATGAACGCGAGCACCGTGGGGAGAACTCCCCAGCTCGTCGCGCGCTGCTCCGCGGGCATGCCGAGCACGTATTCGAGATGATCGGCGTGCTCAGGCATCCCTTCAGGGTGCTCCCGGATCATGCGGGCCGCCTCCTGCGCCATCGTGGGGGACATCACCCACCCCCAGATCTCGTCAACGCCGACACCGCCGCACGCGGCCGCGTGGAACAGGTGCCCCGCGAGCTGCTTGCCGAGCGCATCCCAATGACCACCGTTGGACGTCGACCCGCCGAACGCCCCAGCAGGGATCAGCGCATTCATGCGACGCACAAGCGTTTCCTCGTCGACGCAGCCGGCCACGGGATCCCATTTCAGGGTGCGGCCGGTCTCCTTCCCGCCTTCGACACCCGGAGCCCAGATCAGAGTGGGGGAGCCGGCACGCTCACGCGCCCGCATCGTGATCTTCGCGTTGTCCAAGCGCACACTCGTGGTGATGACCGCGCCGGGCGCATCCAAGATCATTCGCAGCAAGAACCGGAACCCTTTACCCGAACGCGACGGGCCAATGAGAATGATCGCGTCCTCCACACGCGACCACACATCCATCCCCCGGAACTGGCCGAGCCAGTACCCCACCCACTCGGGCTTGATGAGCTTCCCGGCAAGCGACGGGCGCAGCTTCGGGCCACGCTGCTCCACGAGCTGCTTCGTTCCCAACTCCCGCTGCACGTCTTTCTCCGAGGCGAGGCCGGCACGCAGTTGCGGGTTCTTGCGGCGCTTCATGCCCCACCACACGATCGCACCGGCTGCAGTACCGAACACGCCCAGCAGCAGTACGGCGACCGCCCAATGCAGCACCACCGACCCGGCCATTCCGTACGCTTCAGCAGGGTTTGCGCGTCCCCACTGTGCGACGTACTGCAGCACGCCGAGCACCTGGAAGTCGCGGTTGCCGTTGATCGCGAGCACGATCGCCTGCGTGATCGCCTGCACGACGCCGAGCAGCATCGCGGGGAGCATGATGAACACGACGACGCGCTGCCACACACCCATCATGCGAACGACGCGGCCGAACTCGGACGCGGGAGCGACGCGATCTGGAGAACTCATCAGGGGAGACCTTTCAGTGACGATGCTTCAAAGTGCTGGAACAGCGCGGGTGAGGCTGTCCCGGTAGACGCTTCCCGCACGCACGGCGAGATCCAGCACGTCCAGCGCGGGACGAGCCGGGCGGCCCGCGGTGCGGGTGAGGTACGACGCGTAGCCGGCGATGATGTGCGGCATCGCGAGCAGCAACTGGCACACCTCGTCACGGTGCGGGGAGTGCTCCACGAACCGGCCCGCCGCTTTCAACGGTCGCAACGCGATCGCGGGAACCTGAAACGGTGCCTCACGGGCGACCTGCGACACGCGTTCGAGCTGTCCGAGATACAGCGCCACTTCGTCGGCGGCGCTGATGAGCCCGCCGAAGCGGTGCTCCATGAGCCTGGCGCCGGCCATCTGCACGAGATCCACGAGCAAGGCCCACGCCTCCTCCAGGTAGGGATCCGTGATCCCCGGGTCGCATTCAGCGAACAGGGTGAGGGATTCGTCGACGAGTGAGTCCACTCCGTTGTCGGTGTTCATGCGGCGACCCCCAGGGTTTCGTGCTGTGCCTCACGGGCGCGCATCGCCCGGTCGGTATCGAACAAGGTGCGCTCCCACGCCGTCGACGTCGAGCGGCCGTCGATCACGAATGAGCGCTCATCCGCCTGCAACAGGCACATGCCCTGCTGGCCCGAGAAGCTCGCGAGCATCGCAGCCTCACCGGGGGTGAGGTTTCCCGATTCCACCGCCCGTCTGCGTGTCTTATCGCCCTGGTGGAACGTGAACGAGACGGCGTATTGGCGCAGCAGTTTCTGCGCGAGCTCACGCTCTTTCGATCCCTGCGTGCCGACCGAATCGAAATCGCCATCCTCGTGCACGGCCATCATCAGGGAGATGCCGTACTCGCGGGAGAGCTTCAACTGCAGCTCGTGCGCTTCGAGGCCCTGCAGCGTCTTCATATCGCGCCACCCTTCCTCGCGGATGACTTGGATCATGCGACCTGCGGACTTATTGGACACCACGTTCATCACCCACGAATTCGTGATCGTCTGGGTGAGGGCGAGCGCGAGATCTCCGCGCTTCTGCATTGCGTACGTGTCGAACACCGTGTACGGCGAATCCGGGTTGAATTCGACCGTCCCTTCGTCTTCGAACATGCCGGCGAGATTGCCGGTGAGCATCGGATCGAACAAGAACCTGAGCCGTCGTTCCTCACCGCGCTCGAACCGGTTATCGCGGGCGGCCTTGAGGGCGTCGGCGTCGTCGATTTTCTGCACGACCTTCCGGATCGTGGGATGGTCGTTGGTTTCCCGAACCACTTCTTCCAACGCCCACGCCAGGATCGACTTCTCGATCGCGGTGAGCGGGTCCTCATCCTCGAGAAGGAGGCCCGCGAGCTGCTGGGCGACCAGCTGCCGGGAAGCATGGATGCGCTGGTTGTGCTCGATCTCGGTCTCTTTGAAGTGCCGCTCACCCTTCTCAAACGGATTCAACCGCACATCGGTGCCGAACGCGCCGACCCGATACCACTGGCCACCGAGCGCTTCAGCTACCACCCCGTGCTCGCCCTTCACATCGCTGGTGTTGATCGAGGTCACACCGAACAGCACGCCGAGTGCGACCATGCGTTTCATGAAGTAGCTCTTGCCGCGCCCGATACCGCCCTTGAACAGCACGTTGGGGGAGGTGATGATGTCGTCGTTGTACATGTGCCAGGCGTGGAAAGAGAACGGCTGCCCGCCAGAAGTGCGCTCGAGCCCGATCACCGGGCCCGCGACGACGGGCACGTCGGAGAACGGGAACGGGTTCAGCGACGCCCACTCCCACCCCGTACCCGTGTGCCGGGGGAGTTTCATGTCGGAAGCATGGCCGCGCACGAGACGCCCGATACGGGACAGGTACGGTGCTTCTTCCACGTCGACGGCGGCCGTCGCTTCGTCTTGGCCGACGGTGTGCATTTCTTTGAGAATGCGGCGTTCTTTCCGTGAGAGCTTCTGAGGGATGAACGCCAACTGCTGATGCTGATTCATCACATTCCCGTTCCGGCCGGGTACGCCACGGTCATGAGCGCTGCGGCCTGCTGATAGGTGAGGGGGACAAGTTCGATCGACGCGGTGCTGCCTGCGAGCTCCATCGACGTGCAGCTGCGAAGAAGCGCGTCATGGCTCAGCGCCGACACGACCACGAACCCGGTCCAGGCCAGTTCGCCCTGTCCGTTGATGAGGTCCTGCTCGCGTGCGTCGAGGTTCTGCCAGTCGGAATTGTCCGCGATCGTCACATCGTTGCCGCGCCGAGCTTTCAGTGCGGCGTTCTGCTTCCACGACTCTCGCTGTTTACGGATGCCCTTGAGGGCCTGTTCGATCGGAACGGGGGTGCCGACGATCTGCAGCGTGTGCCGCACCGGGATCCCCGCGGACGTCTCCGCGCTCGCGACCTCGCCCATGAACCCCGGCAGCGTTTCCAGGCGCGGATATTCAGCGATCCAGTACACGCGGTGGAACGCGGAATCGGTCTCGACATGATTCTTCTCATCGACGCACGACATCGGGCCGGCAAGTTCGGGGGCGATGCCCTCGAACGCGGTCCCCAATCGAATGTCGATCTTGCCTTCCGCGACGGGGTCGACGATGCCGCGCCCCCACGCCCCCCACTCCCGGGGGGAGGTCCACACCACTTTCGTGAAGCCCGCGACGCGCAGCGATTCCGTCGTCGCGGCGATCTCCTGCTCGACCATGCCGAGAATCCCGGCCTTGCCGCCGCCGAGGTCTTTCGCGGCCGCACGCCCCGCGCCGCCGCCCGCGTCGATGGTGAGCGTGATCGACTGCGGGTGCAGCACGCTCTCCTCAGCTACGCGGGTGAGCGCTTCCTGATACGACTCAGCGAGCTCCCCGCTCGCACCCAGCGCATCGAAGGTGCGCTGCTCACGAACGATCGTGCCTGGTCGGGTGCGCTCCTGCATCGAGACGCGCATGATCTGGCGGCGCCGCGTCCACGACCCCGCGACGCTCATCAGCGCAGCAGTGAGGTGCTCCCGGTCATGCGCGGTCATCACCTGAGTGCGGTGACGCGCCATACCGGGGGAGGTCACCATGCACGTGATCGACGCGGTTTGCCGGGCTTTGTCCCAGACGACGGCGATCCCCGTAGGGGATTCCCAGATCTGGAAGCGATCTTCGAGCCCTGGAAGCTGCAGCTCACCGCGAATAATCGGTTCCGCCCGCTTCACGCGACGCTTGAACATTGTTCGTCCCATCATCTTTCTCAGTCGAAAACGTGTCGCCCAGACGAGCCACAGTGTGAGCGCGATCCCGTGCCGCTTGATCAGTCCGGTGATCGCGAGCGGTGACATCAGGAGGGCGACGAACATCGCGTTGAACGGCCCTTGGGTGACGACGGTTGCCAGCACTGGGGCGATCGCGATCCCGAGCGACCAGATGCCGGGTTTGTCGATACCCAGGACGACGCCCTGGGAGGCGCGGCGCGAGAAGCGCACCGTCGCCAGTTCTTCGTGAGCCATGAGCTATCACCACTTCGGAGTTGCGGGCGTTCCCGGTTTCGGCTGCGGCGTACTGCCGCCCCCGGGCGCGGAAGGTGCGGGTGCGGACGGAACCTGAGGCGACCGAGTGCTGGAGCTGCCACTCGCGTTCACCGGAGCCCCACCACCGCCTCCCGCGGGGGCTGGTGCACCGCTCCTGCCGCCGCCAGCACCGCCAGGGGCACCGCCGCCAGGGGCACCGCCGCTGGGGGCATTCCCACCGCGGGCCCCGCCGCCCCCGTTGGGGGTGCCAGCCGGAGTAGCACCGCCACCCGTCGCAGCGCCGTTCTTGGCGGCGGCCGAAGCGTCGCTCTTGCCGGCAGCATCGCCCTGCTGCCCCTTCGAGCTGATAGGGGAGCTTGACGCCTGTGAGCTGGTCGACGTCGTGCTCTTGGACGTCTTGAATACCGCACCTGCCGCTCCTGCAGCGCCGGCCCCGATCTTGCTCGAGGCCGCCCCCGCTGCCCGCTGCACCGGGGCGGAAGCTTTCTGACCGGCTTGGCCGGCCATGCCTTGGCCGGCCATGTTCTCGTTGCCCGAGCCGAGGAACGCGAAGAACGAGTACGACATCATCGGCATGAACGACACGACGAACAGGCCCGTCATCACCGTCAACGTCTGCGGCGAGAACAATGCCATCCCGTCCGACGTTTTCAGCAGCATCGCCAGGATCCCAAACATGAGGGGTTTAGCGAGCAGCAACGCGATACCCGCCATCGCCCACTTCTTCGCGATACCCCAACCGCCTCGCATCGGCACCGCCATGAACGCGAGCGGGGAGAACGCGATGAGTACCATCAACCCCAGATTGCGGAACGCGAGCGCGAACGACATCAGCAGCAGCCCGAGGAGGATACCGATCAGCATCAGAATCATCGGAACGGCCGAGCTCAGACCCGTCAGCGTGAGCGCTGCCCCGCCCACGTCTGAGCCGGTGCCGCCCTGCACGACGGTGCGGAACAGGTTCTCGAACCCGTCCTCACCGCCGATGCGTTTAAGCGCGAGCTCGCTGAGCTGGTCACTGATCGCGAGCAGCTCGCCGCCGAGCGCGAGGGAGAGGAACGTGGACGGGATCGCGGCGGCAATACTCAGCACGGACACCCATAAGCGGCGGCCTTTCATCGACAACATGCCAGTCGACACCCCAACGATGCCCGTGATGAGCATCACGACGATCGCGATCGCGAACCAGTTCGAGGCTTCACCGATCGCGTTATCCCACAGCGTCGTGCCGGGGGCGAACTCCTGTGAACCCAGCACGGTCTGTGCGAGCCACCCGATGAAGGTGCCCATGCCGCGCGCGGTCGATTCTGCGCTGACGCAGATGGGGTAATCGAGACCCGGCGTGCAGCCGAGCTCGATCTGGTCTTCCAGCACGTACACGATGAGATCCGCGCTTAGAACAGGTTGATGTTGCCGAAGAAGGTCATCATCGCGACGATCGACCCCAGCACCGCAGCCCCGATGCCGGCGACAGCAAGCGCCACCCACGCACGCGTCTTGTTGCGGCTGTCCAGGCCGGCAAACATGAGCAGGCACGCGGCCGCGATGAATGCGACGATGCCGACGATCGTGCCAACGGCGAGGATCTGGTTCACGAGCGTCATTCCGGCCCGTGCGGGGCCGGTGCTGAAGTCTGCGTTGATATCGGGTACTTCGAGCACCTTACGTACGGTCGTGTCGGCGATCGCCGAGAGGGAGGGGAGAGACATGGGATGTGTCCTTTCGAGGTTGGTGGTTCGCCTCGTAGAAGAAAGGGACCGCGCACCCGGCAGGCACGAAGAAGGACCGTGCCCTGAACGCCTCGCCAAGCTCATCGCCGCGGCCGCATGTGTTTGCTTCCAGCCTCATGGGACTATTGATTCATGTCCGATCAGCGCAGCGTCACCGTGACCCAATGGAACGCGGCGAACCCGCGGGACTGCGCCGAGCTAACGACCTTGTTGACGGACTACCACCTCCGGACAGAGTCGGAGAAGGGCAACCCGGTCGGGTCCGTTGACGCACTTCCCGAGAAATACCGTTTCGAGCTGACAGATCCTCAAAGGACGTTTAGCGGCGACACCGTTCTAGTAGCACGGTACGAGGGTCACGCTGCAGGCTGTCTCGTAATCACGACTCGAGGCGACCAAAGCTTAGAGATCAAGCGCCTGTGGACGGACGAAAACTATCGCGGTCGGCACATCGCCACCTCTCTACTCACGGAGGCGCGAAATCATGCCGTCCGCGTCAACGCTGAGGTAATTCAGCTCTCGGTTTGGAAGTGGCGCTCGAACGCGATTGCTCTCTACAAGAAGGTCGGATTCACTGATACCAGTTCATGGGAAGACAGGGACCAGCTGATCTGTATGGTTCAAACCGTGTAGGTAAATCGCCGGATCGGAGAAATTCGCGATGCGACGACTCCTGGAAGCCACCCATTTTCGTCTCACATCGGGTACAGGTCGCACCCTCCCGTGCAGGGCCCCATCGTGATCCCTTGCTCGCGCATGAACTTGTAGGCGGGCGTGAACGACCCCCAACTCGTCGGGTTCGGCCCCACACGAACCTCGAAGTGCAGATGGGCGCCGTTGACGCACGATCCCGAAGCGCCGGAGTATCCGATGAGCTGACCGGCTTTGACCTGCTCTCCTGCGGCGACGGCGAATGAGGACATGTGTGCGAACGCGGTCGTGTATTGCACGTCGTGTTGGATGCCGATGACCATCCCTCCGCACCCTTCGGAGAGGTCAAAGACCTTCCCGGCTGCGGGCGCGTACACGGGGGTGCCGGTGCCGACGTGCACGTCCATCGCACCCCCGGCGTGGTTGGGGTAGGTCGCCCAGGTCTGCATCCCTATGGGGTTCGCCCAGCCGCCCACCACTTGCGGGGGAGTGCCGCCGTCGCCGCCCTCACAGATGGTCGTCGTGTCGCCCAATGCCGCGAGTACCGCGTCGGCGTCCGCCGAGCGCTCCTGATACCGGTCCGGGAACGCGCTGACCTGCACCGTCTGCGCGGCGACTCCCAGCCCCATCGACTCCCAGCCGGCAATGTCGAGCAACCCGCGCGGGCTCCCACCGTTCGGGCCGCTCGGCCCGCCGAAGAACGCACGAGCGGCGAACTCAGGTTTCATCAGCTCGGCCGGAGTGCCCCACCCAGAGGACGGGCGCTGCTGCATGATGCCGACCGAGTCATGGTCAGACCCCATGCCCTGGTTCGGAAGCAACATCGACTCAGGGACGCCCGTATTCGCCAGATTCAGCAGGTTCGACTCCACGAGCGACACCATGATCGCGATCTTCACACCCGAATCGGGGACCTCCATCTCCGCTGCGGCCGCGCGGATCGCCGCCGCGTTCCCGAGCTGCTCACTGGAGAACCCTCCGACAGCTTCACCCGTGGTGCACGTCCCGGATTCCCCGGTTCCGATAGCGATCGCCATCGCTGCGCCGCCGATGAGGATCGCCGGCAGCATCACGATCAGCAGGATCAGGGCGAGAACGCCCGCAATGATGCGCCGCCCAGTCTTTGACTGAACAACCTGTATCGCGACTTTCGCGGCGATGGGTGCAGCCATCAGTAGCTCGTCTTCCAGCCGTCCGGGTACCGCGTCATCAGCGAAGTCACACCACACACCCCACCCGCAGCGGGAGGGTCGCAGTACACCGCAAGCGCCACCGGGTAGCGCTGCGTGGTTGCCCCTTCGCCGGCATCAGTCGCGGTCTCTACCCGCACCCAGTACAGCTCGAACGACGCTTCTGGGTCGATGTCGACGGTGATCTGATCGGACGGCTTCGTCCAGTACGACCCACCGGAGTACTCCTCCATCTCTTCCTGGTCGTACACCTCGATCGCCCGCGACGTGAGGCTCGCCCCGTAGGAGGCGAACCCGCCGAAGCTCTGCGTGTCACCGAGCAGCCACCACCACCCGTCAGGGGAGTACTTCTCCGTCGCGAGCATCTCCGGGGCGCGGTCGATCAGCTCGTCACCGTAGTAGGTGTCACCGCCGAATGCCTTCACCTGGAGGCCGTCACCCGGGCCGACGTATTCAGGGCTTGGCCGCATGACTCGTGAGAGGGATTCCTTGCGGAAATTCTCGACCCACTCGATCTTCTTCGTATCCGCCGACATCAGCACCTGTGCTGCAGACGCCGCAGCGACACGCGGATCTGTGGTGACTTCCATCGACGCGAACCCGTCATCTCCCAGCGACGGTGCCGCCGCCAGCTCCCCAGCAGCTTCCTCCGCATCTTGCTCGGGGGCTGGTTTCTCGCTGTCGGTCGGCTGCGAACTGTTACGCGACGGACGCGTCTCCGCGGTGTCCCCCGGGCCGATGATGATGCCGATCAGCACCGCCACGACCGCAACCACGAAACCCGCAGCACCGGCCGCGACGAGCTTCGGCTTCCACTTCTTCCAATTGGTCTGCAAATTGCTCATGACTCTTCTCCGTTTTCGAGGGCAGATGATTCCGACACGTCAGGTTCAGCGAACGCCACCAGCTCCCGAGCGAACTCGTCCAGATCCACCGACCACATCGCAAAGTCCGTGGTCGACGAGTCCGCCCAAGACGGACGGAGCTGCGGCAGGTGCTTCGAAGCTGTGCAGCCGGCGTTGCCGGTGAGGGAGCGCATGCGCTGCAGCCAGAGACTGAACTGGTACTGGAAATCGATCGCTGCAGACGCCGGCGGGCCGAGCTCCATGTTGAACTGCTGCTGCTGCCGATACTGGAACAGCGCCAACAGCTCATGAATCATGGCGGAGTGCCGATACCAGCACCGCGGCACCACCTGCTCGCTGAGGCCGAACTCGCACACGATCTTCGGCACCCACACCCCGAGCACGCTCCGGAGAGTTTTGCTCTGCGCGACAGCGTCGAGAGCCATCCAATCGATCGGAAGTTCCGGCACGCCGCGCTCCGGCAGCGGCAGCGGGGGAGCCGTAGGGGTTTCCGGACGTGCACCGCGCTCACGCACCATGTGGGATCACCTGCAGGCTGAAATCAGATCGGCTCATACCTGCAGAAGCGTGCAGGTGCGCACAAGCCGCTGCGCAGGAACGACCACCCCTCCGGGGTGCTCCGGGCGGATGCCGGCACAGAGGCCGGCATCGTTTCCTTTCGGGCTACGCCCGCTTTTTGCCATGAAGCCTTCGGCAGCATACGGCCGTTCCGCTCTCCAGGGGCACGGTCGCACATCCGCTCCGCGGCTGAGCTTGCCGCAGCACTCTCGCATGTCTGCGCCATGCGGGATCGACGCTCCGCACCCCCTCCGAGCTGCACACCTCCGCAGGCACATACGTGCCTTCACGGCAAAAAAACGTGAGGGAGGGATCAAGAACAAGGAGCAGACAATGAGCGACTACACGATGCAACTCGCAGCACTCGGAGCACGCGTGATGGGGCTATGGGGCTTCGACGAAATCACAGATACAGACGAACTGGTCACTCACGTCGGGGACGCGATCTACAAGGTGGGACTCGACTACGGGAACACCCAGCAGGTACGAACCATCTGCCTCACACACCAGCTCGCACACGCAGCGTGGGAAGACGCACGATCCGGGCACAGTGGCGACGACGAGCACGCCACAGCCGCCGCACTCATCGAGCAACTCATGCATCAGTTCGGCCTCACCGCCACCTACGCGGACGGCAGCACCCGATGATCCCCGACGAGATACCGCTCCCGCTCGCGATCATCCTGATCCCGACGCTCTGGGCCATCGCCGGCTACCGCCTCTGGATTCTCCCCGTACTCGCCAAGAAAGGCACCCACGAATGAGCACCGCACAACTCAGCTTCGACATCGACGCCCTCATCCACCAGGCCGCCGTCGAAACCGTGCCCACCTGGGACGGGGCACCGCTCCGGTACCACGAGCAGTACCGGACCCCTGCAGAACTCGACGCGGCGTGGGAGCGGTGGCAGTTCGAAAACGGAAGCTTCGGGTGCGTACCCTACAGCCACATGTGGCACAGCGACAAGTACCGCAGAGGCGAAGAGATCAGCATCGGAGCCCACCAGCACGCATCGTTCCAGGCCGACGCCCGGTGCGACGGTGGCCGCTTCGGCGGGCCAGAGCACGACCACGCAGACGGGGAACTCCCGAACGACCTCATCTACCAGTTCATCTGCAGCCCGTGCCGCTGGCACACAATCAGCAACAGTGAGAACGCGGCCGTCGAAGCGTGGCATGACCACGTCCTTCCCGGCTGGCGAGATCTCCCCGTCGTCCCGAAGAAGCTCGCAGAACACGGAGGCGAACGCACGAAGCTCGCACGTCTCCAGAGCTGGCTCGAGGAGTACTACCCAGCCGCGTGGCAAGCTTCCGGCTTCCCGATCATCAGCGAACGGAACACGTACGGCACCCGCCATGTCCCGGGCGGTTCTCCCTGGGGCGGATACAACCTGTCGGACTCGGTGCTGCGGCCCGGAAACGACTAACCGGGGGACACAAGGGCAGCGGCCCTGGCCAGGACGAATCTGGCCAGGGCCGCTGCCCTGTTTACCCTGGAGTTTCTCTCTAGCTCACGAGTGTGGCGTCACCCGCTTCCGATGCTGCTGCGGCCTGGCGGCGACGCTGCAACGCGGCGAACGTGAACACCCCAGCAGCAGCTATCAGAAGCAGCGCACCGCCACCGACGAGCGCAGGCGACGGCCCGTCCCCACCCGTGACCGCGAGCGGCGCTGCGGGCGCTGCAGGAGCCGGAACCTCGGGGAAGGGCTCGGGGGTGGTGACCGCGTCATCTTCGTTCGACTGGAGAGGCGGGTTGCCCGGATCGCCCGGGTTCCCCGTGGCCACGGCGACGTTGCGCAGAAGATCCAGGTTGCCACGGTCCTCAAGCGTCGCCGTGTACGTTGCCGTGCACGTCACAGATGCGCCAGGCGCGAGGGCCTGCACTTCCTCTGCCGGGCACACCACATCGCCCAGCTTGCCGGTGCCGTTGAATGCGACCTCGACCACACCCACGTTGTAGGTGGTGGCGTTGCCAGTGTTCGTGACCGTGAACGAATAGGTGAGCTCGGTGCCTTCCGTGAACGTCTGCTTGTCGACCGACTTATCCAGCACCAGCTTCGGGTTTTGTGCCCCAGGCACATTCACGTCGTCATCGTTGGAATCGACCGGTGCTTCCTTCGGATCAGTGCCGTGAGCGATCGCGGCGTTCTCGATCGTGCCTCGGTCCAGATCCGCTTGAGTGGTGGTGTAGCTGGCCGTGCAAATCGTCGACTCACGCGGTGCGAGCACGACGTCGGCGGGGCAGGTCACCGCGGAAAGCTCCCCGTCGCCGGAGAACGCGAGTTCCTCCACGGAGATGTTCTTCATGGTGACGTTGCCCGAGTTCGTGACCTCGAACGAGTAGTTGATGAGGTCACCAGCGACGTAGCTCTCCTGGTCCGCGGTCTTCACGAGAGTGAGGTGCGGCTCCTGCACGCCCGGGATCTCGACCTCGCTCGGGGGCGTGGTCACGTCCGGCCCATCGGGTGGGGTGCCCGTGGATGTTGCCGCGTTCTCGATCGTTCCTCGGTCCAGATCCTCCTGCGTCGCCGTGTACGTGGCGGTGCAGATCGTGTTTGCGCCGGGAGCGAGCTCCGTCACGGGGCACACAACCGGCGAAAGCTCGCCGGAGCCGGTGAACTCGGTCTCGTTGACCACGATGTCCTTCATCGTGACGTTTCCAACGTTCGATACCTGGAACGAATACGTGATGAGGTCGCCAGCGACGTAGTTCTGCTTGTCGGCGAGCTTCACCAGGTGCAGCGCGGGCGTGTGCGGTGCGACAGCAATGGCCGACGACGGGTCAGACGTCACTCCTTCGTTGCGGACCGCGTTACCGGTCGCGATCGCCGTGTTGTCGATGGTGCCCTGGTCGACGTCTGCCTGAGATGTCGGCGTGTACGTCGCCGTGCAGATCGTCGACTCACCCGGTGCGAGCGTCGTGACCGGGCACACCACGTCAGTAAGGTCCCCGGACCCCGTGAACGCGGTCTCGGACACCGTGACGTCGTTCAGGGTCAGGTTGCCCGTGTTCGTCACTGTGAACCGGTAGTCGAGGCTCTGGTCGACCTGGAACTGTGACGCCGGCCCCCACTCGACGCTCTCGGCCTGCTGGTTCGAGATCTCCTTCAGAAGAGAAATCGCGGGGAGATCCGTTGCGGGGATCTCCACGTCATCGGGAGGTGAGGTGACGGGTTCTTCGCCTGGGGGGTTGCCGGTCGAGATCGCCGCGTTCGTGATCGTGCCGCGCTCGAGGTCTTCCTGTTGCACGGTGTACGTCGCCGTGCAGTCCATCGCTGCGCCAGCCAGGAGCGTCGTCGTAGGACACGTCACGGCCGACATCTGCCCTGCACCGGAGAACTCGGTCTCGTTGACGGCAACGTTTTCGAGGTCGAGGTTTCCGGTATTGGTTACGTGGAAGTTGTAGGTCACAACCTCGCCTGCGGCTTTGTAGGACGTACGATCTGCGGTCTTCTCGATCGCGATCGACGGGTCGCCGCCGAATGCCTGCACCTCTGCGAACGCTGAAACCTTTTGCGAGACCCAGTCCTCGATTGCGCGGTTGTTGCCCCATGCGCCACAGTCCTCGTCGACCTCATGGCAGGAGTACGAGTATTCCCATCCATGCACGAATCCCGATGAATCGACACCTGCCCGCCCGTCACGGTTGGGCGTGACCGACTCTCGGTTCTTGGTCGAAAGAGCTCGATCATCCCAAGAAAGCGTGGTGTCACCAACATTCTCACGGTCACCGTTTCGCAACGTCACTCGGATTCCATCGCGGCCTTCGACGTCGCGCTGCACGATGTGCATCTCACCGACCTTGTCGAAGAGGATGCGCGCGTTCATTTTCTTGCCGGACGACGGAACGAGCTTCCCATCCTGGTCCTTGCCGTCCCAGACGTACTTGTACGTGCCTGAGCCGTCTGCTGCGAGGTCGATGGTTACGTCTTTGGCATCGGTGAACGAGTCGTTGCCGTCGGTGTCGATCTGGAGCTTGTAGTTGCCCTGGAAACGTTCGGTGATTTTTGAAGTGAAGGTTCCCGCGAAGTTCCCCTGCGACGCTGCGCTGGGATCATAGGTGAGTTCGGACTGGTTGAGTTCCTCTTTGGTCAGTGGCTGGGGAGCAACGTACATCGTGCGGTTCCCAGCCTTCGCCGTAGCGGGAAGATCCGCTGCGGGCTTCGAGAAGAAGATGCGGTAGCGGTCGCCACAATCGAGCGTGGATTCGAGGCCCGACCAGGTGTCGACCGAACGATAGGCCGAGCTGCAATTGGTCGCAGACTTCTTGTTGCCAACCGAGTTTGCCGCGATGGTGGAGTTCATGCCCCGGAAGCCGCGCATCTCGACCTGGTAGAGGTAGCCGGTGTCATTCATCATCCAGTAGTTGAGGTTCACCTTGGTGGCGTTCACCCCGTCGTTCTGGCGGATGTAGTACTGATTCGTCCACACGCGCCCCTGCACGCCGCTCGAGGCAGACGTGCTCGTGCGCGGCTCGATGTCCCACGACCCCACCGGGTTTGCGGGATTGCCGGTGGCGAGATAGACCTGCCAGATCCCGTCCGATTTCGCCGGACCGAACGTGTTTCCGATCGGTTCCCAGGCGTGGTCCTTGCCCTCGTTGTCACGGATGTAATCAGTCTTCTGGTCAGTCTTCACGTAGAGGTACTCACCAGCTTTGACATACACGTAGAACGGGCGCGCCCCCTGCCCCAAGACCGCCGCGTTCGTGTTGCCAGTATCCGCCTGCGCAGGCGCTGCGACGGTGGTCGCTGCGAGTGGCATCCCCAATGCCAGCACCAGCCCCGCTGCGAGCGTCGCGATCAAACGTCTTGCTCGTTCCTTGTTTCGATGCACGCGGCCCCCACCGCGCGTCTTGAGTGTCGACAGCATCGACTACCTCCAGTTCGTATCCGTTGCCTAGGCAGACTCGGCCCTCGGATAGCAGGTCGTGTCCGATCAGTAGACGCAGGACTGCGCGCAGTTGCCGTTCTTCACCCCCTTGGGGCGCAAAAAGGCCCCGCTCAGCTTGGGCGGGTTCTAACGGTGGTCGCAACACCCCGAGTTTCGGGAGGTTGCGACCACCGTGTCGTTTTCGGAGGAATCTGCGTCGTTAAAGGCGCGGTT
>NZ_JBFBML010000019.1:0-46772 GCF_040687075.1 Leucobacter sp. NPDC077196
GGCATATGACAATTTAAGTGCACACTATTGAGTTCTCAAAGACCAGACACCACCCGTCACACCCAACCAAGGGAAGCTCCGAACGGCAACCTGTCTAACTTACCACAAGACTGTGGTGAGAAGCGCATGTAAATGAGCCGGACCGTTTCAGTTCGGCTGCGTCGCGCTGACAAGGGAATACATTACGGCCCCCGCGCCTCGACCAGCAACACCACGCAGCATCCCGGGCGTGTCTCCGCACGAATCCGCCAATTCACCCGCACGACACCACCCCGACACCCTGCGCGCGGCAGGGTCGATCCGTCGCTGCGACGTGCCGAATACACCCATTTTCCCTTCGACGACGCCGATCCCGGGCGCGTCGCGGGAGATGCTTAGATGGACGGGTGAACGAACCCACCGCCTCGTCGGCTCCCCCCTCCCCCGCAGACTTCAGCTTCGAGATCGACCACCAGCTTGCTGCCGGGGGCTCCCTCGGCTCAGACGGCGTCCCGCTCGGCCGCAGTGGAACGATCCGCACCCCGCACGGGGAGATTCAGACGCCCGCCTTCATCCCGGTGGGCACCAAGGCCACCGTGAAGTCACTGCTGCCGGCAACCGTGAGCGAACTCGGCGGGCAGGCGGTACTCGCAAACGCCTATCACCTGTTCCTGCAGCCGGGAAGCGATCTCGTGGATGAGGCGGGGGGCCTCGGTGCGTTCATGAACTGGGACGGCCCGACCTTCACAGACTCCGGCGGCTTCCAGGTGATGTCACTGGGCGTGGGGTTCAAGAAGGTCATCTCCATGGCCGAGTCCGCGCACTCCGGGGCAGAGGTCATCGCGAAGAACAAGGAGCGTCTCGCGCACGTCGACGAGGACGGGGTCACGTTCAAGTCGTTCTTGAACGGCGACAAGCACCGCTTCACGCCGGAGGTCTCCATGCGCATTCAGCATGAACTCGGCGCAGACATCATGTTCGCCTTCGACGAGTGCACCACGCTCCTCAACACGCGGGAGTATCAGGAGGATTCGGTCGAGCGCACCGAGCGCTGGGCGGTGCGCTGCCTCGACGAGCACGCACGGCAGACCACCGCACGTGCGCATCGCCCGTACCAGGCACTCTTCGGCGTGGTGCAGGGAGCGCAATACGAGGATCTGCGTCGGCGAGCGGCGAGCGGTCTCGCGGGGCTCCGCGGGTCAGAAGCCACCGCGCAGGAGTTCGACGGGTTCGGCATCGGCGGCGCACTGGAGAAGCGCGACCTCGGCACCATCGTTGGCTGGGTGTCCGACGAGCTTCCCGACGCAAAGCCGCGGCACTTGCTCGGCATCTCGGAGCCCGACGACCTCTTCGCCGCGATCGCCGCCGGCGCAGACACGTTCGATTGCGTGGCTCCATCCCGCCAGGCGCGCGGCGGTTCGATGTATTCGCCGACCGGCCGCATCAATGCGAAGTCAGCCGGTCAACGACGCAAGTTCGAGCCGCTCGACGCCGAGTGCGATTGCTACACGTGCCAGAACTACACGGCCGCCTACCTGCACCACCTCTTCAAGGCCAAGGAGATGCTCGGCTCGACGCTCGCGACGATTCACAACGAGCGATACATCGTTCGCCTGGTCGACCGCATCCGCGCAAGCATCGTCGACGGCACGTTCGCAGAACTGCGTGACGACGTACTCGGACGCCAGTACGGCGCCGCGTTCGCTCGGGAGGCGGCCGCACGCTCGGCCGCAGTGCGCTGACGCGACCTATTCGTCGACGAGACCGACGCCGAGGGCGCCGCGAATCATGTCGAGGTTCAGCTTCGCCGCGACGCGTGCGCCGTTTCCGGCCGCGATGACCAGCTGCTGCGGCCCGGGAGGCACGATGTCGCCCACGCCGTACACGCCGGTGATCGAGGTCTCCCCCCGCTCATCCACTTCGATCAAGCCCCAGCGATCCCGAGCGATGTCGAGATCGCCCAAGAACTCGACCGGAGCGTGCCAGCGCGGGCGCACGAAGCCGCCGACGCGCGCGATGACCTCGCCGTCGACGAGGCGCACACCGGTCATCTCGGCTCGCTCGCCCACGATATCGTCGATGGGTCGCCGTTCGACGCGGATCCCGATGCGCTCGAGCTGAGCTTGCTGCTCGGGGCGCACAGTATCTGAGCCATTCGTGAAGACGATAAGATCCGAGCTGAAGCGGCTGATGAGCAATGCCCGGGAGAACACGTCGGTCGTCTCCCCGATCAGCGCCAGGGGCTTGTCGGTCTTCTCGAAGCCATCGCACTCGACGCAGCTGTGCAGCGCGGTCCCGTAGTACGCGCGGATCATGGGCAGCGCCGGAAGCTCCTCGGTGAGCCCGGCCGCGATGAGCACGCGGCGGGCCGTGAACTCGACATCGGCAGCTCCGCGGATCCCGGTGCCGCGCACGGTGAACCCAATGCCGTCGGGGAAGCCTGCTGCCCGCGCTTCATCGGCGGTGAGCGGCGTGACCTCTCTCGTAATCGCCTGCGCGTACCGTGCAGAAGGATAGCGCTCGAACTCCTCACGCCCCAGGCGCCGCAGCTCGAGGGGCGAGACCCCGTCACGCGTGAGAAACCCGTGCGACTGCAGCGTCGCTGAGTGCCGCGGGCGGTTGCTATCGAGGATCGCGATGCGCCGATTCGCCCGCACGAGCTGCAGGCCGGCTGACAGCCCGGCCGGGCCACCGCCGATGATCGCGACGCCGATCGGTGCCTCGATGCTCGTCATGTGCTTCCGCGCCTTTCCAGTCAGTCGGTGAGGTGCTGTTCCAGTCGCCGCAGACGGGCGAGCGACTCCTCGCGACCGAGCAGTTCGAACGATTCGAAGAGCGGAGGTGAGACACGGCGGCCAGAGGCAGCTACCCGCAGGGGCCCGAATGCGAGCCGCGGTTTGATGCCGAGCCCCTCGATGAGCGCTGCCTGCAGAGCCTCCTGGATCGGAGCGGTGTGCCAGTCGTCTGTCGGTACGGCCTCGAGGGCGGTGATACCGGCGGCGAGCACCTGCGGTGCATCGCCCTTCAACGAGGCGAGCGCGTCGTCCTCGTAGTGCAGCTGCTCAGAAGTCGTGAACAAGAACCCGAGCATGCCGACAACCTCGGAGAGCACGGTCACCCGGCTCTGCACCAGGGGCACGGCCTGCGCGATCATCGCGAGCTGCTCCTCAGTCGGTTCGATCTGCAATGCGCCGCCCGCGATGAGGTACGGCAGGATCCGCTTACCGAAGTCCTCCTCCGACAGCAGCCGGATGTGGTCGGCGTTGATCGCGTCCGCCTTCTTCTGGTCGAAGCGCGCGGGATTCGGGTTCACGTTCACCACGTCGAACGCAGCGACCATCTCTTCGCTCGAGAACACGTCGCGATCGGGAGCGAGCGACCAGCCGAGCAGCGACAGGTAGTTCAACAGGCCCTCGGGAATGAACCCGCGCGACCGGTGGTGCAGCAGATTCGATTCGGGGTCGCGCTTGGAGAGCTTCTTGTTGCCCTCGCCGAGCACGTAGGGAAGGTGACCGAACTGCGGAATTGCCTGCGCGATGCCGAGCTCGACGAGCGCACGGTGGAGCGCGATCTGGCGCGGGGTGGACGAGAGGAGGTCTTCTCCGCGCAGTACGTGAGTGATTCCCATGAGCGCATCGTCGACCGGATTCACCAGCGTGTAGAGCGGGGCGCCGTTCGGCCGCACCACGACGAAGTCGATCGTCGACCCCGCGGGGAAGGTGATGTCGCCGCGCACCAGGTCGGTGAACGACAGATCGGTATCGGGCACGCGGAAGCGCAGCGCCGGCTCTCGGCCTTCAGCGCGGAAGGCCGCACGCTGCTCGTCACTCAGGTCTCGATCGAAGTTGTCGTACCCGAGCTGCTTCGGCCGGCCGGCTGCGATATTGCGCGCATCGATCTCCTCGGCCGTCGAGAAGCTCTCGTAGAGATAGCCGCCCTCAACCAGCTGGGCGATGATGCCCTGGTAGATCTCGCCGCGCTCCGACTGACGGTACGGGCCGTGCGGGCCACCGGCGTCGATGCCTTCGTCCCAGTCGAGACCGAGCCAGCGAAGTGAGTCGATGATCTGGCTGTAGCTCTCCTCGCTGTCGCGAGCCGCGTCGGTGTCTTCGATGCGGAAGACGAAGGTGCCACCCGTGTGCCGGGCATAGGCCCAGTTGAACAGCGCGGTGCGCACCATGCCGACGTGCGGGGTGCCGGTCGGCGACGGGCAGAAGCGAACGCGAACGTCGGCGCCGGTCGCGGTGGAAAACTGGGGGCTCTCGGTGTGTGACATCACCGTTATTCTAGCGTCGCGCGAGCGCCCGAAGTCGCAGGCTCACGGCGATCCCGAGCACGATGAGTACTCCGGCCACGCTCGACAGCACCGGGAACCCGCCGCTCGCGAACAGCACGCCTGAGACCGCTCCGAATAGGGCGCCTGCGGCGTTCATCGTCGTGTCGGACTGGCCCTGGCGCGCTGGGCGCTGGGCCTCCGGGGTGAGCGAGGTTACCAGGGTCGCCCCCGCCACGGTCACCATGCACCAGCCGAGTCCGAGCAGTACCAGCGAGGTCTGCACGATGAACACCGAATCGCCGCCGATCGCGGTGCCCGCCGCGGCAACTGCGAGTGCGGCGAATCCGGCCAGCACCACGGGGATCGCTCCGAATCTCCCCGCAGCGATACCCGCGAGCGGCGAGAGGGCGTACATGCCCGCGATGTGAATGCTGATCGTGATGCCCACGAGTTCGATGCTGCCGCCGTGGTGGGTGAGGTGCAGCGGAGTCATGGCCATGATCCCCACCATGACCGCGTGGCCCAGTGCGACGAGCGCGATCGCGAGAAACTGCGGTGCGCGGGTGCTTCCCGGCCTGGACTGCGGCACGAGGTCCGTGGGCGCGGAGCCACTCGGCGCGGGATCGCGGAGCGCGGGAGCGGCCGCCGCGATCCGGCGCGCTTCGAGCAGCGGGTCGGGTCGCAGGCCGAACCACACCACCAGACCCGCGCAGAGCTGCGCGAGGATCGTGAACACGAAGATTCCCGAGAGCGCGTGCAAGCCGAGCACGGCGCCGAGCGACTCCCCCGGGCCGATGAGGTTCGGCCCGATGACCGCGCCGATGGTGATCGACCACACGACGAGCGAGAGGTCGCGAGCCCGTTGGGCGGGCTGCGCGAGATCCGTGGCGGCGAAGCGCGCCTGCAGCTGCACGGCTGCGGCAATGCCGAGCACGGCGAGGCCGAGGAAGAGCAGTGCCGGCACTTCAGCCCGTGCGGCTCCGATGACCAGAACGGCGCCGACGACTGCCAGCAGGTTGCCCGACGCGAGCGCCACGCGTCTCCCGTGCCGTGCGGCGAGCCTGGCGAGAGGGAGACCCGCGACCGCCGCGCCCACGGCGTTCATCGTCGAACCGAAGCCCGAGAGTGCGGGGTTTCCCGTGACGTCGGCGATGAGCAGCGCTCCGGCTGATAACGACGCACCCACGCCGAGGCCGCCCAGCACGGTCGCGAGCGCCAGTACGGCGACCGACCGCCGCTGCACCGCGCGTTGCCCATCGCGGGCCCGGATGGCGCGATGGGCGATCTGCGAATGCGGCATCTCTGCTCCTATGCGGCGTGGGCTTGGACTACGGTCTCGAGATGCCACGCAGTTCCGTCGACCGACGCGAGCAGACGCTTCGCGAGCCGCACCTGCGGGCTTTCGTTCGCCGTCGCCATGGATACCAGCCCGATGGTGCGGTAGCGCGGCGGATCGAGCGGCAGGGCGCGAGCGTCGTCAGGCAGGCTTCGCGCCGCAGCGAGCGCGAGACCGGGGACGAGCGCGACGGCGCCGCCTGCGGCTGCCATCGCGAGCATCGCCGGCACATTGTCGGTCTCCTGGATGATGTCTGGCTCGAACCCGGCGTCACCCGCCGCGGCGAGCAAATGACCGCGACACTTCTCGCAACCCGCGATCCAGTGCTCGGTCGAGAAATCGCCGAGTCTCGCCGTCTGCCCGCCCGCGGCCCGCTCGTCCGAAGCGACGAGGTGCACTTCTTCGCGCCACAGCGGCAGGAACGCGCTGCCGGCGGGAAGTTCCGCAGCGCCCTCGTAGTCGAAGATCAGGGCGCAGTCGACCTCTCCGTCGCGCAGCATCGCCGTCGCCGCGGGCGGTTCGGCTTCACGGTACTGGAGCGCGACCTCGGGCGCCTCGATGGCCAGACGGCGCATCAGCATGGGCACCAGCGTGGCGCTGGCGCTCGGGAACCCGACGAGCCGCAGCGTTCCCGCGCGTTCTCCGCGCAGATCGTCGATCGCTGCCAATGCCGCGTCGATCTCGCTGACGACGGTGCGCCCGTGATCGGCGAGGATCTGCCCGGCCGTCGTGAGGCGGATGCCGCGCCCGTTGCGCTCAATGAGCGGTACCGCCAGGCGGGTCTCCACTCGCTTGATGCGCTGACTCACCGCGGGCTGGCTCAGGCCCAGCGTCGCTGCCGCGGCCGTCAGCGAACCGGTTGTCGCGAGAGCGTGCAGTATGCGGAGCTCGGTCGAATCGATCGAGCCGAGGGGATCAGCGGAGCGCATCGAAGTCATGGCAGCAGTGTACACCGAGACATAACGTGAAGCGAGGCAAAACATAAGAATGATTCTGTTTCATTATGCGTGAGGCTCTTCTAGCCTGTGAGCATGCACACGCAGACGATGATCCTCGATATCCAGCGACAGTTTCCGTCCGTGCCGGGCTACCTTTCGGCCTGCACAGCCGGCCTGCCGTCGTTCGCCACGACCGCAGCGCTTCGCGCCTTCGTCGACGAGTGGTCGACCGGCCGTATGGATGCGCGCCGGATCAGTGCGCAGGTCGAGCAGTGCCGCGCGCTCTTCGCGGGGCTTGTCGGCGTCGCAGCGGAACGCGTGGCGGTCGGTACGCAAGCGTCGCAGTTCGCCTCGGTCGTGGCGACGGCCGTGCCCGACGGCGGCGAAGTGCTGTGCGTCGCGGGCGACTTCGCCTCGCTGACACATCCGTTCGAGCAGCTGAGCGCACGCGGAGTGCGGGTGCGGTACGTCGCGCTCGACCGCCTCGCCGACGAGATCACCGCCGCCACATCGCTCGTCGCCTGGTCTCACGTGCAATCGGCATCCGGCGCGGTGTCGAGCGCGGAGCAGATCCGCGCCGCGGCGGAAGGGGCGGGAGCCCTGACCTGCGTCGATCTCACGCAGGCGGTCGGCTGGCTGCCCGTCGACGCCGGCGACTTCGACATCACGATCTGCCACGCGTACAAGTGGCTGGCCGCGCCCCGCGGCTCCGCGTTCATGACGGTGCGCGAGGGGCTCGAATCACGGCTCGTGCCCCTCGCGGCAGGTTGGTGCTCGGCAGATGACCCCTGGTCATCCTGCTACGCGGGGCACACCCCGCTGGCACAGGGCGCCGGGCGCTTCGACCTCTCCCCCGCCTGGCCGGTCATCCCCGGCACCGTTGCCGCGCTCGAGACCATCGCAGGAATCGATCCACTTCTCTCTCACGAGCACGCGCTCGAGCTCGCGAACGCCGCGCGCTCCGGCCTCGACATGGCACCGGGCGACTCCGCCATCGTCACTTGGCCCGACGTGGACGGCACCGACCTCGCGGCTATGACGCGAGCCGGAATCGTCGCCTCGGGCCGCGCGGGCAATGCGCGTGTCGCATTCCACCTGTGGAACACGCACGACGATGTGGCTCAGCTCATCGAGGCCCTCGGGCGCTGAGTCGCGCCGTTCGACTCAACCAGCAGTCGCGAACGCCTCTGCCTCTGCCACATCCTGCTCGGTCGCCACCAGCTGCCCGCAGGCGCCGTCGATCTCCTTACCGCGGGTGTCGCGCAGCGTGGTCGGAATGCCGGCCGCGTTCAGGCGGTCGACGAATTCGCGCGTGACCTCCCGCGTCGACGAGGTCCAGATCGAGCCAGGTGTCGGGTTCAGCGGAATCGGGTTCACGTGCACCCACCCGCGACCGCGCTCGTTGAGCTTGTCGGCGAGCAGATCGGCGCGCCAGCCGTGATCGTTCATGTCCTTGATGAGCGCGTACTCGATCGATACTCGGCGGCCCGTCGTCTCGTAGTAGTGATACGCCGCGTCGAGCACCTCCTCGACCTTCCACCGACTGTTGACCGGGATGAGCTCGTCGCGCAGCTGATCGTCGGGTGCGTGCAACGACAGCGCGAAGGTGATCGGAATGTTCTCGGCTGCGAGCTTGCGAATGGCCGGAGCGAGCCCCACCGTCGAGACGGTGATGCCGCGCGCCGACATTCCGAGGCCCTCGGGTGCTGGAGCGATCATGCGGTGCACGGCGTTCATCACGCGCTTGTAGTTCGCGAGAGGCTCGCCCATTCCCATGAAGACGATGTTGTTCACGCGCTCCGGCTCAGCACCGTTGCCCACCCGTCGCGCTCCGCCCAGGCCGCCCTCGGCGATCACGCGATTCGCCTGCACGATCTGGTCGAGGATCTCGGCCGTCGACATGTTGCGCGTGAGGCCGGCCTGGCCCGTCGCGCAGAAGGGACAGTTCATGCCGCACCCGCACTGGCTCGAGACGCACAGCGTGATACGACCGGGGTACCGCATAAGCACGGACTCGACCAGCGCACCGTCGAAGAGCCGCCACAAGAACTTGATCGTGTCGCCATCGTCGGTGACGAGTCGCTTCACCTCGGTGAGCAGCGGCGGGAAGAACGCGGCCGCGAGCTCCTCGCGGCGATCCTTCGGGAGGTCCGTCATCTGCTCTGGATCGGTCGTGCGGTGCTCGAAATAGTGCTTCGACAGCTGCTTCGCACGGAACTTGGGCACGCCCAGCTCGGCAACCTTCGCCTCGCGCTCCTCGAGGGTGAGGTCGGCGAGGTGCGTTGCGGGCTGCTTCACGCGCGGCGACGCGAACTGCAGCGTGGGGCGACCATCGGGATCTGCGATCTGCTTCCAGCCCTCGGCCTTGGGGCGCACCTGCGGCCGCGCCGCAGCGTCGGCTGAACGGGGCCGGGTCTTGCGCAGCGGCGTGCTCTCAGGAGCGCGGTCATGGTTGAGCTTGTTGGGATCCACACCTCCATTGTCGCAGGTCGCCAGCGCTGCCCGGCTATGGCGCTCGATGCCCGGCCCGGTAGAGCTCGAGCAAGCTCGTGATGCCTCCCGCTCGCCACCGATCGAGTTGTTGCTGCGCGGCCCCGCCATTGCTGCGGCGGCGCTCGACGAAGTCTCGCACCGTGTCGAGATCGTCGGCCTGCGCGAGCTCGTCGCTCACGTGCTCGATGAGCGCATCGATCACGGCGAAGGCCGGCCTCGGATCCCCCGTGCGAGGATCGACGAGCACCGAGTCGAGGCCGTTGCGCGCGGCGACCCAGTGCGCCCCGCGCACGACGTCGCGGTGCCACTCGGGCCGTTCGATTCCCGAGGCGTCGTCGCGCAGCGCCCGCGCCGTCAGTGCGCGGAAGAGCAGGCCGTAGGCGACGGCATCGCGCGCGTCGAGCTGCGCGTCGGCGAGGCGCGCCTCGATAGTCGGATACTTCTCGGAGAGTCGGATCGACCAGTTCACCAGTCCGCCGTCGAGCAACGCGCCCGAACGCACCAGATCGGCGACGACGCTGTCGTACTCGGCGACGTTCTCGAACCGCGGCGGATACCCCGCTGTGGCCCACTGCTGCATCGACATGTACCGCCAATCGGCGTACCCGGTTTCCTCCCCCAGCCACAGCGGAGAGTTCGCCGTCAACGCCACGAGGGCGGGCGACCACGGCGCGATGCGCGCAATGGCATCGACGCCGGCCTCCCGAGACGGCACCTCGACATGCACGTGGGTGCCCGTCGAGTAGTACCGCGTCACCATGCCGCGCATCGCCTGCTCGATGTCGGCGTACCGCTGTTTCGCAACGCGGTTACCCAACTGGTCGCCGCCGAGCGGCGGAAGGCCGGTGCCGGCGACCACTACCCCGAGATCATCCGCCGCCTCGGCCGCCGAGAAGCGGAACGCCGTCAGGGCGTCGAAGGCCTCACCTGCGCGCACGCAGATGGGCGTCGCAGTCTCCAGTTGACTGTGGAAGAACTCGTGTTCGGCGAGATGCTCGGGAATCGCGGCGATGATGTCGTCGACGCGATCGCAGGGCAGACCCGTCTGCGCATCGAGCAGCAAATACTCTTCCTCGATACCGAATCGCGGCGGCGCGGAGAGAGATTCGGCCATGTCAGCACCTGCTCCTTCGTCGGGGGATCCCAGTGTGTCACAGCCCTCGGCCGCGTCAGACGACGCGGTTGCGGAGGATCCCGATGCCCTCGATCTCGACCTCGACGACATCGCCTGCTTCGAGCCGCCCCACGCCAGCCGGCGTGCCGGTGAGGATGACGTCCCCGGGCAGCAGCGTGAAGGCCTCCGAAGCGTACGAGACGATGCGCGCAAGCGAGTGGATGAGCTGAGCGGTGCTCCCGTCTTGGCGCACCTCTCCGTTCACCCGCGTCACGACGCGCGCGTCGCTGAGATCAGGATCGGTCTCGATCACTGGGCCGAGCGGGCAGAAGGTGTCGAACCCCTTGCCACGTGCCCACTGCCCGTCCTTGATCTGCACGTCGCGGGCGGTGACGTCGTTCGCGCAGGTGAATCCGAAGACGTACTTCAGCGCTTCGTCCTCGGGAACGTTCTTGGCGAGCGCTCCGATGACGAGCGCGAGCTCGCCCTCGTGCTCCACGCGGTCGGAGACCGGGGGCCGCACGATCGCGTCACCCGGCCCGATGATCGACGTGTTCGGCTTCAAAAAGAGCAGCGGTTCTGCAGGCGCGCCGCCGTCGATACCGGTGACGCTCTGCATCTCGGCGACATGGTCGGCGTAGTTCTTGCCCACGCAGACGATCTTCGACCGTGGAATGACGGGTGCGAGCAACTGCACGTCGGTGAACGCGAAACGGCGCCCGGTCGTCGCGTACCCCGCGACCATGGGATCACCGGTGAGTTCGACGAGCTCGATGTCTGCTCCGGCCTCAGCCTGATCGAGCACGCCGAAGGCGATCTCGCCGTCGACCTGGAAACGTGCGACCTTCATCGTGCCACCTCCACCGGCGCCGGAACGACCACGTGCAACCAGCCGTGACGATCCTCACCGGCACCGAACTGGATGCCGGTGAGCTCCTCGCGCAGCGACATCGTGAGCGCCCCGGGAGCGCGGTCGCCGAAGTCGATCTCGAGATCCGCTCCCTTGAGCCGCTGAATCGGTGTGATCACCGCAGCCGTGCCGCACGCGAAGGCCTCGGTGACGGTGCCTTGAGCGACGCCCTCGCGCCACTCCGATACCGTCACCTCCCGCTCCTCGACCGCGTGCCCGCGATCCTTCGCCAGCTGGATCAGACTGCGCCGAGTGATGCCGTCGAGGATGTTGCCGTTCAGCTGCGGCGTGACGAGCGTGCCGTCGGAACGCACGAGAAAGAGGTTCATGCCGCCGAGCTCATCGATCGTGTCGTCGGTCGCAGAGTCGGTGAAGAGCACCTGCTGGCACCCGTTCTCGGCCGCCACCTGCTGCGGCAGCAATGAGGCGGCGTAGTTGCCGCCGCATTTCGCCGCTCCGGTGCCGCCGCGACCGGCACGGGAGTGCTCCTCGGAGAGCCAGATCGAGACGGGCTTCACCCCACCGGTGAAGTACGGCCCGGCCGGGCTGGCGATGATGAGGAAGCGCGCCCGCTCAGCAGCGCGCACCCCCAGAAAGCTCTCGTCGGCGATCAGGAAGGGCCGCAGGTACAAGCTCTGATCATCACCGCTCGGCACCCACTCGGCGTCAACCGTGACGAGCTCGCCGATCGCGGCGACGAAGAGGTCCTCGGGAATCTCGGGCAGGGCGAGGCGTCGCGCGGATTCGTTGAGGCGACGGGCGTTCGCGTCGGGGCGGAACGTCACGACCGAGCCGTCCGAGCGGCGGTACGCCTTCAGCCCTTCGAAGATCTCCTGCCCGTAGTGCAGCACGGACGACGCCGGATCCATGGGGATGGGGCCGTAGGGAAGCACTTCGGCGTCGTGCCAGCCCGCATCCTTCGTCCAGACGATGGAGATCATGTGGTCGGTGAAGTGGTTGCCGAACCCGGGATCGCGCAGAATCGCGTCGCGTTCGTTCGCCGAGAGGCGCTTCGCTTCGGTGTGGGTGAACTGCAGATCAGTCATCAGAATTCTCTCTCGCGTCGGTGATTGCGCGGTCAGGCCCCGCGCTGCGCCAGCTGCGCGATCACGGCGTCGCCGATCTCATGCGTGCCGCGCGCTGCGGTTCCACGGGAGGTGAGGTCGGCCTGAACGGCCGCGCGAAGGCGGTCGCCGTCGGAGACGAGCCCCAGGTGATCGAGCATGAGACCTGCGGAGAGGATCGCCGCGGTCGGGTCTGCAAGCTGCTTCCCGGCGATGTCGGGAGCGGAGCCGTGCACCGGCTCGAACATGCTCGGGAACGTGCCGTCGGGATTGATGTTGCCGGAGGCTGCGAGGCCGATGCCGCCGCCGATCGCGCCGGCCAGATCGGTGAGGATGTCGCCGAACAGGTTGTCGGTGACGATCACATCGAAACGCGACGGATCTTGCACCATGAAAATGGTGGCGGCGTCGACGTGCATGTAGTCGACGGCGACCTCGGGGTACTCGGCCGCAACCGTCTGCACGATGCGCTGCCAGGTGGCGCCCGCGTGCACGAGCACGTTCGTCTTGTGCACCCAGGTGAGCTTCTTCCGCGGCCGGGTGAGCGCCGTCTCGAACGCGTACCGCACCACCCGCTCGATGCCGAACGCGGTGTTCACGGAGACCTCCGTGGCGACCTCGCCGTGCGTTCCGGGGCGCAACAGGCCGCCGTTGCCCGCGTAGGGACCCTCGGTGCCCTCGCGCACGACGACGAAGTCGACCTCCCCGGGGTCGGCGAGCTTCGACACGACACCGGGGAACAGCGTGCACGGGCGCACGTTGGCGTAGTGCTCGAAATCGAAGCGAAGCTTGAGCAGCAGGCCACGCTCGATGTTCGCGTCTTTCAGACGGGCATCACCCGGCACGCCGCCGACCGCACCGAACAAGATCACATCGTGCTCGGCGATCGCCGCCTGCTCGGCTTGCGGCAGCGTCTCGCCAGTGGCGAGAAAGCGCTCGGCGCCGAGGGCGAACTCCGTACGGGCAAACACCACGTCGCCACCCTCGAGCACCGCATCGAGCACGCGATTCGCCTGCTCGATGACCTCGGGTCCGATCCCGTCACCCGGAATGACTGCGAGCTTGATGGTACGAGTCACGTGACGCTCCTTCGTGTGCTGGACAACCCTTCCAGCATACTGCCGCTGTTCTGCGTCGCATCCCGCGCGGGCATCGCGCGGAAATCAGCCCACAACGCACAGAAGCCCCACCCGAAGGTGAGGCTTCTGCATTCGGTGACCCCAGCGGGATTCGAACCCGCGTTACCGCCGTGAGAGGGCAGCGTACTAGGCCGCTATACGATGGGGCCGAATGCGTGTACCGGCTTCCCGGGCTTCCCCGGCCGCGCTGGCAACTCATATATATAAACACATCCCGGCGCTGCAAGCCAAATCGGGCCGCCCCGCCCGGGTGTGTCTCGCGTGATTCCGGGCCGAGAGGCGAGATCACGCGAGACCATCGCGGTCGTTGCGGATCAGAAATCCGCCGTACGGTGCGGGCGAGCCCACTTCGCCGGAGTGTCTGCGCCGTCCCACACCTTGATGACACCCCAGGCAACCGCAGCGATCGGCACGGCGAGAATCGCGCCGAGGATGCCGCTCAGCACCGTGCCGATGGTCAACGCGAGGAGAATGACGAGCGAGTGCAGCTTGAGAGCGCGGCCCATGAGCACCGGTTGCAAGAAGTTGCCCTCGAGCTGATTGACGAGGATCACGACGCCGACGACGATGAGCGCGTTGACCAGCCCGTTCGACACGAGCGCCACGAGTGCGGCGAGAATGCCAGCAACGGTGGCGCCGACGATCGGGATGAACGCGAGCACGAAGACCAGCACTGCGAGCGGCAGGGCGAGCGGGACCTGCAAGATGACGAGCCCGATTCCAATGCCGAGCGCGTCGACAGCTGCGACACCGGCGGTACCCCGAACGTATGAACCGAGCGTGGCGACCGTTTTGGCACCGGCGCGCTCAGCGCGGCGCAGCGACTCGCCCTGGAAGGGGCGCAGCATGAAGCGCCAGATGCTCGGGCCGTCTTTCAGGAAGAAGAACAGCACGACGACCATGAGTACGAGGCCCGTGATGAAGCTCGTCAGCGCTCCGACTCCGGCCAGCGCTCCTGAACCGAACTGAGCGCTCGTGATGAAGTCGAGAGCCTGGTCGCCCCACTCGTGCAGCTGGGAATCGTCGGGCATGAATGGCAGCGAACGCGACCACTCGACGACCTGCGCAAACCCGTCCTGCGCCTGCGATGACAGGTCATCCCACTGATCGCGAACGGCCCAGACGATCAGCCACCCGATCCCCGACAGCAGCACGACGATCCCGAGGAGCACGATCACGGCCGAAAGCGCAGACGGCACGTGATGCCGGCGCAACCAATTCGTCACGGGTGCGAAGGTGCTCGCGAAGATGAGGGCGAGCAGGATCGGGATCACGACCGTGGTGAGCGAGCGCATTCCCCAGATGATCGCCGCAGTCAGGATCAGTACGATGATCACCTGCAGCGACCGGGTCGCCATCAGCCCGAATCCGTCACTCCACGCCGAGCGCACGTTTCTCGGCCCTGCCGACCGTCGGTCGATGCCGAGCTCCATCCGCGTGAGACGTTCATCGATCTCGCGCTTCGCGCCCCATCCGAACATTCGCACTCCCCTATCGTTCGATCAATTTCGTCGGGCCAGCACCGCGGCCGATCACCGATGCACGGCGCGCGCGGCGATGAACGCGCGCAGTTCAGCCGCATCATCGGTCATCTCGGTGACGCGCTGCACACGCTCGAGGAGACCCGCGAGGTGCTCAGGAATGCCCAGCTGCACGCCGGTCGCTTCGAACACGATGTCCGGGAACTTCTCCGGCTTCGCGGTCTCGAGCACCAGCATCGGGACGCCGGGCTCGAGGTACTCCCGTGCGACTTTCACTCCGTCGGCGGTGTGCGGATCGATGAGGATGCCGCTGCCCTCGTGCACCGAGCGGATGGTCGCGACGCGATCCTCGTGTGTGCTGGATCCGCTGCGCAGACCGTACTCAGCCTCGAACCGCACGAGCTCGGCGGTGAGATCGATCCGACCGGTCTCGTCGAGTTCGCGCCACGCGGCACTCAGCCGTTCGGGATCACGCCCGACGAGATCGAAGACGAAGCGTTCGAGGTTCGACGCCTTCGAGATGTCCATCGACGGGCTCGAGGTGGCATGCGTCTCCGCCGCGCTCCGAGGCGCGTAGACACCGGTGCGGAAGAAGTGATCGAGCACATTGTTCTCGTTCGCAGCCAGCACCAGCTTGCGCAGGGGCAGCCCCATCGTCTTCGCGAGATGCCCCGAGAGGATGTTGCCGAAGTTGCCCGAGGGCACGGTCACCGACACTTCGTACCCAGCGCGTTCGGCGACCGGAACGGAATCGCTCGCCCGAAGCCACGCCCAGAAGTAGTACACGAGCTGAGCCGTGATACGGCCCAGGTTGATCGAGTTCACGGTTCCGAGGTGATGCGCGCGCTTGAACTCGAGATCGCTGGAGAGCGCCTTCACGAGGTTCTGACAGTCGTCGAAGACCCCTTCGACCGCGATGTTGTGGATGTTGTCGTCTTCGAGCGAATACATCTGCGCGCGCTGGAAGGCGCTCATGCGCCCCTGCGGGGAGAGCATGAATACCGCGATGCCGTCTTTGCCGCGCAACGCGTACTCTGCAGCAGAGCCTGTGTCGCCCGAGGTGGCCCCCAGAATATTGAGCGCGCGATCGCTACGGGCGAGCACGTACTCGAGAGACTGCCCGAGGAACTGCATCGCAATGTCCTTGAATGCGAGCGTGGGGCCTTCCGAGAGACCGACGAGCGTGATCTCGTCGTCGATTGGCGTGAGCGGAATGACCTCTGGGGCGACGAAGAGGTCGGAGCTGTACGCGTCCCGGCACATGCGATCGAGATCTTCGCGGGGAATGTCCGTCGCGAAACGGCTTAGCAACTCTGCGGCGAGCTCGGGATAGCTGAGCGAGCGCCACGATTCGATCTCGTCGGCCGTCACCTGCGGCAGCGTCTCCGGCACGACGAGTCCGCCATCGGTCGCAAGCCCTTCGAGCAGGATCGCACTGTAGGGGGCCGGCTCCATGCCGCCGCGGGTCGAGATGTACTTCACCGATGCTCCTTACGGTCGTAGGTGCCCCAGTCTATTCGGGTCGCACGCTTCACCTGCAGGGGCTGGCGGATCGAGGGCGAATCACTCAGGGCGCCGCGCAGTGGCGGACCGCTGCGCGCGATCCGCTACCAGGAGACGGGCAGCGCCTTGCCCTCCTCGTAGCCCGCGGCCGACTGCAGCCCGACTCGCGCACGGGCGTGGAACTCCGGAACACTGCTCGCACCCGCGTAGGTGAAGGACGACCGCACGCCAGAGGTGATCATGTCGATCAGGTCTTCGACCCCCGGCCGTTGCGGGTCGAGATAGATCTTCGACGAAGAGATGCCCTCCGCGAAGAGTTCCTTCCGTGCGAGTTCGAATGCGTCGAGCCCTCCGAATCGACCCTGAACCGCTTTCGTGGAGGCCATGCCCCAGGATTCCTTGTACTGACGCCCGTCAGCATCTGCCAGGAGCTCCCCAGGCGATTCCGTGGTGCCCGCGAACCAGGAGCCGATCATCACCGACGACGCGCCTGCCGCGAGAGCGAGCGCGACATCGCGCGGGTACCGCACACCGCCATCAGCCCACACGTGGGCGCCGAACTCCCTCGCCGCTTGGGCCGTCTCGAGCACGGCGGAGAACTGCGGCCGCCCCACAGCGGTCATCATGCGCGTCGTGCACATGGCACCGGGCCCGACGCCGACCTTCAGAATCGATGCGCCAGCAGCGATGAGATCCTGAGCACCCTCAGCCGTGACGATGTTCCCCGCGACGATCGGCAGGCCCAGGTCGAGACCGGCTATGGCGTCGAGGGCGCGCAGCATGCCGCCCTGGTGGCCATGGGCCGTGTCGACGACGAGCACGTCGGCTCCCGCTTCGGCGAGTGCGCGCGCCTTCGCCGCGACGTCGCCGTTGATGCCGACGGCCGCCGCCACCGCGAGTCTCCCCTGCGCGTCGAGGGCCGGCCCGTAAATCGATGCGCGCAGGGCGGACCGGCGTGAGAGGGTGCCGAGGAGCATGCCGTCTCGCGCGATGCAGACGGCGTCAGAGGAGCCCCCGGGATTGGCCATCAGGGCGGCGTCGACCGCGTCGAAGGCCGCGCGCGCGTCACCGAGATCAGCTTCCTGGAGCACCACGGTCTGCGCGTGAAGCAGGTCGCCCAGGCGTGCGTCATGCGGCACGGATGCCAGGCGCTGAGCCCCGAGCGTGCCGCGGACAGCGTTGATCGGCACCGGCGAGTCCGCTCCATCGGCATCCGCGATCACGACGAGCTGCCCCTCGGCCCGCGGAATCCAGCGGAGCGCGTCCGCGGCAGTGGCATCGGGTGGCAGCACGATCGGCGCATCGACGGCCACCGGTTCATGCTTCACCCGACGGATCGCCTGGACGGTGGCCTCGTGGGAGAGATCCTGGGGCAGCACCGCGAGCCCCCCTCGGCGTGCAAGCACCGCGGCGAGGCGCGGGCCGGTCACTGAATTCATGTTGGCAGCGACCAGCGGAATCGTCGCAGGAGTGCCGTCGTCGGGCGCGAGGCCGACGTCGAGTCGGCTGCGCACCTCCGAGTGCCGCGGCACCAGGAAGACATCGGAATACGTGAGGTCGACAGTGGGCATCGCGCCGAGGAATTCCATGGTGTCCACGCTAAGCCATCCACCCGCGTTCGCGCTGGCCGCTCACGCTGGCCGCTCACGCTGCAAACGCATAGAGAAATCGCCCAGAGTGCGCAGTTCGCCCATAAGATGGTGTGGTGCGACGGGGACCCGTGTCGCACCACCGGGGTTCGCACCCGCCGTTCGGCGCCGCGAATCGGCCCGGGGAAGCCGAACCAGCTGAAGGAGCCGTACCGCTCATGTCCGACCCGAATCTCCCGAACGGCGAGCAGCCCGAGCAGCCCAACGCGCCGCTGCAGCCGCCGTCCGTGTCCGAGCCGGAGCTCACCTCTCAGCTCCCCTCCGATTTCCAGCCCGGCGCCGCGGTGCCGCCGCCGACCACGACGCCCCTGCCTCCCACTTCAGCGGCGCCGCCCGCGTACGGCACCACGCCGCCTCCCGCCGGCGTTACGCCGCCTCCCTCCTTCCAGCAGCCGGGTGCTCCCCAGCAGCCGAATGGCCCCCAGCCGGGTCAGGCACCGTACGGAGCGGTTCCCCCGCAGGGCCCCCAGTCGCCGCAGGGCGGGTACGCGCCCGGCGGGTACCCGCCGGTGCAGCCGAAGGGTCTGGCTATCGCCGCACTCGTCGTGGGCATCGCGAGCCTCGTCTTCTTCTGGGCCTGGTTCATCGGCATCCTCGGCGGCATCGCCGCCGTGATCCTCGGCATCATCGCGCTGAAGAAGCGCCAGTCGAAGGGGATGTCACTCACCGGCATCATCACCGGTGGGGTCGCCGTGCTCGTCTCGGCCGGCGTGCTCATCTTCTCGCTCTTCATCTTCGGCACGCTGATGAACGCCTCTGGCGCAGCAATGGACGACTTCGAGCAGATGACCGAAGAACTCGAATCCCCTTCACCGGCACCCACGCCGAGCGAAAGCGCTTCGAGCGGGGCGTCTGACAGCGCTGCAGCTGGGGCGGCCGAGGGCGCAGCAGACGCCGCCGCGGATGGCTCCACAGACACCGGTGAGGACGTCGGCGAGCGTTCAGCCGAGTTCTGCGATGCGCTGACCGCCTTCTCTACGAGCGGCGCCTCCGGTGAACTCACTCCCGAGGTGCTCGATTCGCTGAAGCCGCTCGCAGACATCTCGAGCCCGAACCAGTCGGTCTACCAGCGCTTCTACGAGTACGCTCAGGATCCGATGAGCGTGGACGACAGCAGCACGTTGATCAGCGATTACTTCGACGCCGTCACCGACGACGCGATGGCCTGCATCTAACTACCGACGGACAGTTCGGGGAGGGGAACACACATGTTGAGTGGTTTCAAGGCGTTCATCCTGCGAGGCAACGTCATCGAGCTCGCGGTCGCCGTCGTCATCGGCGCTGCGTTCAACACGGTCGTGCAGCGGGTCGTCGATTCGCTCATCAATCCGATCATCGGTCAAGCGTTCGATGCTGATTCGCTCGACGGCGCACTGATCGTCGGTCTTCCGCGAGGCGGCGAGATCGCCTTCGGCGCGGTCATCGGTGCGATCATCAACTTCGTCATCGTCGCGGCAGTCGTCTATTTCGTCTTCGTGCTCCCGATGAACAGGCTGCGACCGAAGGTCGTCGAGGCCCCCACCGGCCCGAGCGACATCGATCTCCTGGGAGAGATTCGCGATCTGCTCAAGGCTCAGGCCGCGCAGGATCCGGGTTCCTCGCCCACCGCCCCCGAGGGCCCTGCGGCTCCCCCGTCCACCGAGACCGCTGCGAGCACCTCCGACGAGGCCGCTTCCGGCGGGCCGGCGCACAAGCACTGATCCCGCGACTGCTGGGGGCGTCAGCGCCTGCTCGCCCCCAGCAGGAGTTACTCGGAGCGGCGGTTCAGGCGCGCGAGGAACAACGCCTCGGTGAGTACCGACTTGCGGAATGACTCGAGGTGCAGCGATTCGTTCGGGCTGTGCGCGCGGCCGTCGGGATCCTCGACGCCGGTGACGAGAATCTGCGCGGCGGGAAATTCCTCGACGAGCTCCGCGATGAACGGGATGGAGCCTCCGACTCCGATATCGACCGGCTCGCGCTCCCACGCGTCGGCCATCGCGCCGCGCACCTCCGCGACCGCCCAGCCGGTCGTGTCGACCTGGAAGGCCTGACCGAGTCCCGGGTCCTCGAACGTGAGGCGCGCGCCGAAGGGCGCGTGATCCTGCAGGTGCCGGGTGAGCGCAGCGTAGGCGTCCTGCGGATCCTGCCCCGGAGCGATTCGCGCACTGATGCGCACCCGTACACTCGGAATCAGCGTGTTGGAGGCGTTCGCGACGTCGGGAACATCGAGTCCCGTGATCGTGATCGCAGGCTGCGCCCAGAGCCGTGAGAGGATCGCCCCGCGCCCCACGGGGTGCACTCCGTCGAGCAGGCCCGTCTCCGTGCGAAGCCGCGCTTCGTCGTACTCGGGCACCGTGAGATCGGCAGGATCGAGGCCCGCGACGGCGACGGCCCCATCCGTGTCCCAGAGCGTGTCGAGCAGACGCACGGCGGCGAGCATCGCGTCGGGTACGGCGCCCCCGAACATGCCAGAGTGCGACGCGCGATCGAGGGTCTGTATGCGCACGTTGAACGCCACGGCGCCGCGCAGCGCGACGGTCAGCGCCGGCGTCACCTCGTCCCAGTTGCTCGAGTCGGCGACGATGATCGCGTCGGCCGCGAGCAGTTCACGATTCTCTCGCAGGAAATTGCCGAAGGACTGGGACGCCCACTCCTCTTCGCCTTCGATGAAGAGCGCGATTCCGAGGTCGAGGTCGCACGCCTCCGCCTCGGCGGCGGCCACGAGTGCACGAACCGCGCCGACGTGCGCCATGACGCCCGCCTTGTCGTCGGCCGCGCCACGACCGTAGAGGCGCCCGTTCCGCACCGTCGGTTCGAACGCGGGCGACTGCCAGTCCGCTTCCTTTCCGGGCGGCTGCACATCGTGGTGGGCGTACAGCAGCACCGTCGGTCGACCGTTTCGGGCCTCGCGCCGAGCGACGACGGCGGGGTGGCCCAGTTCGGTCCCGCCCTCGATCGGCGCCCGCCGCACATCGACGACGTCGAACACGCCGATTTCGGCGAGCAGCCCGGCGATGGCATCAGCACTCTCCACCACGTGGGCCGGATCGAAAGCCGGCCACGACACCGATGGGATGCGCACGAGCCGCTGCAGGTCGGCGAGCGTGCGCTCGTGCCCCGATTGCGCCGCCGCGCGCACGACCGCCTCGAAGTTCTGCAGCTGCTCGTCGGCCATATGGGCCTGCCTCTCGGTTCGCGAAGTGCCGTTCGCCTGATGCGACGCGCGACCCGACCACCTTATCCCTCGGTGTCAGGGCCGCCGCGTCTCTGCGGCCGAGTTCCGCGGCTCCCCCGTGCCCGAGACAGGTGTCTCAGACTTCTCGTCGCGTTCGCTCTCTGCCACATCGGCGAGGGCCTTCTCGCGCTCCTCTTGCTCCGCCTCCTGGGCAGATCGCAGCTCTCTCGTCGCCGTGTGCACGAGCTCTTCGGCACGGAGCCGACGGTGCTGCACCAGCGTCTCGGCGCCGTACTTCTCGCGCAGACGGTCTCGAGACTCGGCCGTTGCGGTGATGATGACGCTGCTCGAGATGAGGATGACCTGCGACGACAGGTTGATCCAGATGAGAAGAGCGATCAGCGTCGCGAAGGAGGCGAGCAACGGGTTCGAGGTCGCTCCCCGCACGAAGAGCCCGGACAGCTCCTGGAGCACGACAAGCCCGAAGCCACCGATGAGCGCGCCACTCCAGAGCGCCTTCGCCGGCGCTCGAACGCCGGAAAGCACTCGGAAGACGAGTGCGATGGCGACGGAATCGATGACGAAGACGACCAGAATGCCGAAGATGCGGGTGGCCCATTCCGTGACCGGCCCTTCTGCGATTCCCAGCCAGCCGAGCAGCGACGAGACGCCGACTGATCCCACAACGCTGACTACTGCCGCGCCGGCGAGCAGGCCACCGAACAGCACAGCGACGAGCAGGTTGCGCAGTACGACCCAGAGGATGAAGACATCGTCGTGCACCTCGTCGGCCAGCGTGCGCAGCGCGATGCGCAGACTGCCGATCGCGCTGATCGCCGCGCCCAGCAGTCCGAGCAGCGACACGGCACCCACGATGGTGAAGCCCGTCGGCGCCTCAAAGGTACTCGGATCGACGATATCCCCGATACCCGGGATGACCCGGTCGAGCGTCTGCGTGAGCGTCGCCATGGCCTCAGGGTTCGAGCCCAGCCAGAGCGCGGCGATGGAGAACCCGAGCAGGATGCCCGCGAACACGCTGAACAGTGCGCGGTAGGTGAGGCTGTCGGCGAGCATGGGTCCGCGGTGCTCGCTGTATCTCAGGTATGCGCGCACCAGTCGCAGCCGGAGCGCCCACGCGATCGCACGGGCGACGACGCCTCGCTCGGATGCTGGGGCCGCAGGCTCGTCGATACCCGAACCCTGTCGGCTGTGCGCGCTCATAGTGCTCCCTCCGCTGCCCCACTCAGGGCGACGCTTCGACGCTAACGGGCCGGTGCATGCCGCGGCAACAGGGTTACCCGGCCGGTGCGGCGTGCCGTACACTCCATGCGAGGCACGACCACTGAAACCAAGGAGCGGAGCATCTCGATGTCCATGACGGATGAGCTTCTCGGGAAGGATCGCGCTCACGAGCTCGCCCGTCTGCTGCGCGAGGCGGATCCCCAGGCGAACACCAGTGCTATGCGCTCAGCAGCCGACACCCTGACCGGCCTGGGGCTCAGTGGCCGCGCACGCCTGCTCGCCTCTGCGATACGCGAGGATCACGGCAATGACCCGCGGCGGCTCACCGCAGTGACGCGCGCCGCACTGCACGACTCCGGGTTCGAAGGGTGGATGCTCTGGCCCGTCGGCCTCGCCGTCGCGTGGAGCGCAGTCGAAGCCGACACCTCAGCGTCCTTCGACGATGCCCTCGCCGTCATGCGAGAACTGACGCCGCGTATGACGTCTGAGTTCGCCATTCGTCCGCTGCTCCGCCACGATCTCGAGCGGGGCTTGGCTCAGCTGCACGAATGGACGTCCGACGCGGACTGGCATGTGCGCCGCCTGGCATCCGAAGGCAGTCGGCCGCTGCTGCCGTGGGCGGAGCGCATTCCCGCGCTCGTCGCGGATCCCACCGCAAGCCGCCCCATCGTCGATGCGCTGTTCGACGACGCCGAGGAGTCGGTGCGTCGATCCGTGGCGAATCACGTGAACGATCACAGTCGACATCACGCGGCGTTCGCCGTCGACACCGTGACGGGCTGGCGCGAGAGCGGCGGCACTCACGTCGATCGCACGGCACGGCACGCCCTCCGCACACTCGTGAAACGTGGCGACACCGGCGCGCTCGGCATACTCGGCTTCGCGCCTGCGGAGCTCGACGTGACTCCGCTCGCGCTCTCGAGCTCCCAGGTGCCGATCGGCGACGCGGTGCGATTCTCCGCGTCGGTGACGAATCGCGATTCTGAGCCGGTGCGGATCGTGATCGACTACGTACTCGCCTTCCCCGATTCCCGCGGACGGGAGCGCACCAAGGTCTTCAAGCTCGCCCTGCGCGAACTGTCACCGGGCGAGACGACGGAAGTCGCGGGCGCGCAGTCGTTTCGGCCGCTCTCGACGCGCCGCTACTACCCGGGACCGGCGTCGATCGCACTGCAGATCAATGGCATCGCGCACGCCTCAACGGTGTTCGCGCTCGTCGAGTCAGCGTCCTATTCGAAGGCGTCGACGCCCATCCCGGTGACGTACGCGGCCTGACCGACGTGTTCGAGGGCGTCGGCAGCAACGCTGATGAGCCGCGACGCACGCGTCACCGGCGGATCCCAGCCCGCGTCGATCACCTCGTCGAGGGCTGCGTCGTCGAGGCCGCTCAGGTACGCGACATGTGCCTCAACGGCCGCCCGCAGATGCTCCAGCAACAGGTCTGCATCGACGCAGACGAGGCGTCGAGCGTCTTCGGAGCTATCGCCGTATCCGATGCGCGATGCCGGGAGGTCGAGGTCGAATTTCTGATCGAACCCCTGGGCTGTCCAGATGGGTTCGTCTCCCGAGAGATCGGCGATCTGCGCGTCGATCTCGCGAGCCGCGTGCCAGAGCAACCACGCGATGGAGTTGTCATGGTGAGCGTGGGCGTTCAACAGCTCGGGAACCAGCTTCGGCCGCAACGCTTCGGCGGCATCCAGAGGTCGACGCGCCAGGTCGGCGAGTACTTCCGTGGTGCGCATACGTGTATCCCTTGTGTTCGCTAGCGCGTCGGATCAGATGGATCGGTCGGTTCAGCGGGTCCCGCCAGATTCGCGGGACCTCCCGGGTTGGTCGGGTCGACACCGCCCGAGGTCGCTGCTCCGTCGTCGGTGCTCGCTGCATCGACCGACGCAGCTCGTCGCTTCCGCATCGCCGCGAAGATGATCAGCGCAGCGGCGATCACGATCACGATCGCCGCGCCGATCACCCAGGGCAGCACGCTTTGGCCACCGGTGTTCGCGAGTTCGTCCAGAGTGTGCTGCATGGTGTTCTCCTTCCGGCCTCGAGGTGCGCGAGGCTCCTGAAATCCACACTAGAGGTTCCTGGCGAGCGCCGACAGCGCCGCGCGGCTCCGTCAATGACCGGAGTGCAGCGTTCCGTGAGGCACCGCGAACTCCCCGGCCTCGCTCGCCGCGAGAGCGGGTGTGGCGATCGCGGCGACCAGCATCGCCTCGATCACCAGTACGATCGTGAATGCGCCGGCGCGACGTTGTCGGGGTGCGGGGGCAGGCGCGGATGCCGTTGACGGCGCCGTTGACGGTGCCATCGCGACCGTCGCAGCCGCCCCCAGGCTCCGTGCCCGCGCACCGCGCAACTCGATCACCGCCGCAATGGCGATGGACCAGTGGAACACGAAGAGCGCCACGAATGGAACCAGCGCGACCGGCCCGGTCAGCAGGAGGAACCCCGACCCGACGATGCCGACCGCGCCGCCGACGATCGCGGCGCGCGGCATGACCAGCCGCCCGGCTCGCAGCACGCTGAAGGCCCAGGCCAGCTCGACCGCACCCGCGATTCCCACGGGAATCGCCACGGCAGGGGCCGCACCTGCCGCCGTGGCGAACAGCACGAGGCCGGCCCCGAGCGATGCCAGGGCCGGCCACAATGCTCTGATCATCATCAGAATGCGCCCATGTTAGACCGCGGGACGCGTCGCTGGCGCGACGTGCTTGTCAGCCGCGATTGCGACGACGAGCAGCACGAGCGCGCTGCCGAGGTGGAGGATGTGGTCGGCGGTGTTCAAGGCGAGAATGTTCGCTGCGGTGTCTGCAATGAAGAAGCCGACGATACCGAGGAGCAGGTACACGGCTCCCACGGTGCCGTTCACGCCCTTCGCTGCGCGCACGTTGGCCAGGCCCGCAAGCAGCAGCGCAGCACCGATCAAGAGGTGGGCGATGTTGTGCAGCGGGTTGACCTCGAAGATGCCGAGCAGCAGGCCGCCCTCGGTCGCAACAAAGCCCACGCCGCCGGTGACGGCGAAGCCGAGCAGACCGACCAAGACGTAGACCGCGCCGAAGATCACTCCGAGAATGCGATTAGGTGAATTCTTCACGACGTTCTCCTTCTGTTATTCGCTGGAGGTGACAATGTCGGCACAGCGCATGTCACCCGGTGTACTCAGTGTGGAGTGTTCGGAGCCCTCCCAATAGGCGGTTGCGCGCGACGTGCGATATGCAGTAAGTTCCCAGCTTCGCTGCAGGGGCAATGAATTGGCCCTCACCTCGCGCTGAAGCACCCGAGAGCCTGTCAACCCCGGCGCATCGGTCGAGGAGCAGTACTAGGTTTGCGGCATGGGCACGCAGATTCTCGCTATTGGCACCGCAGTTCCGTCCGCTCGTCTGGCGCAATCGCGCACCCGCGATTTCTTCGCTGCGCAACCCGGAGTCGATCGGCTGACCTCCCGCCTCATCGGTGCGGCATTCGACCAGTCGGCCATCGACACGCGATACTCGGTCATCGGCGGGCTCGACTCCGATGAGGGATCGATCTCCAACTCCGACGTATTCACCGAGGGGCGTGATCTGCTTCGCTCCCCCAGCACCGGTGAACGCAATCTCGTGTATCGACGCGAGGCGCCCCCGCTCTCCGCCGCGGCGGCGCGCGACGCACTCGAGCGAGCAGGGGTGTCGGCCAGCGACGTGACGCACGTCGTGACCGCATCGTGCACCGGGTTCTTCGCGCCAGGCCCCGATTACCTATTGGTGCGCGAGCTCGGCATCCCGACGAGCGCCGAGCGCACCAACATCGGCTTCATGGGGTGCGCAGCCGCGTTCCCCGCATTACGCTCGGCCGCCCGGATCGCCGACTCGCAGCCCGGCTCGGTGATCCTCGTCGTGTGCACCGAACTCTGCTCGCTGCACATTCGCTCGTCGCGCGACCCGGAACAGATCGTGGCGTCCGCAGTCTTCGGCGACGGGTCGGCAGCGGCCATCGTGGCATCAGATCCGATGCCTGCCCGCCGATCCGCCCCAGTGCTCGATGTCGGCGCGTTCTCGACCGCGCTCACATCGGAGGGCGAAGCGGACATGGACTGGACCATCGGCGACTACGGGTTCGAGATGCGTCTCACGGCCAACGTGCCGCGCATCATCGGGCGCGAGGTCGCCTCCGTCGTCGGCCCGATGCTCGGTGGCGACGCGTCCGGCGGAGTTGCGGACATCGATGCGTGGGCGGTGCATCCCGGCGGTCGCAGCGTGCTCGATCGGGTGCAAGACGGACTCGGACTCTCGGAGGAAGCCATGCAGCGGTCGCGGTCCGTGCTCCGCGAATACGGCAACATGTCGAGCGCGACGATCCTCTTCATTCTGCAGCGCATCCTGGCCGACGACGCGATGCCCGACGGTGCGACGGTGGCCGGGCTGTGCTTCGGGCCGGGATTAACGGTCGAAACCGCGCGTTTCACCCGCGTCGCTGCTCGAACCGAGCACGTGGCCGAGGTGCCGGAGACTGATGTCACCGGCGCCACGGGCATTCCCATCGGCGCTGCGGCGAGCGCACCCGCGACGAACTCGGCGTCGCAGCTCGCTCGGTGAGACGATCGGCTCGGTGACGGACACTCGATGAAGATGCCTCGGTTCCCGTTCATTTCGCTGGCGCACCGCGATACGGCGTTGATGGAGATCATGGACGACCCGCACTGCGACCCCGCTCGACTGCGACGCACGCTGCGAGGGTTCGGTGCGGTGAACCGCGCGGTCGCCTCGTGGGCACGGGTCTATCGCACGCATGTGCGCCCGGCGCTCGCTGCGGCGAGCGCGCAGGCGCCACGTGGCGCGCCCCTGAGGATTCTCGACATCGGGTGCGGCGGTGGTGACGTGCTGCGTCGCATCGTGATGATGGCCGCGCGTGACGGTTATGCGGTGCAGGGAGTGGGGATCGACCCCGATCCTCGTGCTATCGCCGTCGCCTCGTCGACTCCCCCGATTCCCGGCGTCGTCTACCGCGAGTGCTTCTCTGCAGATCTCGTAGCCGCCCAGGAGCAATTCGACGTCGTGCTGTCGAATCACCTGCTCCATCACCTGACCGAGACCGAGTTGGCCGGCTTGCTCGCGGACTCGGAGGCACTCGCGACGCGGCTCGCCGTGCACTCCGATATCTCGCGGGGTCGACTCGCCTACGCCGCGTTCGCGGTCGGCGCCGTGCCCGTGAGCGTCGGCACGCTTCTGCGCGTCGACGGGCTCCGCAGTATCCGACGCAGTTATACCCCCGGTGAACTCGCCGACGTGCTCCCGTCGAGTTGGAGGTCGGAGCGCGTCGGCCGATTCCGTCTCCTCGCAGTGCATCGTGCCGGGGGTTCCGCATGAACGAAACGGCCGCGTGCGACGTGCTGGTGGTCGGTGCTGGCCCCAGCGGCTCGCTCCTCGCATCCGAATTGCAGCGGCTGGGGGTCGACGTCGTACTGCTCGAACAGCGGGTCGATGCGTCTCCCGGTTCGCGTGCGATCGGCGTGCACCCTCCCGTGCTCACCGCCCTGGAAGCGAGCGGCGCTACCGAGCGCCTGCTGGCCGGTGCCACGCGGATCACCCGCGGGATCGCTGTCGCCGCGGGTCGCACGGTCGGCGAAGTGCACTTCGATCGCCTATCGGTGCGCTTTCCCTTCGTTGCTTCGGTGCCGCAGGCGGTTACCGAGGCGACGGTCGCGGCCCAGGGACCTCCGCCCGTACGCGGCATGCGCGTCGTGGGCGTGCACCCGACGCCGGCCGGGGTAGCGGTGCATGCGGTGGACGCCGGCGGCGGATCGCGATCATGGCTCGCCGGCACGGTCGTCGTCGCCACGGGCGCATCGGGGCGGAGGCTCTTGAGCGGGCTCTTCACCGGTCGGTCTCGCGCGTACCCCGACCGGTATCTCATGACCGACCTTTCTGAGTCTCCGGGGCAGCCGGAGCACACCGCAGTGATCACGCTCGGATCGGGAGGCGTCGCAGAATCCTTCCCGATGCCAGGGGGCGGGCGCAGGCTGGTGGCGCGGGTGTCGCCGCGCCACCACGATGCGGGAGTCGGCGACGGCGTCAGTGACAGCGACGGCGAGCGCCTTGCTGAGGCGATCTCAGCGCGCATGGGCTGCCCAGAGCTCGCCGCCCACGTCACCGGGGCGAGCCGCTTCAGCATTCGCAGAGTGCTGCTCGACCGCATGGTGTTCGCAAACGCCGTCATCGCCATCGGCGATGCCGCGCACGAGGTGAGTCCGATCGGCGGGCAGGGCATGAACCTGGGCCTGCTTGACGCCGTCACCCTCGCCCCGGTTCTCGCTCGGGCGCGCTCGGGCTCGCGGCACGGCGCCGCTTCCCGCACGCCTACAGAGCGAACGCGCGAGAAGAACACTGCGTTGCGGCATTGGGAGCGCAGCCGTCTTGCCTCGGCGCGCACCGCCGCACGCTTGGCGGGCCTGAACACCGTGCTCGGGCGTCCGTGGCCGCGGCGACTCGCGCCCACCGCTGCCGCGGTACTCGGCTCGGCGCTCCGCACGCCACTCGCGAGGCTTCCCGAGCGCGCCTATGCGATGGGGTTCGACCGGGAGGCGTCATTCGACCGGGAGGCGTAATCCGTCGCACGCAGCATGGCATGCAGCTGCGCCTCGAGCGGCGGTACACGCGGGTCGGTGAGCAGTCCGTCGTCTCGCGGGATGTCGCGGGAGACCTCCACCTCACCCACGAACGGGCCGGGCGTCGCGGGCAGTACGAGCACGCGGTCCGCCAGACGCACCGCCTCGCGAATGTCGTGCGTGATGCACACGATGGTCCACCCCGTATCGCGCCACATGTCGAGCAGCCAGCGCTGCAACTCGTCGCGAGTGATCGCGTCGAGCGCCCCGAACGGCTCGTCGAGCAGCAGGATCGGCCGATCCTGCACCACCGTCCGCAGAAACGAGACACGCTGCCGCATTCCGCCCGAGAGCTGGCGCGGGTAGCGCCGCTCGGCGCCCGCCAACCCGAACGGCTCGATGAGCGCACGCACTCGCCGATGCGCTTCACGGCTCGGCACGCCCTGCACCTCGAGCCCGATCGATGCATTCTCGACGACCCTGCGCCATGGCAGCAGCGCATCGCGCTGGGGCATGTAGGCGAACGGTCTTCCCTGCTGCGCGAGCGGTGCGCCGTCGAAACGGATCTCCCCGGCGTCGGGCGCGAGCGCGCCGGTGAGGATGGACAGCAGTGTCGACTTACCGCTTCCGCTCGCCCCGATGAGCGCGACGATCTCGCCGGCTGCGACATCGAACGAGACGTGCTCGAGCACGGTGTGATCCGCGAACCGCTTGGCGAGTCCCCTGATCTCGAGCAGGCTCATCGCAGCCCTCCCGCCAGCGCGTTGTCGCGGCCCTGCTCGATGCGCAACCAGGGCGCCGCGAGGCGCTCGGCGAGCACGACCGCACCGAAGAGGCACAGCGTGAGCACGGTACTGACCCCGACGGCGGAGAGCACCAAGTCGGTGCGAAACACGTTCTTCGCCGACTGCATGTAGACCCCCAGACCCGCCACCGCTCCGGCGTACTCGGCGAAAATGGCGCCCACGACGGCGTACGTGATCGAGATGCGCAGCGACGAGAAGAACGACGCGGTCGATGCCGGAAGCCTCACCAGGCGGAACACGGTCGCGCGCGAGGCCCCCATCGACGCGAGCAGTCGTTCGGACTCGGGATCCGCATCGGCGAAGCCGCGCAGCAGCCCGACCACCATCGGGAAGTAGGTGACGAACGCGACGAGCAGGATCTTCGGGAGCAGGCCGAAACCGAACCAGAGCACCACGAGCGGCGCAAGTGCGATGAGCGGCAGCGTCTGACTCACGATGAGCAGCGGCAGCAGAGCGCTGCGCAGGATCCGCGAGAAGTCGAGCAGGGTCGCCGTGGCGAAGGCGACCGTCACCGACAGCGCGAACCCCGCGACCGTCGCGACGAGCGTGGGGATGGCGTGCCGGAGCAGCACCGTGTGCTCGGCTGCGGCAGCGCTGACGACGCGGGTGGGCGAGGGCAGCATGTCTGCCGGAACGAGTCCGGCGACCGCGACCGTCTGCCACGCGGCGAGCAGCAGAAGGAACGCGATCGTGGGCGCGGCGATGACACCGATGAGCGCCGGCCAACGCCCAGCCGCTCCTGCCGGCCTCCGAGTTCGCAGCGCCACGCCGCTCACCCCAGGTACTCATCCGTGTAGTAGGCGCTCCAGTCAGGCTGCTCGGCGAGCGGCTCTCCCTCGGAGTCCGTGAGAAAGCCGCCGTCGAAGAGGAACTCGCCGAACGCGTCCCAGGCTCCGGGGTCTGCCGCGCCGATCGCACGATCGGGCGAGGTGAGGTACTCGTCCGCGAGCAGCCGGGTGCTCTCGCGCACCAGCTCCTCTGCCGTGCCGAGCGTATCGGGGTTGGCCGCGATCAGCAGGTCGGCCGCCGCATCGGGCTGCTCGGCCGCATAGGCGTAGCCCCGAGATACCGCTCCCACGAAGGCACGCGCCTCATCGGGGTGCGCATCAAGGTACGCCTCGCTCGAGACGATGCCCGTGGACTGCTGCTCGGGCACGCCGAACTCCTGGTAGCTGAACTCGCGGTACGGGTGGCCGTCGAGCTCTGCCTGCAGGTTCTCCCACGTCGCGACCGACAGGGTGAAGTCGATGCGCCCCTGCGAGAGCGCCTCGTAGGCGCCGGTGTCGAGCACCACCTCCTCGAACTCCCCGCTGCCCCCGTCGCCCTCGATCGTGGCGCTGGCGAGGGCGCTGTAGAGCGGCGAGCCGAAGCCGCCGAAGGTCATGCCGTCGAGATCTGCAGGGCGTTCGACGTCTGCACGATCCGCCAGTGAGACCAGGCGACCCGAGTCGCGCTGCGTGACGCGATACACCGACAGGAGGTCGAGACCGGCGGTGCGCGCCACCTGCACGGTCGACTGGCCACCGATGCCGAAGTCGGCCTCGCCCGCCGAGACGAGCTGCGTCGCGGGTGTCGAGCCGTACGGCAGAATCTCGACGTCGAGGCCGGCTTCGTCGAAGTAGCCCAGCTCATCGGCGACGTACACGCCGATGTGGTTGGTGTTCGGCGCCCAGTCGAGGGCGAACGTGACTCGGGTGCCGCCGGCGCTCTCGGCGGAACCCGCGTCGCTCGGTGCGTCGGAGGCGCTCGCGCAGCCGACGAGGGCGATGGCAGCAGTCGCCAGCAGCGCGGCGGCGGCGCGCGCCGAGGTGCGGGCATGGGTACGTGTGTGAGTGTGAGTGTGAGTGTGAGTGTGAGTGTGAGTGTGATGGCGCATGAATGCGTGCCCTTCCGGTTCGATCGGGCACGGGTTCGTAGAGTGTCTCCCTGCGCTGGCATGATCCAGATCAGGTTCGACGGTCGAAAGCTGTGGACTTTCCTCTCAGCCCGGCCTACCGGACTCCCGTGTGGGGTTCACCCTAGCAACATCCGCACGTCTACCGCACGGCGCGGGGCGGCGTCGCCTAGGGTGGTGGCGTGACTTCAGCGACGCATCAGACGCCCACCCCCGAGCAGTACGGCGTGGGAGCGCGCTTCACACTCTCGGTCTACGACTCCGACTACGTACGCATCATTCTGGAGGCACTCGGCTCGGCCGACGCCACCGATCTCACCATCGAGACGAACGACATCTCGACGTTCATCACGGGCAGCGAGCAGCGCGTGCTCGCCTACGTGCAGAGCGTCATCACTGCGGCCGCCCGAAGCGGCGCGCACCTGTCGGCGGCGATCCTGCTCTCCCGCGGATGCCCGGGCGAACTGCAGTGCGCGCTGCCGCCGGGCGTCCACGCACTAGCCGCCGCACCGATCGAGCTGCCTCGAAGCGGCGTGCGGGCGCGAGCGCACTGGTCGCTGTATCCGCTGCTCGACGCGGGTTCTGAATCACCGTCAGTCCATGCGGCCTCCACACCTCAGGCGGCTCCGGCCGACCACATGACGCCGATCTACGCGGCGATCGAGCAGGCGAAGGCGGAGGGGGTCTACTCGGGCTCCGACCACTACGCCACGCGCCTCGACGGCGACCTCTCCTCGGTGCTGCAGACCGCCGCGAACGCCTGGATCGGAGTGGGTGCCGCAGTGCAGCATGTCGTGACGCATCTCACGGTCTCGATCAACAGCCCGACGATTCCCGGCGCTTCTGACGGCGCTTCTGACGGCGCTGCAGCTGCGCCCCTCGCATGAGTCGCGCGGAGCGGGGCATGCATCTCGTCGGCATGGTGAATCCCCCCACGAGCCAGTACGCCGAGAACTGGCGCAACCCGCTCAGCCGCCCGGATTGGCTGAGCGGGCAATTCACGGCAGATCTCGGACGCACGTTGGAGCGCGGCTGCTTCGACATGATCTTCTTCGCCGACGCTCTCGCGGTGCCAGAGGACGGGGTGGGTGAGTACGCGACGACGCTCCGCACCGCCGGCAAAGGCGCGATCTACCTCGACCCGATCGCGAAGGCCTCGCTCGTCGCGGGCGCGACGTCGCGCATCGGCATCGGCGCGACCGTATCGACGAGCTTTCTGCCGGCCTACGCGATCGCGCGCCAGCTGCTCTCCGTCGACCACCTCTCGGGCGGCCGCGCCGCGTGGAACATCGTGACCTCTACCACCGATGCCGAGGCGCGCAATCTCGGCCATGCCGGCATCGCGGCGCCCGGCCAGCGCTACGACCACGCCGACGATGTGGTGCAGACCGTCGTCGACCTGTGGCACTCGTGGGAGCCCGATGCGCTCGTGCACGACCAGGCTGCGGGCGTCTTCGCCGACCCGTCGCGCGTGCATCGGGTCGCCGGAGCGCTCTCGCGCGGGCCGCTCACCCTGCCGCAGAGTCCGCAGGGCCACCCAGTGCTCATGCAGGCCGGCTCGTCGCCGCGCGGCCGCGCGTTCGCAGCGCGCTGGGCGGAGGTGGTGTTCGCCATCGGCGACTCCCCAGAGGCCATGCGCGAGCTGCGCAGCGAGATCCGAGACCGGGCCCGCGTCGACTACGGTCGCGATCCCGAGACGATTCGCGTGCTGCAGGGCGTGCAGCCGATCGTGGGGTGGACCGACGCCGAGGCCAACGCGAAGCTCGCCGCGCTGGTCGCGCAGATCGACCTGCCGAGTGCGCTCGCGAAGCTCGAGCGGCTGCTGCACGCCGAGGCCCTCGACCCCGCGGCTCCCGCGACCGAGGCGCTCACCGCGCATCGCGGCGCCACCGGCAGCGTCGGGTTCGAAGACATGCTGATGGCGGTGAGCGAGCGGCGCAGCTTGACGGTCGCCGAGCTCGCGATCGAGCAGGCCCTCAACCAGCTGCACCCGCAGCTGGTTGGGTCGCCCGCGACAATCGCCGACGAGCTGCAGCACCTCTTCGATAGCGAGGCCGCCGACGGGTTCATCATCATGCCGGCTCTCTACCATTCGTCGTTCGAAGACTTCGTGAACGGCGTGGTGCCCGAGCTGCAGCGCCGTGGCATCTTCCGCCACGCGTATGAGGGCGCGACCCTGCGGGAGCACCTGACCGGCTGAGCCCCGCGCGTGCCCCGTTGCCCCGGAATCCCCGCTACTCCTCCAACGCGTCCGCGAGCACGGTGAGCACCGCGGAGCGCGCTTCGCGCCCGCGATCGCCGCGAACCTCGACGAACGCGTCGACCAGGTGCTCGGTCACCAGCATCAACGCCGCGCGGGAGGTGTGGATCAGCTCGTCGTGAAAGCTGCCCCCGACGGGAGGCACCACGAGCACCACGTCGGCGAGCTTCTCCACCGCGGACCGCGCGAAGGAGGTGACAGCGATCACGCGTGCGCCGCTCCGACGGGCGGCCCCCATCGCCTCGAGGGTCGCGCGATTCGCGCCGGAACCTGAAAAGACGACGCACACCGATCCGGCTCCGAGCTGCCGCGCCGCGATCTGCTGGGCCATCGGGTCGGCGAACTGTTCGACCGAGCGACCGGCCGAATTGAGCCGCATCGCGAAGTCGAGGCCGAGCGGGCTCGAGAGGCCGTTGGCCACCACGAGCAGCCGTTCAGCGGTGTCGAGTGCGTGCACGAAGGCGTCGACCGCCTCCGGGGTGAGCACCGCCACGGTGTCGTCGAGTCGCGCGGCGAGCTGTGCGATCCTCGTGCGCAGCGTGCCGAGGATCGTGGCGTCGCCGGCGCCGCCCGAGCCGCTGCCCGGCGCCCTTCCCAGATCCCCCGCACGTTCGGCGCCGCCGATCGACCCGCCCCCCGCGCCCGCGGCCCCGGAGGCCACCGCCCCCTCGAGGGCGAGCTCCTGCACGAGGGCGACGCGCAGCTGCGGGTAGCCGTCGTAGCCGAGTGACTGCGCGGCACGGATGACGGTGGTGCGCCCCACCCCGACCCACTCGGCGAGCGCCTGCGCGGTGCACTCGACGGCGCGGTCGCGGTCGGCGGCGATGGCCTCGACCACGCGGCGCTCGGTGCGCTGCAGCGCGGGAGCGAGCGACGCGATGCGCACGCTCGGCCGGGCGTCAGGTGATCCCTGCCAGGTGGTGGTCATCTGCTTCCGTTCATGATGCGGCGGCGAATGGCCCCCGAGATCGCGTCCATGAGCATCGTCGCCGCGATGACGACGATCAGCAGCATGCCGACGGTGTCCCACTGCCGATAGTTGGTGTAGTTCGACAGCATACTTCCGATACCGCCGGCGCCCACGAGCCCGAGCACCGCCGAAGTACGGATATTGATCTCGAAGCGGTACAGCGCGAACGAGAGCAGTGCCGGGGCGACGGCGGGCCAGATCGCCCACCGGGTCACTTCCGCGGTGGTGCCGCCGGCAGCCCGCACGGCCTCGACCGCACCCTCCTGCGCTGACTCGACGGTCTCGTACACCCATTTGCCCTGCGTGCCGATCCCTGCGATCGCGAGTGCGAGCGCTCCCGTCAGCGGGGTGAGCCCGGTCACGGTGAGCAGCACGAGCGCAATGATCACCTCGGGCACGGCGCGCAGCACCGCGAAGATGCCGCGCAGCAGCGCCCGCAACCAGAGCGGCCCAACGCCGTTCGCGGCGAGCATGCCGAGCGGAATCGACACAGCGACGCACAGCATGGCGCCGATCCACGCCATCGAGATCGACCGCCACGTCTCGAACAGGGCGCGCGGCAGCTTGTCCCAGTTCGGGGCCTCGAACATGAGCCGCAGGTACTGGGCAACCTGGCCGGGCACGCCGGGCAGGTCGCCCCAATCGATCTGAAGCGTGCCGGCCGCGAGCAGCACGACGAGCGCGGCCGCGATCGACCATGCCGTCGCCGCGAGGCGCGAAGGCCGCGGCGGCAGGTCGCGCGAGCCAGGACGCAGCGCAGTGGGTGCGCCGGGCACGGGGGCGTTCACCATCACGGTCATACGAGCCTCCGGCGCAGCAGATTGGAGAGGACCTCGATGGCGATGACCACGACGAGGATCTCGAGGATGATGACGGAGACATCGGAGTAGGCGTAGAAGCCGCGGCGCTCGTCGAGCAGACGCCCGATGCCACCGGCGCCCACGATGCCGAGGATCGCCGAGATGCGCACGTTCAGCTCGAGCGCGTAGAGCCACTGATTCGCGAACAGCGGCCAGGCCTGCGGCAGTGCCGTCGCTCGGTTGATCTGGAACTGCGTGCCGCCTGCCGCACGACCGGCCTCCATGTAGCGGTGGTCGGTGGCATCGATCGCCTCGGATACCAGCTTCACCACGATGCCGATATTGAAGAGGAAGAGTGTGATGACACCGGGCAGCGCACCGACCCCGACCATCGCCACGAGCACGGTGGCGAACACCAGGTCGGGCACGGCGCGGTTCACATTGTTGAGCGTGCGCACGAGGCTCCGCGTGAGGCGGTTCGGGTTGGTCGGCGCCGCCGCCCACAGCGTGAGCGGAATCGAGCACAGCGCTGCCGCGACCGCGCCGACGAGCGCCATCTGAAGCGTCTCGAGCAGCGGCGCCATGGTGCGCGGCACGAAGGCGAAGTTCGGTTGCGCGAGCTGCACGAGCTTCGTCACGCCGTTGCGCCAGTGCTTCGCGATCGCCGCGAGGTCGAGCTCGATGCCGCCGATCGCGGGCAAACAGGTCGCGACGGTGAACGCCGCCACGGCGGCGGCGATCAGTACCGCGCGCGCCGTGTTGCTTGGTCTCGGCGGAACCTCGAGTTCGTGCCGGATCGCGGGGGCGTGCTGCGGTGTCGCGGTCACGCTCGTTCTCCGAGGCGATCGCGCGGCTGAATCGGGCGGCCGTAGATCTGCTCGAAGTCGGCATCGGTGGCGGCCGCGGCCGACCCGTCGTACACGACGCGGCCGTCGCGCAGCCCGATCATTCGACGCGTGTACTGACGCGCGAGATCCATGAGGTGGATGTTGACGAGCACAGTGAGGCCGCGCTCCGCGTTGATGCGTTCGAGGTCGGCCATCACCGCGTGCGCCGTGGGCGGATCGAGGCTCGCGACCGGCTCGTCGGCGAGCATCACGCTCGGCTCCTGCGAGAGCGCCCGCGCGATCGCGACGCGCTGCTTCTGGCCGCCGGAGAGCGCACCGGCGCGGTTCCACACTTTGTCGAGGATGCCGACGGAGTCGAGCGCGCGCAGAGCGATCTCGCGATCCTCGGCACTCGGAATGCCGAGCAGGGTGCGGTACGCCGGCGAGTGCGCGAAGCGGCCCACGAGGGTGTTGCGGTAGACGCTCGCGCGCTCGGCGAGGTTGAACGCCTGGAAGATCATTCCGATGTGCCCGCGCGCCTCCCGCAGTGCGCGACCGCGGAGATCAGAGATGCGGTGCGGACCGACGGTCGCGCTACCCTCGGTGACGCCGACGAGGCCGTTGATGGTTCGGATGAGTGTGGACTTGCCCGATCCCGAGAGCCCGACGATCGACACCATCTCACCCGGCTCGATGCTCAGCGAGACGTCTTGCAGCGCACGCGTGCCAGTGGGGTAGGTGACCGAGACACGGTCGAGGGCGATGCGCCACGAGGCGGCGTCCGGCGTCTGCCGTCCGCCCGCCTCGTGGCGCTCATCGAGTGAGTGTGACATGTACCTGGTTCTGACTAGTTGGAGAACTCGCCCAAGATCTCGCCGTAGCGCGCGATCTCGTCGTCAGCAGTCTCGGTGGTCCACCCCGAGAGTCCGACGAGGTCGAACATCACGGTCTTGGCGTCTTCTGAGGAGTCGGCGTAGTCGGCCATGAGCTCGGTGAGCTGCTCGACGAGATCGGCGGGCAGCGTCGGCGCGACGGCAACGCCGCCGTTCGGGATCATCTCGGTGTAGGCGAACGCCGTGACCTTCTCTGCCACGTCGGGGGCTTCGGCGGTCACGGTGGTGCGAGCGTCCCAATACCCGAAGCTCACCTCGGCGTCGCCGTTCGCGACCGCGAGCACGGCGTTGTTGTTGCCCTCGACCGGCACCTGCTCGATGTCGGTGTCGGTGTCGATGCCGGCATCGCGCATGGCGACCACCGGGTACTGGTAGCCGGCCGGCGAGGTAGCCGCCTGCAATGCGACCTTCGTCCCCTCGTCGATCTTCGCGAGCGCCTCGATTCCAGCGGGTCCGGCACCCATCGCATCCGCGCCGGCCTCTTCGATGCCGTTGCAGTACGACAGCTCGATGTCGCTGGCGGCGTACGTCGCCATGACCGGCTCGGCGTCGCAGTACTTGTCGGGATTGTTCGTGTACGCGACGGCGGCGTACGAGGTGGCCCCGAAGCGCACGTCGCGCAGCACCAGCTCGGCGTCGTACTGCTCGATCGCGTTGTACAGGGAACCGGCGTCAGTGATGACGACCTGCGCCTGGTCTGCTCCAAGCGCCTCGACGGTCGCGGCGTAGTCGCTCGCGACCACGCCCTCGACCTCGATGCCGAGCCCGTCGGAGAGATATGCGGTGAGGGGATCGAGTGCCTCGGCGAGGTCTTCACCCTCTACCGAAGGCACCAACGAGAGCGTGATGGAGTCGGGCCAGGCCTGCGCTTCGTCGGCGGGCGACGCCGCCGAGTCGGTGGCGCTGCAACCGGCGAGACCGAGCGCGGCGACGGTGAGAGCGCCTACTGCGAGAACGGATGAACGCATGAGTGGGGTTACCTTTCGATACCGGATCCCGCGCCGAGCGGCGCGGAGGTGCTGGATGCCGCGGACGCGGCCCAGGCGTGGAGATCGGGGACGAGATCGGCGAGCGATCGCCCGCGCATCGTCACCGAAGCGGTGGAGGTCTCGGCGGTAGCACCGACGAGAGCCGTGTCGGCGCCGAGAGCTGCAGCCGGCGCCAGGTCGAACTCGAAAATGTCGCCGATCGCGAGGACCGGGCCCTCGGCGATCAGCCGCTCGATGAGCCGCTCGAGGCCGACCGGCTTGCCGACGGTGTAGTGCAGTTCGTCGAAGCGAGCCCGCACCCCCCATGCGTCGAGGACTGCGGCAACACCGGTCTCTGGCGCGTTGGTGGCGAGCACGAGACGGGCGGATCGACCCAGCGTCTCGAGCGCCGCGTCGAGGCCGTCGATCGTGTCGACGAAGGCAAGTTCGCTGCCGAGCCGCGCGCGGCTGCGTTCGTAGGCCTCGGCGCGGGCGTCGATCGTGACGCCCGCCGCCTCGGCGAGGGACCCGACGATGTCGTATCCGTCTCGGTAGGTGCTCTCCCCGGCGTCGTAGCGCGCGAGCTCGCCGTCGACGCGGTCGATGAAGCCCGGCGCGACCGCGGCGCCATCTGCCACGCACGCCGCGTACGCGCGGACGGGCCCGTGGCCGATGGCCAGTGTGCCATCGAAGTCGAAGACGATGCTCGGTGCCATGCGCACTCCCTTGCAATTTGGACGATGCATCCAAAGCTAGAGTGCGAGATGGACGAAACGTCTATCGCGGGGTGAACACCAGGTTACGAGTCGGCGACCGCATTCCAACGAGGTGCGGGATGCGCCTGGAAATCGGCGATGAGTGCGGCCTGGTCACCGCCGAACGGGAATGCGGTGATGAGCAGGAGGGGCGACCGGTCGCGGGTGCCCGGCTCGGGTGCGATGCCGTAGATGAGCGCGGGGGCTTCTGCATCCGCGGCCGGCACGAGCACAACCCGACTCCGGCGCTCGTCGAGCAGGGCCTCGCCGATACGGGAGCGTTCGGGCGGGCGCAGCAGCAGCGGGAGCGCGGCCTCGGTGATGCGCTGCAGCGGCGTCGATCCAGGATCGCCGGATGTTGATCCGCGCATGAGGTGGAACGCAGTTCCGCGTTGGCCCAGCGCCCGCGCCAGCTCCCCGTTCTGCCAGCGATCGCGTTTGAACCCGAACGGCGTCGGCACCTCCGAGAACCAGTACCCGTAGACGTGCAAGAGCCCGGCGTTGCCCACCGGGAAGGCCGCGTCGATGCCCGCAGCCGCGTGCAGAGCGTCGAAGATGTCCCGCTCGAAGGAGGGCACCGCGGTGTGCTCGTCGATGACCGTCGATGCACCCCAATCGGCGAGGCGCCCCGCTGCCGCGTCGTCACGCACGCATGCGAGCACGAATTCGAGGTCGGGGGCTGCATGCGCATCGGTCACCACACGACTATCGCACGCCGCGGAGGTCACGGCTGATTCTGCCGCGGTCGGCCTCAGTCAGCGGTTCGCGACGCGCGCGAGCAAACTCTGGTCGGCGTGCACCGATCCCGAACGTCTCGCCCGGTGGTTCGAACCCGTGGAGGGCGAACTCCGCGTAGGGGGCCGATACCGCCTCACCGAAAGCGGCACCGTCGGCACGATCGAAGCCTGCGACGAAGACCGCCGGCTGTCGGTGACGTGGGAGTACGACGATGACGTCTCGCATGTGACGGTGACCTTCGTCGAAGTCGAAGCGGGCTGGGCCGAGCTGACCGTGCGCCACACGAGCCCGATGACGGAACACTGGCGCGCATACGGCCCGTCGGCTGGAGGCATCGGCTGGGACGCCGCCCTGCTCGGCCTCGCCATGCACCTCGAGAATGAGCGAGGCGAGCTCGACGACGTGCAGCAAGCTTTGGACACGGAGAACGGGCTCGCATTCACCCGTCGACTCGCCGAGGCGTGGTCGGCCGCCCATCAGCAGGCTGGCGCGTCACCCGGCGACGCCGATGCCGCCGCGCAGCGCGCTCTCGATTTCGACGCGGAGATGCGCACGGGCGAATGAGCGGTGCGTCGCCTGCGTCAGCTCTGATCCGCCCGCAGCGCCTCCACCGCGAGGTCTGTGCGGTCCGTGACCACGCCGTCGACGCCCATCGCCACCAGTTCGCGCATGCGCTGGCCGTCGTTGACCGTCCAGACGTGCACCTCGACCCCGCTCGCGTGGGCCGTCGCGATGAGCCGCGGGGTGAGCACGCGAAGTCGCCCCTGGCGCTCCGGAATCTGCAGCGCATCGAGCCCGGTGAGCGCTCGCTCCGCCGCACGCCGAGATCCGCTGGCGACGGCGAGCAGCACGCGTGTCAGCGTCCGCTTCCCCGGCGACGTCGCGGGCAGGATCGCGCGGCGCTCCCCCACCGCGGCCTCGAGCGCGGCGCGACGATACGCGTCCGAGAAGCTCGTCACGAGCACCCGCGCGCCGTGCGGTGCCACGATCCGGCCCAAGGGTTCTGCGACGGCCCGCGCTTTCACATCGATGTTCCAGCGCGCGTGAGGATACTCCGCGAGCGCATCTGCAAGGGTCAGCAGCCCGCCGCGGTCGGCGAAGACGCCGTCGAGCTCGGCGCGATCCACCGCGGCGATCTCACGCGGGTCATTCGCAATGCGGGTGAGATCAGCATCGTGCGCCAGAACGACCACGCCGTCGCGCGTCAGGTGGCAGTCGGTCTCGAGGTACCCGGCTCCTGCGGCGAGCGCCGCGGTGAAGGCGGCACGCGTGTTCTCGACGACGCCGTCTGCGGCGAGATCGGCCGGCACGAACCCGCGGTGCGCGATGATGCGTGGCTGCTGGGTGTCGGCGAGGTAGGGGTGCTGCGAGCGCGAGTCCGTCGGCATGCGATCACCGTATCGCGAGCGGGGTAGCAGTGCGTCCAGGTTTCTGTGCGTTGCCCAGAACGAGAGTTTCGACCGTGCAGCACACTTCTCGCTCGCGAGGAACCCTCGCGTTCAGCCCTGACTAGCGAGCACTCAGTGGAACGGGCATTTCGGGGCCGCGGGGTTCGCAACACCCGGGGATCCCGCCACGCCCGCGGCCGCCGCGCGCACCTTGCCTCCCGAAACCGGCTTCGTCGGCAGGCGGCGCCGGTTCACGTCGAGCCCCTCGTCGAGGATGCGCACGCGCGGGTCGCTGAGTGTCGCTACTGCTGCGGCGAGGCCCGCGATCGCGAGCTTCTCTCCTGGGCAGCGGTGGCCCGTTGCGACGTCTGCGCCACCGTGCGGGATGAACGTGTCGATCGCCTCGTAGTCGTCGACGCCCAGGAACCGGGCGGGGTCGAACTCGCCCGCCCGCTCCCAGGAACGATCGTCGGTGTTCGTGCCGAGGATGTCGAGCACCACACGGCCGCCCTTCGGCACGGTCTCGCCTTCGACCTCGATGTCGGTCGTCGCCCAGCCAGGGAGCACGGGCACGAACGGTGCGGTGCGACGCACCTCTTGCGCGAACGCCACCGCTATCGGATCGTCGACGAGCGCGCCGCCGCGCTCCTCCACCGACGCGGCGATGCGGTCGCGCCATTCAGGGCGGTCGTGCAGCTCCTTCGCGGCGAACGCGACGAAGCGCGCGACGGCAACCATCGGCCGAATGGAATTCTGCAGCTCGATGCCGGCGAGATGTGCAGGGAGCAGCAGGTCGCTCTGATCCCGGTGCCACGCCCAAGCACGCAGCGCTGATCCTTCGGGCGCATCGAGTGCACCCGCCCGCACCGCCTCGATGAGCTTGCGGGCGTGGCGGTCTGACCAGGCCCGGTTCGCGGCCGCGAGCGGAAAGCTCGGCGAGTAGGGCGCGCCGAAGCCGTCCACGATCTGCGCCATGCGCCCGGACCAGCGGGTGAGCGCGTCATCGGTTCCCGGCAGACCCGCCCAGTGCATGATGGCGCGGCCGAGCGCACCGGCACCCGCGTCGTAGGCCGAGCGGTCGCCGCCCGCGATCCACTCATCGAGCTCGACGCGCCACTCGCGTTCGAGCAGCGGTTTCAGCGCCTCGACCGCGGCGTCCTCGTAGGCGACGTCGACGAACGTGGACTTGCGGTGTCGATGCTCGGTGCCGTCGAGGCTGTGCACGGATCCATGCCCGAACAGCGTCTCCTGCACAAAGGCGGGCATTGCACCGTGTCGCGCGATCCGGTCATTGTCGTAGAAGGTAGCGACTCCCTCGACTCCACGCACGAGCAGCGCCGGGCGTCCGAGCAGACGCATCGGTACCGCGCGGGCTCCGGCATGAGCACGTTCCCAGATCGCCGCGCCGAACCCATAACCGCGGGTCATGAGCTTCGGGGCGTCGTCTTTGATGAGCTTCGCGATCCCAGCGCGTGATCTCCGCGCCGAGTGTGACAAAGCGTTGGTGAGTTCTGACGGTGAAGAGGCCATGGACCCCATGGTGGCAGCGGCGAATCGGAGCGACCAGGGGGCGGCGAACACGGCCGCGCTCTGGTACGCGCGGCGCTGATCGGCCGTCGAACGCGGTCCGTCGCGTGACCTGCCGGTCACACTCGTCTCTGGCATTGCTTCCACTCCCACCCTTGCGTAGCGTTGGCATATGAGTTGCGATACCTGTGCGGCGGGCGTTCGATCTGCAGCGAAGCGCCAACGCAATGGCGATGCGTCGCTGTGAGACCACTCGTCCTCTCTCTGTATCGCTTGCGCGGTGTGCTCATTTTCGTGGGTCTGGCCGGTATGGCCGCATCCGTTCTGTTGGGGGTGCTGCTGGAGCACTCAGCCGGCGCTACGGGCGCAGTTCTGCGGGGTGCAGGGCTGCCACTGATGCTGTTCGGGTACCTGCTCGTCGCGTTCGGCCCTCGGCTCATTCCGCAGCGCGAGGCGATGCCCGTCGTCGCCCCCGTGACCGGGCGGTGGCTCGGGATGAACAGCCCCGCAACAAAGGTGCCGAGTCACGGCGTGCGCATGTACGGCCAGGCGCACGCGATCGACCTCGTAGCCGAACCCGCGAACCCTGCTGCCGGCGTTCGACCCGCGTTCGGAGACGGTCCGGCAATGCGCGCGAACGCGGACTACCCCGCATTCGGCAAGCCTGTGCGCGCCATGATGTCGGGAACCGTCGTGCGTGCTTCGGGCTGGCGTCGTGATCACCGCGCACGCTCGACCACGACCGCGGTGATCTACATGATGTTCGAAGGGGCGGTCCGAGAAGTCGGCGGCGCCGGCTTCATCATCGGCAATCACGTCACCATTCGCGGGGCGCACGGCACCTACGCGCTGGTCGCGCACCTGCAGCGCGGATCGCTCATGGTGAGCGTCGGCGACACCGTGCAAGCCGGAGACGTGATCGCGCGCTGCGGCAACTCGGGCAATAGCAGCGAACCGCATGTGCACGCGCAGCTCATGGATCGCGCTTCTCCGCTGCGCGCCATCGGTGTTCCAATGGCGTTCTCGGGTATCGCGCTCGACGACGACCCGCGCCCGACCGACGGCTTGCCTGCGAACGACCAGCACATGACGGTGCCGGATCGCGCTGCGGTCCACTGACCTTCTCCACTGCAGGCGACTCACCCCGGGCTCATCGAGCAGTACGCTGAACGAATGGCGATCCTCATCGACCCGCCGGCCTGGCCAGCGCACGGCACTCTGTGGAGTCATCTCGTCTCGGACACGAGTACCGACGAACTGCACGCGTTCGCGCGGCTGCTCGGGTTTCCGCGTCGCAGCTTCGATCTCGACCACTACGACGTCTCGGCCGCGAACTATGACCGCGCCGTCGCCCTCGGCGCGCTGCCGGTGTCGGGCCGCGAGGTCGTGCATCGCCTGCGCGACGCAGGCCTGCGAGTGCGCCAGGTGGATCGCATCGCGGTCACTCCCCTGCGCCGACGGCAGTACCTCGTCGAGCAATGGGAGTCGCTGGGCACGCAAATCGGGACCGGCGGCGCGGTTTCGGCTCGTGCGTGGCAGGCCCTCGGAGGCGAGCTGATCGCACGCTGGAACGAGCCGCATCGCAGCTACCACGACGAGCGGCACCTCGAAGACGTACTGCTCGCCCTCGATCATCTCGAGACCCGGGGTGAGCGCATCTCGCCAGTGACGCTGCTCGCGGCCTGGTTCCACGATGCGGTGTATCTGGGAGCCGCGGGCGACGACGAACGGGCTTCCGCGGCATTGGCCGTGGCTGCGCTCACACAGCTGGGTCTCGACGCTTCCCTCGTTGAGGGGGTGCGCGCCAGCATCATTGCGACGCTTCCCGGGCAGTCTGCTCCGTCGCCCGGTGAGGCTGCGCCGGTGCAGCCCGATCGTGCTCTGGCGCATCTGCTCGACGCTGATCTCTGGATCTTCGCTGCGCACCCGTCTCGCTACGCGGAGTATGCGGCTTCCGTGCGGTCGGAGTATGCGCGCGTGCCTGACGCGGACTTCGCTGTGGAGCGCGCGCGTATTCTCGAGTCCTATCTCGACCGCCAGACGGTGTACTTCACGGGTGCCGCGCGTCACCTCTGGGAGTCGCGTGCGCGCGCGAACGTCTCAGAGGAGATCGCACGGCTCCGGAGTCAGAACCGCTTCGGGGCTCGAACCCGTGCGGGATGAGCACCGATGCCCGGCGAGATCGGGTGCCGGGCCGGCAAGATCGGGAGCCGGGACGGCGAGATCGGGTGCCGGGCCGGCAAGATCGGGTGCCGGGCCGACGAGACCGGGGCCCGGTGGCATCGGGGCCCGGGCCGGCGAGATCGGGGCCCGGTGGCATCGGGTGCCCCGCGAGCGGAGCTAGAACGGGTGTTGCAGGTCGTCCACCTCCGTGCACGTTCGATTCGCATCTCGACCAGCTCCGATCGTCGGCGTATTCACTGAACCTCCTCCGCCCCGGTCCCTTCCGAGTGCCAGAACAGTTCGAACTTCTGGCGCCGATTTCGCAAATCGGACCCTGCTGGGCGGTCGGTCGACATGGTTTCGGCCACTGGGACTGGTCCACAGGAGTTCGCCGTCGATTCGCTGGCGCACACGCCAGTGCGAATTGTGCTTGAGCACATGGTGACCTCGGCAGAGGTGGGCGAGGTTCGCCGTCGAAGTGGGTCCGCCGAGTGCGGCATCAACCGTATGATCGAGATCGCAGCGAGAGACCGGGATGCGGCACCCGGGGAAGCGGCAGTGCTGATCGCGGGCGGCGAGTCGACGTCGCATCTCTTCGCTCGGACGATACCGGTCGACCGCGATGACGGCTCCCGAGTCAGGCGAGACGGTGACACGTTCCCATACGTGCGTTGCTGCAGCGATAGCACGCGCGGCGACGAGTGCGATCGGACCGGCCCCGACAAGCTCAGCAACAGCAGGAAGGCTGAGAGCATCGGCGGGCTCCTCTGTACCGGTGGGCACCTCCGTCCCGGACAGAGCCTCTGTACCGGTGGGCACCTCCGTCCCGGCCAGAGCCTCCGTTCTGGCGAGCGCCTTCCCGTTCGCAACCGGCGGAGATTCGACCGTCTTCGTCGCGGAGCAGGAGTTCTGACGCACCGCATCCATAGCCTCGACGGGCACGATGACCTGGACACGAGCTCGCATCGCTTCGGGGGCTGTGCACGAGGCGAGCTCCGTTGCATCAGATGCAAGAAGCAACTCCGAGAACACGTCGGCTCGAATCTCGTCACGCGTGCGGTGCTCAGGCTGAACCGAATCGGGCGCTTCTGCAACCCGCAGGTCACCTCCCCCGCACGCAGCTGCTTGCTCGTCACGGATGCGCAACTCAGCTCGTTCGACTTCGCGGGCGATCCGCGTCAACCGGTCGTGAATCGCGTACGCCTCGACCGTGGGCAGGTAAGCATGCAGATCGGACATTCCGTCTTCACGATCCTTCACGATCACGTGGCGTCGGCGCACCTCTTCGAGGTGCCGTTCGTCCAGGCTTTCGACGGCGAACTGCTCGGCGATCCTTCGCGCGATCGGCCGCAGTCGATTCACCGATTCTCTGCGTGCGTGCAGAAGCACTTCCGACTCGTACGCCGCACGCCGAGCTGTGACGTCGGGCGCCGAACCGGTACCGATGCGCCGGCCAGCATCAACGATGACTCGCGCGTGCGCCGCCGAGATCTCTCCCCCGGCAAGCGTTTCGTGCGTCGCTGCATAGTCACGGCGCAGGGACCATGCAGCGTCCATCTGCGTCTCGGCCACACGCTCGCTCGTGCCGAGAGTCGTCGCGAGTTCCGCCCGCAACGACCGATACGACAGGTCGTTCTCCGCTGCGCGGGGCCCACCCGTCGCCATCTCGACCGCGGCGCACATGAGATCAAGGCAAACCGCGTCGAGTGCGCGCTGCCGATACTCCATCTGCTCGATCAGCGACACGACCTGCCCGAGCGTGAGACTTTCAGGCACCAGAGCATCCGTCTGGCCCGCGAGGCCGGCGGCAGTGGTCGTGGTGGTTGGCGAGTAGTCGTTTAAGGTACTCCTCGTCCACCTAGTTGGTACTCGGTTCCGGGAAGAGGGTACTGGCCCGCAGCATTACCCGCCTTGGGCCA
>NZ_JBFBML010000020.1:0-39373 GCF_040687075.1 Leucobacter sp. NPDC077196
AAGCTAAGACTGATTGCGCCGATGGTACTGCAAGGGGGACCTTGTGGGAGAGTAGGACACCGCCGGACACCTTTTACAGAAAGGGTCGTACAGTGAGAGCCAATGCTGGCTCACATTGTGCGGCCCTTTCGCTTTTTATAGACATTTCAACAGCGCTGATTTTCGGAGGCACCCCATGAATGAACGACCCGATCGGAACGATTCCTCGGATCGTGCCCCCCGGAATCAACGCGATGGTGGTCGCCGCGATGCCGGCGATCGTCGCCCGCAGCGCGATGGCGACCGTCAGCGTCCGCAATACGGCGATCGTGATGATCGTGCCCCGCGTCGTGACTTCGGCGATCGTGGCGATCGTCGTCCGCAGCGCGATGGTGATCGTCAGCGCCCGCAGTATGGGAACCGTGATGATCGTGGCTCGCAGCGGGATGGTGATCGTCAGCGTCCGCAATACGGCGATCGTGATGATCGTGCCCCGCGTCGTGACTTCGGCGATCGTGGCGATCGTCGTCCGCAGCGCGATGGTGATCGTCAGCGCCCGCAGTATGGGAACCGTGATGATCGTGGCTCGCAGCGGGATGGTGATCGTCAGCGTCCGCAGTACGGCAATCGCGATGATCGTGGCTCGCAGCGTCCGCAGTATGGCAACCGAGACGATCGCGGCCCGCGCCGGGATTTCGGTGATCGTGACGACCGCCGGCCCCAGCGTGATGATCGCGCCCCGCGCCGAGACTTTGGCGATCGTAGCGATCGTCGTCCGCAGCGCGATGGTGATAGTCAGCGTCCGCAGTATGGGAACCGCGATGATCGCGCCCCGCGTCGTGACTTCGGCGATCGTGGCGATCGTCGTCCGCAGCGTGATGGTGATCGCCAGCGTCCGCAGTACGGCAACCGTGATGATCGTGGCTCGCAGCGTCCCCAGTACGGCAACCGAGACGATCGGGGCCCGCGCCGGGATTTCGGCGATCGTGACGACCGCCGTCCCCAGCGCGATGATCGCGCCCCGCGCCGAGACTTTGGCGATCGTAGCGATCGTCGTCCGCAGCGCGATGGTGATCGTCAGCGTCCCCAGTACGGCAACCGTGATGATCGTGGCTCGCAGCGTCCCCAGTACGGCAACCGAGACGATCGGGGCTCGCGCCGGGATTTCGGTGATCGTGACGACCGCCGGCCTCAGCGCGATGATCGCGCTCCGCGCCGGGATTTCGGTGATCGCGACGACCGCCGGCCTCAGCGCGATGATCGCGCTCCGCGGCGAGACTTCAGCAATCGTGACGATCGCGGGCCGCGACGTGACGACCGGGGCGATCGCGCTCCGCGCCGAGAGTTCGGCGACCGAGACGAGCGTCGCCCGCAGCGCGACGCTGCCCCGGGGTATGGCCGCGGTGGTACGCGTGGCGCCGGGCGCAGCGACCGGGGTGGTCGCGAGCGCACGTTCACAGAGGCGGAGCGCCTGCAGCACGAGCTCCGTCCCGTCCGCTCCGATCACCGCGACCCGGTGCTTCCGGACGAGGTCGAACCGAAGGACCTCCATCCCTCGGCGCGCAACGAACTGAAGACACTGCAGGCGGATGTGCAGGAACGCGTTGCCCGGCACTTGGCGATGGTTGCCTTCCTCATCGACGACGATCCCGAGCTCGCGCATCAGCACGCGCTCTCGGCGAACCGTCGTGCAGGGCGCATTCCAGTCGCTCGGGAGACCCTCGCGATCACCGCGTATCGCACGGGCGACTTCGCGCTCGCGCTGCGGGAACTGCGCACCCATCGTCGTTTGAGCGGGCTCGACGGGCACGTGTCGCTCATGGTCGACTGCGAGCGCGGTCTGGGCCGCCCCGATAAGGCGATCGAGACGGGGCTCGAGATCGACGCATCGCGACTCGACACCGAGCAGCGCGTGCACCTCGCCATCGCGATGTCGGGAGCGCGGCTCGATCTGGGTCAGACGCAGCAGGCGCTGTTCGAACTCGAGATCCCCGAGTTGAACCCGTCGAAGGCGTTCTCGTGGAGCCCCGGCCTCTTCGCCGCCTACTCGGCGGTGCTCGAGGATCTCGGCCGGTCTGCAGAGGCGACAAAGTGGCTGGGTCACGCAGAGCACGCAGCGCGTGCCCTGCAAGCACACCATGGGTCGCTCGACGAGCTCGAGGTGTTCGAGGTTTACGAGGACGAGGTTGAGGACGACCGGGTCGCCGAGATCGAGGACGAGGCGGCAGCAGAAGCGATCGGCGAGTTCCAGTCCGTGGATCCTACAGCGGTTGAGATTGATCCTTCCGAGGAAACAGAAGCAGCTGCGGCGGTCGAGCGGACTGAGGTTGAGTCGGCATTCGCTCCAGCAGAGCAACCTGAGCCCGAGGCGGATCAGGCCGAGGAGGATCAGCCCGTGGCGGATCAGGCCGAGGCTGAGCAGCCGGAGCTCGCAGGAGACGAATCACACCTGTACGACGAAGAGATGTCGATCGAGGACGAGGTCGACGAGCTGCTCGCAGCGGCGGGGATCGTCGACACGAGCGCAGACAACGGCGAGAAGCCCGATGCGGCGGCGGAGGAGCGCGACTGATGGGACTGTTCGGCAAACGTGCGACTGCGCTCGGCGCAGCCCCGATCGAGGGCCGTGAGCTGCTGCTCGCGGATCTCGACGGGGTGATCTATCGAGGACCCCACGCGATCCCGCACGCGGTCGAACAGCTCAATCGCGCAGCGGAGGCGGTGCGAATCGGCTACGTGACGAACAACGCGTCACGCACCGATGCGTCGGTTGCGTCCCACCTGCGCGAACTCGGCCTGCAGGCCGAGTCCTCAGAGATCGTGACCTCGCCGCAGGCTGCGGTCTCGCTGCTGCAGCAGACAGTGGCCCCGGGCTCGCGGGTGCTGGTCGTCGGCGGCGACGGCCTGGTCGACGAACTCGGCAAGGCGGGGTTCCAGGTCACTCGGAGCGCTGACGACAACCCCGCCGCAGTGGTGCAGGGATTCGCTCCGGAGGTCGGATGGGAGCACCTGGCAGAAGCCGCATTTGCGCTCGCGGACGAGCCGGGGCGCGAACCACTGCCGTGGATTGCCACCAACACCGACTGGACCATCCCCGTCGCTCGCGGGTTGGCCCCGGGCAACGGAACGCTCGTCTCCGCGGTGCACACCGCGGTGCAGCGGCTCCCCGTGTTCGCAGGCAAGCCGGAGACGCCGATCTTCGAAGCCGCATTCGAGCGCTTCGGTACGCGCAACGCGCTCATGATCGGCGATCGCCTCGACACTGACATCAAGGGCGCGATCGCAGCGGGTATTCCGTCGCTGCACGTGCTGACCGGCGTCGACCGCCCGAAGCAGCTGGTCGCGGCCTCGCAAGACATGCGCCCCGACTTCATCGTGGCGTCGCTCGCCGAACTCCACGAACCGTACCCCACCACGGAACGCCTGAAAGACGGCACGATGCAGGTCGGCACGGCGAAGGTGCGCATGGATGGGCATGTCGCCTCGGTTGTCGCGGAGGGCGACGTGCCGATCAACTTGCTGCGTGCGGCGTGCGCGGCGATCTGGGCGTCTGGGCTCGCGATCTACGGACTCAAGGTGCCCGAGATTCTGTACGAGGATCACTGGCGCTGACCCGGCGCCGCCGTGTCCGGGGTCGTCGCTAGTCTGGACGTATGAGCGAAACCGAGAACCGCGAGGAGCAAGCGGGCCGGAACGCCGGGGCCGGTGCTGGTGTGGGCGACCCCTCACCGACTGCTGCTGTGCTCGGTACCGGGGCTTCTGACATCGAGGACGGGCTGCTGAGCCGCATCGAACTCATCGAATCGCAGCCGCTCTCGCACCGAGCGCAGGGTTTCGAGCAAGTGCATGACGAATTGCTGGCCGAGTTGCAACGGGGCGATCATGGCGGCGCCTGAGGCTCCTGAGGCCCCTGATGAGCCTGAGACGGGTATGCCCGAGACGCAAGATGCGCCTGAGGTTCCCGAGGCCCCTGGGTTGTCGACGACGCGCACGTCAGCGCGCTCCGAGCAGCAGGCGACGTGGGATGGAGACGCGGAACGCATCGACCGGGTGCTGCCGCAGCTCGGTCTCGCACGCTCACGGAGCCGGGCGACCGAACTCATCGGTGCGGGTCAGGTGACCATCAACGGCGCTCTCGCGGCGAAGCCGGGCGTGAAGGTCGGCGCGGGCGAGCTCGTAACGGTCTCAGGCGGCGACCACTACGTCGGCCGTGCAGCTCACAAGCTCGTGGCGGCGCTCGAAGCCTTCGACATCGATGCGACCGAGCGCGTCGCTCTCGACCTGGGCGCCTCGACCGGAGGCTTCACGCAAGTGCTCCTCGAACGGGGCGCGCGTACGGTGCTGGCCATCGATGTCGGGCACGACCAGCTCGCGCCGCAGTTGCGCGGCGATCCCCGCATACGTCTGGTCGAGGGGCGCAATGCGCGGGAACTGACGCCCGCGAACCTCGCGGCCGATACCGGGGTGGTCGAGCCCCCGACGCTGGTCGTGGCCGACTTGTCGTTCATCTCGCTCCGCCTGGTGCTCCCCGCGATGTCGGCGTGCGCGGCCGCAGATGCCGAACTCGTGCTGCTGATCAAGCCGCAGTTCGAAGTCGGGCGCGTCAAAGACGGCGTGGTGACGTCACCGGCCCAGTGGGGCGATGCGATTCGAACGGTGCTGCGATCCGCTGACGAGCACGGGTTCGCGCTGCGCGATCTCGCGTCGTCACCCGTCATCGGTGCACGCGGGAATCGTGAATTCCTCGGTCATTTCGTGCGCGGCCGAGAATCGCTTCCGACAGAATGGGAGTCGCGCATCGTCGAGCTCACGGGGGCTCGCGAGGCGCGTCTGAACAGCGACCATGCACGAGCGGACGAAGGGCGATGAGCATGCAGCTCGACGAACCACGGCGGATCCTGATCGTGTCGCACACGCACCGCGACGAAGCCGTCGCAGCCACGGTGGAGGCGGTGACGGCACTGCTCGCGGCTGATGTCGTTCCCGTGCTCGATGCGCAGGATCGCGACGACTTCTCCCCGCACCTCGAGGTCGAGCGGATCGCCCGGTTGGGCGACGACGTCGCGGTTGCCGAACTCGAGGCCGCGATCGTGCTCGGCGGCGACGGCACGATTCTGCGCGCCGCCGAATTGCTGCGTGGCTCCGAGTGCCCGATCGTCGGCGTCAATCTCGGGCACGTCGGCTTCCTCGCCGAAATGGAGAGCTTCGACCTGACGACCACCATCGACCGCGTGCTGCGACGCGACTACACGGTCGAGGAGCGCCTCACCGTCGATGTGCGAGCCAGCCTCGATGGCCACCTGATTGCCGATACCTGGGCACTGAACGAGGCGAGCGTCGAGAAGCAGCGCCGCATGCTCGAGGTCGAGATCGGCGTCGACGGCCGGCCGATCTCGACGTTCGCGTGCGACGGCGTGGTACTCGCGACCCCCACCGGTTCGACCGCCTACGCCTTCTCCGCTGGTGGCCCCATCGTCTGGCCGAGCGTGCAGGCCATGCTCATCGTGCCGATCGCCGCGCACGCGCTGTTCGACCGCCCGCTCGTTACCGGAACCGACTCGGAGCTGCGAGTGCGCATTCTGCCCGAGAACATCGGACCGGGCGTGCTGTGGTGCGACGGGCGACGGCGCACCGAGCTGCCCGCCGGCTCCATCGTCACGGTCAGCCGCTCGGCTGAGTCGGTGAAGCTCGCGCGGCTGAACGCGGGCGTGTTCTCGGATCGGCTGGTGCGCAAGTTCCACCTGCCCACGTCCGGGTGGCGCGGCAGTCGACGCGGAGGTGAGGTCGCATGATCGAAGAGCTCAGGATCAGGGATCTGGGCGTCATCGTCGACTCGACGGTGCCGCTGGGTCCAGGGTTCACCGCCATCACCGGCGAGACCGGCGCGGGCAAGACCATGGTCGTCAGCGCTCTCGGGCTGCTGATGGGCGAGCGCAGCGACGCCGGAGCGGTGCGCGCGGGAGCAGCGCAGGCCCGGGTGCACGGCATCGTGCGCACGACCGACCCGGCCGTCGACGAGATCGTCGACGAGTTGGGCGGTGCGATCGAAGACGGCGAACTGGTGCTCAGCCGCACGGTGAGCGCCGAGGGCCGAAGCCGGGCCGGCGTTGGTGGCGCGAGCGCCCCGGTGGGCAGCCTCGGTCGACTCGCCGATCGTCTCTTCGCCGTGCACGGGCAATCGGAGCAGCTGCGCCTCAAGTCTGCCGCAGCGCAGCGCGAGACGCTCGATCGCTTCGGGGGAGAAGCGCTCTCGGCGACGCTCGCGGAGTACCGGGAGTCCCACAAGCAACGTCAGATCCTGAGCGCGCGCGTTGCAGAGCTGACGGACGCGCGCGATGAGCGGGCCGCGGAGGCGACGCGATTGCGCTCCGAGCTCGAAGAGATCTCGGCTGTCGATCCGCAGATCGGCGAGGAGACCGAGCTCGCCGGTCGCATCGAACTGCTGAGCAATGTGGAAGCGCTGCGCTCTGCGACATCTATGGCGCACGAAGCACTGGCGAGCGAATCCGACGAACCGCTCGCGCGGGATGCCGGTGGTCTGGTCGATGATGCGGTGCGCGAGCTCGAGCGGGTCGCCGAATTCGACTCTCGCCTCGCGGCCGTGCTCGAGACGCTGCGAGGAGTCAGCTTCCAGATTGCGGACGCGGCAACGGAACTCGCCGCTTACGCGGGTGACCTCGACGAGGAGGGTCCGGGTGAACTCGCGCGGGCGAACGATCGGCTCGCGGCGCTGAACGGCCTGTTTCGCCTCTACGGCCCGGATAGCGCCGCCGTCATCGCCACGGGAGAAGCCGCAGCAGAGCGACTTGCAGAACTCGACGGAGACGGTGGACTGGTCGATGAGCTGACGCAGCTCCTCGAGGTCGAGACGGAGCGCGAACGCGAGCTCGCCGCCCGCCTGACGGATCAGCGAACGACCGCGGCGGTGAGACTTTCGGAGCTCGTGACCGCAGAGCTGCGCCAGTTGGCGCTGCCCGATGCCGAATTCGTGGTCGAAGTGTCGCATGCGACTTCACTCGGGTCGTCGGGCGGCGACGAGGTGCAGCTGCTGCTGAGCCCGCACCCGGGCTCAGCGCCGCGACCCGTCGCGAAGACGGCTTCGGGCGGTGAGCTATCGCGCGTCATGCTCGCTCTCGAGGTCGTCGTCGCTGCGGTCGACCCGGTGCCGACGTTTGTGTTCGACGAAGTGGATGCCGGCGTCGGGGGTGCTGCAGCGATCGAGATCGGTCGTCGCCTGGCGCGGCTCTCGCGCACCTCGCAGGTCATCGTGGTCACCCACCTCGCGCAGGTGGCGGCGTTTGCCTCGAATCATCTGCAGGTCGTGAAGGACTCGGCGGGCGGCTTCACGGAGAGCAGTCTTTGTCGTCTCGACGGCGACGCGAGGCTCGCCGAGATGGCGCGCCTGCTCTCGGGGCTGAGCGACTCGGGCAGCGCGCTCGAGCACGCCGCCGAACTCCTGGCGCTGCGCGAATCGGCATGAGCCCGGGCGGAGCCGCGCGAAGCGCTGCGTTGTCCGCGGTCACTGCTACGCTCCCCACATGATGAAGTTGTTCGGGCGCGCTCCGCGGGCGGGAAAGCCGGATATCAGCGACGATGCGGCGACGAAGGCCGCCTATCTGGATTCGCATCCAGACGTAAAGCACGCCGACATGGAGCAGATGGACTCGGACACGCGTGAGATGTACCGAGACGCACGGGAAGCGGCCGTCGACGCCCGCGAGGAACGCGCGAAGGCGCCCACGCGGGAGTTCGTGATCCGGGGTCCGTTCCAGCTCGGCTTCACCATCACGCTCGGAGTGCTCGTCGCCCTGCTGTTCGGCGGGATGATCGAGCAGGTCACCACGATCCTGATGTACGTGGCATCCGCGCTGTTCATCGCGCTCAGCCTCGATCCGGTCGTGCGTGCGCTGTACCGAAGAGGGGTGAAGCGCCCCATCGGCATCGCCATCGTGTTCAGCGGGTTCGTGCTGTTCATCGCCGGCCTGCTCGCGATCATCATCCCGATGATCGCGAGCCAGATCACGCAACTCGTGCGCAGCGCCCCCTGGCTCATTCGCGATGTCATGCGACAGCCGTGGTTCCTCGATCTCAACGAGCGGTTTGGCGAGTTCATCGACTTCGACCAGCTGCTGGCGATCGGCCAGGACTTCGTCAGCAATCCCGAGAACTGGGCTCAGGTCGCCGGCGGGGTGTGGCAGGCCGGCATCGGCATTGCCAACGGGCTCACAGCCGCGCTGATCGTGCTGATTCTCACCCTGTACTTCCTCGCCTCGCTGCAGTCGATGAAGCGAGCCTTCTACTCGCTCGTGCCGCGGTCGGGTCGCGCGAAGGTCATGGACATCACCGAGCAGGTGACGAAGTCCGTCGGTGGCTACGTCAACGGCATGGTCATTCTCGCGTTCATCAACGCGGTGCTCGGGTTCGTGATGATGACGATCGTGGGCGTTCCCTTCGCCGGGCTGGTCGCGGTGGGCGTGTTCCTCCTGGCGCTCATCCCGCTCATCGGATCGGTTGTCGCGACGGTGCTCGTAACGATCGTCGCCCTGTTCGACGAGCCGACCACCGCCATCATCGCCGCGATCTACTACCTGATCTACATGCAGATCGAGTCGTACCTGCTGACGCCCCGCGTCATGAACCGCGTCGTCTCCGTACCCGGGGCGCTCGTGGTCATCGGGGCGCTCGCCGGCGGCACCCTGCTGGGTCTGTTGGGCGCACTGATCGCGATCCCCGTGACGGCTGCGGTATTGATGATCGTCAAGCAGGTGTGGGTGCCGCGACAGGAGATGCGGTAAGCCCGACGCCCACCCGACCGAGTTGAACTGATAGGATTGAAGCCCGTGGGAACAGAGCAGAGCGCGGACCAGGCCGGAATCACCAAACACATCTTCGTGACCGGGGGTGTCGTCTCCTCGTTGGGCAAGGGCCTCACCGCCGCGAGTCTCGGAAATCTCTTGACAGCGCGCGGGTTGCACGTCGTCATGCAGAAGCTCGATCCGTATTTGAATGTGGATCCGGGCACGATGAATCCCTTCCAGCACGGCGAGGTCTTCGTAACTGACGACGGCGCCGAGACGGACCTCGACATCGGCCACTACGAGCGGTTCCTCGGTATCAATCTTTCGCAAGCGGCGAACGTCACGACCGGCCAAATCTACTCGACTGTGATCGCCAAAGAGCGACGCGGCGAGTACCTGGGCGACACGGTGCAGGTGATCCCGCACATCACCAACGAGATCAAGCGACGCATGCGCCTGCAGGCGTCTGAAACGCCGCGACCCGACGTGATCATCACCGAGGTCGGCGGCACCGTCGGCGACATCGAGTCGCAGCCGTTCCTCGAAGCGGCGCGCCAGGTGCGCCACGAGCTCGGGCGCAAGAACGTCTTCTTCGTGCACGTCTCGCTCGTGCCGTTCATGGGTGCGTCGGGTGAGCAGAAGACGAAGCCGACCCAGCACTCGGTGGCCGCACTGCGCTCGATCGGCATTCAGCCTGACGCGCTGGTGCTCCGCAGCGACCGCCCCGTCACCGACGACAATCTGCGCAAGATCGCGCTGATGTGCGACGTCGACGAAGAAGCGGTGGTGAACGCGATCGATGTGCCGAGCATCTATGATCTGCCGCAGCTGCTCAACGACCAGAGCCTCGACAGCATCATTGTTGAGAACCTCGGTCTCTCGGATCGCTCGAACGACGTCGACTGGGCCGGCTGGCAGCCGGTGCTCGACGCAGTGCACCACCCGAAGGGCGAGGTCACGCTCGCGCTCGTCGGCAAGTACATCGATCTTCCCGACGCCTACCTCTCGGTCACCGAGGCGCTGCGAGCCGGCGGGTTCGCGCACTCGACCAAGGTCAACATCCGGTGGGTGCCCTCCGACAGCTGCCAGACGCCCGAGGGTGCCCTCGAGGCGCTCGGCGATGTCGACGGCATCTGCGTGCCCGGCGGCTTCGGCATTCGCGGCATCGAGGGCAAGCTCGGCGCGCTGCGCTTCGCCCGCGAGAACCACATCCCGACTCTCGGCCTGTGCCTCGGCCTGCAGTGCATGGTGATCGAATACGCCCGCAACGTCACCGGGCTCGAGGGCGCATCGTCCACGGAATTCGACCCGGAGACCCCGGTTCCGGTCATCGCGACGATGGCCGAGCAGGTCGACATCATCGACGGCGGCGACCTCGGCGGCACGATGCGTCTCGGCCTCTACGAGGCGGCCCTCGCCGAGGGCTCACTGGCCGCGTCGCTGTACGGTGCTCCGACCGCCACCGAGCGCCATCGCCATCGCTACGAGGTCAGCAACCGGTACCGCGACGAGATCGGCGCATCCGGTCTCTCGTTCTCCGGGACGAGCCCGGACGGTGCGCTCGTCGAATACGTCGAGCTGCCAACCGACGTGCACCCGTACTACATCGCCACGCAGGCGCACCCCGAGCTGCGCTCCCGCCCGGGGACGCCCCACCCGCTGTTCGCCGGGCTCGTCGAAGCGGCGATCCATCGCCGGGACGCCGCGCAGCTCTTCGAGGTCGACAACGGTGAGTGATTCCGTCGGTGCGCCCACGAGTCACGGAGGCGAGTCGATCGGCTCCGCGGCCGGCGGGCGCGCCGACGCATTCGGCTCTCTCGCGGATGAACGCGCCGACGATGTGCACGTGGGCGAGAGCACAGTGCTCGCCCACGGCGCCGTGTGGGACATGCGGCGCGACCGTTTCGCGTTCGCCGGCTCTGAGCTGACTCGCGAGTATCTCGACCACACGGGCGCGGTCTCGGTGCTGGCGCTGGACGACGAGGATCGCGTGCTCCTCGTCAAGCAGTATCGGCATTCGACCGGGCACCGTCTGTGGGAGATCCCGGCAGGGCTCATGGACGTTCCCGGAGAATCGGGCCTGGTCGGTGCGCAGCGCGAACTCGCAGAAGAGGTGGACCTGCAGGCCGAGCACTGGCACCTTCTGCTCGACCTGTTCCTGGCGCCGGGCAGCTCTACGGAATCGATGCGCGTCTTCTTGGCGCGGGGGTTCTCGCCCGTGACGCACGACTACGTGCGCTCCGAAGAAGAAGCCGAACTGCAGCCCGTCTGGGTACCGCTCGACGTCGTAGTCGACGCCGTACTCGACGGCCGCGTGCAGAACACGGTGACCGCGAACGCCGTTCTCGCCGCGGCCGCCGCTCGAGCGCGCGGTTGGCAGACGCTGCGCGATCCCGAGCTGCCCTGGACCGGACGCGACGCCGTGCGGGGAGAGCGCTCGCGCTGATGCCCCTCAGTGTGGAACAGGGGGCAGCGCGGTACCTGCGACACGTCGCCCTCGAACTCGGGCTCTCGGCGAACAGCCAGGCCGCCTACCGACGAGACCTCACGGCCTATGCCGCTTGGCTCGCTCAGCGGGGCCTGGCCGACCTCGGCAGCGTCACTCCCGACACACTCTCCGAGTACGTCGCCGATCTCGCGAGCCCGCGCGCCACGCCCGACGGAGACACGAGACCACCGCTCGCGGCCGCCTCGATCACGAGACGCCTCTCGACGGTGCGCGGCATGCACCGGTTTCTGTTCGAAGAGGGCCTGCTCGAAGCGCACGCGGGGAGCGGAGTGCGCACACCGAAACGCACGCAACGCCTGCCGAAGGCACTGCCGATCGAAGACGTCGAGGCGCTGCTGCGTGCCGCCGGCGGCGATGACAGCGCCGGAGACGACCCCGTCGGGCTGCGCGACCGCGCCCTGCTCGAACTGCTGTACGCGAGCGGAGCCCGCATCAGCGAGATCACGGCGCTCGACGTCGACGATCTGCTGGCGGCACCGGGCCGCGCCGATGCCGCCGGCGACCCCGAGGCGGCTCTGGGCGAGGGGGGCTTCGTGCATGTCACGGGCAAGGGATCGAAGCAGAGGATCGTGCCCTACGGCAGTTACGCCGGTCGAGCGCTCGCTGCGTACCTGGTGCGCGCACGGCCCGGGATGGCGGCCCGAGGCGCGGGAACACCGGCGCTGTTCCTAGGGCCGCGGGGGGCTCGGCTGTCGCGCCAGAGCGCGTGGCTCGTGATCAAGGCCGCCGCCGAACGCGCAGAGCTGACCCATGAGGTCTCGCCGCACACGCTGCGGCACTCGTTCGCCACGCACCTGCTCGCCGGGGGCGCCGACGTGCGCACCGTGCAAGAGCTGCTCGGGCACGCCTCGGTGACGACCACGCAGATCTACACGCAGGTCACCGCGGACACGCTGCGTGAGCACTACCTGCTGGCGCACCCGCGCGCGAAGTAAGCGCCCTCGCGGGTGAACGGCAGGTGGCCGGAAGGGAAAGCTTCGGTGCTCTCGGCCGAAATCTCGGCATTCCCGTAACGCGTTCGGCCCCGCAGGTGACATATTCGAAGCAGACCGTCCGCGTTGCCCGAGCATCGGCACCCCGCGGCCCCGATGCGAACAGCGAAGTAGATACCGTCTCTTGAATGCCACGCCGAGCGAGGACCCGCAGGTTCCGCTGACCCGCGCGACTCGCGCGGCCCCCGAACGCACGCTCATCGACATCCTCCGCGCCAGCGCCGCGGCCCACCCCGAGGCCTCCGCGATCGACGCGGGTGGTGAGGCGCTCAGCTACCGCGAACTCATCACCGCGGTCGAGGGCGGGGCCGCCGAGCTGCGCGCATCGGGTGTGCGCCGGGGGGACCGCGTCGGGGTGCGCATCGACTCGGGATCGCAGGAGCTGTATATCGCGATCCTCGCCATCATGCTGGCCGGTGCGGCCTACGTGCCCGTTGACGCCGATGACACCGACGAGCGGGCCCGACTGGTGTTCGGCGAGGCCCGGGTCGTCGGAATCGTGGGCAACGACGGATTCGTGGCGCGCGCTGATGCTGCGAACGGCGCGGATGTCGAGGAGCGCCCGGACGCCGCGGGGCCGGTCGACCAGCGCTTCGCCGATCCCGCACCCGATGACGATGCATGGATCATCTTCACCTCGGGCTCGACGGGGGTGCCGAAGGGCGTTGCCGTCACCCACCGCTCGGCTGCCGCGTTCGTCGACGCCGAGGCGCGCATGTTTCTGCAGCAGGATCCCCTCGCACCGGGCGACCGCGTGCTCGCTGGCCTCTCGGTCGCCTTCGACGCCTCGTGCGAGGAAATGTGGCTCGCCTGGCGGCACGGGGCCTGCCTGGTGCCCGCGCCCCGAGCCATCGTGCGGGCCGGGGAAGACCTGGCCCAGTGGCTCGTGCGCCAGAGCATCAGCGTGATCTCCACCGTGCCGACGCTCGCCGCGATGTGGCCTCGCGAGGCGATCGAGCACGTGCGACTGCTGATCTTCGGCGGCGAGGCGTGCCCGCCCGAACTCGCGGCCAGGCTCGTGGAGGCCGGGCGCGAGGTGTGGAACACCTACGGCCCCACCGAGGCCACCGTCGTCGCCTGCGGGTGCCCGCTCGACGGCGTCTCGCCGATCAGCATCGGGCTGCCGCTCGACGGGTGGGACCTGGCAGTGGTCGACGCCGCAGGGCGCCGCGTCGCGCCGGGGGAGTCTGGCGAACTCATCATCGGGGGCGTCGGCCTCGCCCGGTACCTCGATCCCGCCAAGGACGCTGAGAAGTATGCGCCGATGCCCGAACTGGGCTGGGAGCGGGCGTACCGATCGGGCGACCTGGTGCGCTACGAGCCGACCGGGCTCATATTTCTGGGTCGCGCCGATGATCAGGTCAAGGTCGGCGGCCGCCGCATCGAGCTCGGCGAGGTCGAGAACGCCCTGCAGGAGCTGCCCGGTGTCACCGCGGCTGCTGCAGCGGTGCGCGCGAGCGAGGCCGGCGTGCCGGTGCTCGTCGGCTACCTCGTGGTGGAGGGCGACGAACCGCTCGACCGCGCGCTCGCCCGCGAGCACCTCTCGGAGCGCCTCGCCGCCGGGGTGATGCCGCTGCTCGCGGTCGTCGAGTCGCTGCCGATGCGCACCTCGGGCAAGGTCGATCGGGCCGCGCTGCCCTGGCCGTTGCCCGGCGTGAACGCCCCGGCCGCCACGGGCCTGACCGAGAGCGAGCAGTGGCTCGCGGCGCAGTGGCAGGCCGTGCTCGGCGTGCCGGTTCCCGGGCGGACGGCAGACTTCTTCGATCTCGGCGGCGGCTCGCTCTCCGCCGCGCAGCTCGTCTCCCGCATCCGCGCCCGTGTGCCCGAGTTCACGGTGGCCGACATCTACGATGTGCCCCGACTCGCCGCGATGGCGAAAGCGATCTCGGCGGTCGCCGACGCCCTCGACGACGGCACATTCCACGAGCCAGCACCCACGCCGCGGCGCACGCAGTGGCTGCAGACCCTCGCGGGCGTGCCGCTCTTCATCGCGAGCGGTCTGCGTTGGCTCGTCTATCTGCTCGCGGCGGGCACCGCGCTCAACCTCACGACCGGTTTCGATGTGCTGCCGAGTGCGCCGGTCTGGGTCGTGCTGCTGGCGATCCTGGTGCTCGCGACGCCCTTCGGCAAGATGGCGATCGCCGCGCTGGTCGCCCGCGTGCTGCTCAGCGGCGTGCGGCCCGGCGACTACCCGCGCGGCGGCGGAGTGCACATGCGCCTGTGGCTCGCCGAGCAGTTCGCGCAGCAGATCGATGCCGTCGGGCTCGCCGGTGCGCCGTGGATCACCGTCTATGCGCGCGCCCTCGGTGCGAAGATCGCGAACGACGTGAGCCTGCACACGCTGCCCCCGATCACGGGCATGCTCGCCGTCGGTGCGCGCTCGGCGATCGAGCCCGAGGTCGATCTGACCGGTTACTGGATCGATGGCGACCGACTGCGCATCGGAGCGGTGAGGATCGGCAGCGACGTCACCGTGGGGGCGCGCAGCACGCTCGCGCCGGGCACGCGCATCGACGACGGGGCGGAGATCGCCCCCGGATCCGCCGTCTTCGGTCGCGTGAAGGCACGGCAGACCTGGGCAGGATCACCGGCCGTGCGCATCGGCGCGAGCCGCTCGGACGAGTGGCCGGAGGACCGACCCCAGCATCGACCCGTGTGGCGTCTGGCCTATGGCGGCTCTTCGGTGGTGCTCGCGCTGCTGCCCGTCTTCGCGTTCGCGGTGGGCGGTCTGCTGATTGCTGCGGGCCTGCGAGGCGCTGACACCCTGGGCGACGCCGTGGTCGCGGCCTTCGTATGGCTCGTGCCCGCGGCGCTGGTCACGGGAGCCGTGTACGCGGGCGCCGTGCTCCTCTTCGTGCGTCTGCTCGCGATCGGGCTCGTCGAGGGAACCTTCCCGGTGCACAGCCGCATCGGCTGGCAGAGCTGGAGCACCGAGCGGCTGCTCGATGCGGCACGCGGCTTCCTCTTCCCGATCTACTCGAGCCTCATCACCCCCGTGTGGTTGCGCCTGCTCGGCGCACGCGTCGGGCGCAACGTCGAAGCGTCGACCGTGCTGCTGATCCCCGCGATGACCCGCATCGACGACGGGGCCTTCCTCGCCGACGACACGATGGTCGCCTCGTATCAGCTGCATCGCGGGTGGATGCGGATCGGGCCGGTGCGGATCGGCAAGCGTGCGTTCCTCGGCAACTCGGGCATGGCCGGCCCGGGCCACCGTGTGCCCAAGGATTCGCTCGTCGCCGTGCTCTCGGTCGCGCCCAGCAAGGCGAAAGCCGGCTCCTCCTGGCTCGGGTCGCCGCCGGTGCGACTGCGACGCCTCGCCCAGGGCGGCGACGACAGTCGCACGTACCATCCCGGCGCCGGCCTCCGCGTCGCTCGCGCGCTCTGGGAGCTCGGGCGGATGGCCGCGGTCTTCGCCACGACCGCGCTCGGCGTCTCCGTCTTGTTCGCCTTCGCGTGGCTGTGGGCGACGATCGGTCCGGTCTGGACCGTGCTGCTCTCGGGCATCGTCATGCTCGCTGCCGGCGCGGTCGCCGCCGGGGTGACGACGGTGGCGAAATGGGTGATCGTCGGGCCGATTCGCGCGGGCGAGGCTCCGCTCTGGTCGAGCTTCGTGTGGCGCACCGAGGTGAGCGACACGTTCACCGAAATGCTCGCGGCCCCGTGGTTCGCGCGCGCGGCCGCCGGCACGCCGGCGCTCGCCGTCTGGCTGCGCTCGCTCGGCGCGAAGGTCGGCGCGGGCGTGTGGTGCGAGTCGTACTGGCTGCCAGAGCCCGATCTGGTGACATTGGGCGACGGATCCACCGTCAACCGGGGGTGCGTCGTGCAGACGCACCTGTTCCATGATCGAATCATGAGCATGGATACCGTCGAACTCGCAGCGGGGGCCACGCTCGGCCCGCACAGCGTCATTCTGCCCGCAGCCGTGATCGGCGCGCACGCGACCGTGGGCCCCGCGTCACTGGTGATGCGCGGCGAGAGTGTGCCCGTGGGTTCGCGCTGGAGCGGCAACCCCATCGGTCCGTGGCGCGCCCTCAAGCTGCGCGCGTATCAGACGACGAAGTAACCGTGCGGTTTCGGAAAACGACGATGAGCGACCCCTATACCCCGACGAGCGGCGACGCCAGCTACGCGGTCGCGCACTACGACCTCGCACTGAGATACACCCCGCGCACCAACCGGCTCGAGGGGCGCGCGCGTCTCGAGGTGCGCGTGCTGGTCGAAACGGATCAGCTGCGCGTCGACCTCATCGGCTTGAGCGCCGACAAGGTGCGCATCGACGGCGCGCTGCAGCGGCAGGTCAAGCAGTCGGCGCACGCGATCGCGATCCGCCTCGCCGCGCCCGTCGCCGCGGGCACGCGCCTGCAGCTCGACATCGACTACTCGGGCCGCCCGGCGCCCCGCCGCTCGCGCTGGGGCCAGCTCGGCTGGGAAGAGCTCGAGCACGGCGCCCTCGTCGCCTCGCAGCCCACCGGCGCACCGACGTGGTTCCCGTGCAACGACCGCGTCGACGACCGCGCCACCTACGCCATCTCGTTCACCACCGACCGCGGCTTCTTCGTGGCGGTCACCGGCGTGCCCGGCACAGTGACCGGAAGATCGGGCAAGACCACCCGCACGTTCACAAGCGAGGTGCCGACGGCAACCTACCTCGTCGCGGCGCACATCGGCGAGTACGCCGAATACCGGCTCGGCACGCGCGCCCGCCTTGTCGCACCGCCCGCCCGTGCCCGCCTCGCACAGCGCGCCTTCGCGCCGGTGCCCCGCATCATCGACACGTTCGAGGAGTGGTTCGGCCCGTACCCGCAGGAGGATCTCACCATCGTCGTCACCGAGGAGGAGCTCGAGATTCCCCTCGAAGCGCAGGGCATGGCGACCTTCGGCCGCAACCACGAAGCCCCGAGCGAGCAGCGGCTCATCGCCCACGAACTCGCCCACCAGTGGTTCGGCAACAGCGTGGGTGTGGCGCGGTGGCACGACATCTGGCTCAACGAAGGTTTCGCCTGCTATTCCGAGTGGATCTGGTCGGAGGCGTCGGGCGGCCCGAAGATCGCCGCGCTCGCCGCAGAGCACCACGCACGCCTGTCGGCACTGCCGCAGGATCTGCTGCTCGCCGACCCCGGCCCCGCCGACATGTTCGACGACCGCGTGTACAAGCGCGGGGCACTGCTGCTCGAGGCACTGCGACGCATTATGGGAGAGGGGGCGTTCCGCGCACTGCTGCTCGCGTGGACGAGCACGTATCGGCATCAGCTCGTAGCGACCGCCGACTTCATCGCGCTCGCGCAGTCGCTGAGTCCGGTGCGCGTCGACGCGGTCTTCGAATCATGGATCTACGCGGAGGCCCTGCCCGAGCTGCCGGTCGCTGGGGTGCCGGGCTAGGTGCTCTGGCTCCGGCTCCGGCTCTGGCCCTGGCTCTGGCTCTGGCTCGCTGAAGCGTAGGCGAGGCTCAGGATCGCAGGCGTGCCGTTCGGCGTCGGCGTGATGCGCCGGTCGGCGCCGTGGAGCGCGAGAGCCTGTGCCGGATCGTCGGCGCCGGCGGGCGACGGATCTGCGCGCCAGGTGCCGTCGCCGAGCATCGTGAACGACACGTCTGCGTAGGCGCCGTGAAGCCCCGTGCGCCGAGCCTTGGCGATCGCCTCGAGCCGGGTCCAGGCGGTGACGGCGCCCCTCATCTCGTGGGCTCGGGATGGGCGGGCGCTCCCGAGCGCTTCAGCGACGCGCGCTCGCGTGCTCGACGAGTCGAGTTCGACGTCGATGCCGAGTACGAGGGCGCCGGCGGGGGCGACGCCGACGGCGACGAGGCCCGGCGCATAGCTGATGCTGATGAGCGGGGCGGGCGGGCGGGCGGCATCGGCGGTGCTGGTGCTGGTGCTGGCACTGGCGCTCAGCAGCCGGGCGACCGGAGCGCCATGGGCGCTGCTGCCGCAGGCGGGGCACTGGCGGGTGACGTGCACCGAGCCTGGGTCGGCAGGCGCGAGCATCGAGGCGAGCAGCGCGCGGGCGACGTCTCGGCGATCCTCATCTGCTGCGAGTGCCCGCCAGGCCAGGCGAACGCCGAACGGTGCGGGCTCGACGTGCGTCTCGGCTCGCTGCGAAGGGTCGGGGGAGGGCACGCGACGAGCGTACCCGGCCGCGGGGCTCGCGCTGATCGGAATGCATCACCAGCGATCAGCGCGAGCCCCTGGCGGCTCAGTGGCCGTAGGTGCCGGTGATGCGGGCGCGGCCGAGCGTCGTGCCGAAGAGCTGGAACCCGAGGAGCGCCGGCGACGCGAGCTCGTCGAGCTCGAGCGATTCGACGCTCAGCGCGTGCACGACGAACATGTAGCGGTGGTCGCCGTGCCCGGGGGGCGGGGCGGCGCCCACGAAGCCGGCGACGCCGCCGTCGTTGCGCAGCACTCGAGCCGCAGCCGGGAAGGCGTCGGTCACGGTGTCGAGCTGCACGGCGCCGGCTTCGAGCTCGGTCACCGAGGCGGGGATGTTGTAGGCGGCGAAATGCCAGAATCCGCTGGCCGTCGGGGCGTCGGGATCGAAGCAGGTCAGCGCGTAGCTGCGCACGCCCTCGGGCGCCCCGCTCCATGAGAGCTGCGGCAGGCGGTCTTCGCCGCCCGAGCCGAGCATCCCGCCCACCTGAGCGAGGGGCAGCCGGTCACCGTCGGCGAATGAGGCGGAGGACAGGTCGAACGCGGCGACCTCGGGAAGCGCGTCGTAGGGATCGTAGGTCACGATGTTCCTTTCTTGTTGCGGATTGGGGGAGGTGCGGGATCGGCATGGGGTCAGGCGGTCCAGCCGCCGTCGACCGTCATCACCGTGCCGAAGCAGTACGAACTCTCGGGGCCGAGCAGATAGGCGGCTGCACTGGCGACCTCGTCACCTGTGCCGGGTCGACCCACGGGAATCTCGGCGCGCATGCGTTCCGCGTGATCCGGTGCGTCCCATCCCGCCTCGGTCATGGGTGTGCGGATCGAGCCCGGCGCGATGGCGTTCACCCGGACGCCGAGCGGGGCGAGCTCGCGCGCCGCCGAGCGCACGAGCGCCGTGACCGCCGCTTTCGACGCGTTGTACGCGACCTGATGCTCGACGCGACGATCCACGGTCGCCGACGACAGCACGACCACCGCGAACTCCTGGTTCTGAAACTGCGACGGATCGAGACGGGCCGCCCATCGGAGTGCGAGGAAGGTGCCGGTGGCGTTGACGTCGAGCACGCGCCGGAAGTCGTCGAGCGATGTCTCTGCCAAGGGACTCCGGGCGCGGATGCCAGCCGCGTGCACGAGGCCCGTAATCGACCGGCCGGTCGCGGGGGATCGCGCGAGCTCCGCCCAATGCCGCTCGTCTGAGACGTCGAAGTGCTGCACCTGCGGTGCGTCGGCGGTGTCGAGGCCGACAACCTCGGCCCCGTCGGCGCGGAGCCGCGCCGCGATCGCGGCGCCGATCCCCGATGCCGCTCCGGTGACCGCGATGACGCGCTGCACAGCGTCGCTCGGTACGGATTCTCCCCGCTCAGGCATGCGCCACCGCGCGATCCTGCTGGGCGGGAAGCCGCGATGGGGTCTCCCGGGCGAACGCCGCGACGATGACGTAGGTGATGAGGGAGACGCCGACCGCGGTAACGATGGTCGGCACCGCTCCGATGACCAGGACGCCGGTGAGCCCGAGCAGGCCAGTGACGGCGCCCGTGACCATCGAGGCGAGCGCGGCGTAGCGCCCGCCGAAGCGGGTGAAGAGGCCGAACATGAAGGCCACGAAGACGCCCGAGCCATACATGGTGAAGGCCATCGTGAGTACCTGGATGATGCCGGGCACGAGCAGCGAGACGCCGAGCGCGATCACGCCGAGGGCGACGGTGACGATGCGAGACCAGCGGAGCTGGCTCTGCTGGCTGTCGCGGAAGTGGCGGAAGCGCTGCAGGAAATCGTTGGAGATGTTGCTGACCGCCGCGAGCAGCAGCGCGTCCGCGGTCGAGATGACTGCGGAGATGATCGCTGCGAGCAGGATGCCGGCTGCCCAGACGGGAAGCACGTTCTCGATGAGTGCCGGCATCACGCCGATACTCGGGTCGAGCTCGGGAAAGAGTGCGCGCGCGGCCATGCCCGCGAGTGCCGGGACGACGGCGAAGCCAGCGGTGAGCAGCCCGGCGATGCCGGCTCCGGTTGCGGCGGCGCGGGCCGACTTCGCCGAGAACACACGCTGCATCACGTCTTGCCCGACGAGTTTGTGGACGACGACGGGAAGCGCGGCGCCCAGCATGAACGACCAGCCCTGGTTCAGCGGGTTGAAGGGCTGCGCGACGCCCGACGCCTCGAACGTCGCGGTGATGGCAGAAAAGCCGCCGGCAGCATTCACCGCGATGACGGCGACGAGGATCATGCCGGCGACGATCACCACGAACTGAATCGCATCGGTGATCGCGACACCCCACATGCCCGAGAGCACGGTGAACGCGATGATGAGCACGACTCCGATGATCGCACCCCACACCGGGCTCAACCCGAGCGCCGTGAGAGCGGATCCTGCTGCACCGACCTGCCCCGCCAGAATGCCGGTCAGCGCGAGCACCGAGAGCGTCGACGCGAGCAGCCGCACCGGCTGACTGCCGAAGCGGGCGTGCAGGAAGTCGGGCACGGTGACGAAGCTGCCGGCGCGCACGCGTTTCGCGACGAAGACTGCGAGGAAGACCAGTCCGACGAAGATGCCGATGGCGAAGGAGATCGCGGCGAAGCCCACCGAATAGGCGTCTTGACTGGTGCCGAGCACGAACGCGCCACCGAAGTTCGTGGCGAGCAGCATGACGGCGATCAGGCCCGCACCCATCTTGCGTCCGGCGAGCAGGTAGTCGGTGTCGGTGTGCACGCGTTTCTTCAGCCAGGCGGCGATGAGGAACATGACGAGCAGATAGGCGATGATCATGAGGGTGATGCCGAGATTCAAGGTATCTCCAGAATGAGAAGCCGAATACATCTTTGGTTTCGGATTGCACACTAACTTAGCTTTGCAGTCGATTTTATGCAAGCAAGGGAGCGGAATGAACCCGATTCTGGGCGCGAGCTCGCATCGGTGGGTAAACTGCTCGCGAGACGGCGCTTCCCGCTGATCGAAGAGAAAGAGGGCCAGGTGAGTCGAGTTCCCGAGCAGATCATCGATGATCTCGATCGGCGCGTGCTCCGCACTCTGCGCGACATGCCTCGCGCGACCCTCGGGGAGATGGCCGAGCACGTCGGCGTCTCCCGAACGACGTTCAAAGCGCGACTCGATCGGCTGTGGGAGAGCGGCATCATCATCGGCCACGAGACGCAGCTCGACCTGGCGTCGATGGGTCTGGAGGTGCAGGCCTGGGTGCAGCTCAACGTGCAGCAGGGCGAGCTCGAACCCATCACCGAGCTGCTCGACGGCCTGCCGCACGTCATCGAAGCGTTCGTCACCACCGGCGGGGCCGACGTGCAGTGCCGCATGGTGGCGAGAAGCACGGCGCACCTGCAGGAGCTGCTGCTCGAGCTGTCGCGGCACCCGGCCGTCACCCGCACGAAGAGCTCGGTGATCCTGTCGAGCCTCGTCAGTCACCGAAAAGTGCAAGCGCTCGACCTGCTCGATCTCTGACGCGCGAGGCGATCCCGCCGGTCATCCGTCGCCGTCGTCGTCGCGCAACAGCGCCAGCCGACTGACGGTGCGGAAGAGATCGACCGGCGGGTCGGAGATGTCGACGAGCCCGGCGCGATCCGTGCTGGAGAGCACGGTCAGCGGCAGGTCGGCATGCACGAGCACGTCGAGCAGCGAGACGAACCGCTGCCGTGCCTCGCGACTCGCCTGCGACAGCGGCGGCACGTCGACGAGCACCCACTCATCGAACTCGGCGGCGAGATCGAGGTAGTCCTCGGCGATCGACGGCGACTCCAGCAGATCGGCGAAGTCGAACCAGACAACCGTCGGAGCCGTGAGCCCGCACCTCGCCTCGCCGCGGCGCACCGCGAGCGCCCGCAGCGCACGATGCCCGCCCAGCACGGTGGTCGACTCGTGCGGGTGCGAGGGTTCGAGCCCAGAGGATCGTGCCGCGCTCGCCGCGGAGCCGGACGCACCGAACGCGATCCAGCGCCCCGAAGCGAAGCCGTGCTCGGCGGGGGCCGCGGGTGACGCGGAGCGGTAGTCGCTGCCGCCGTCGAGCGTGCGCACCGCGAAGTGCTCGCGGATGAGACGCACGCTCGGCTCGACCACGTGGTGGAACACGGGGTTCGCGAGCAGCCCCTCCGGTTCGTAGTTGGAGGTGAAGAGCGTCGGGATGCGGCGGCCGACCAGCTCCGCCACGAGACGATTGAGCAGGCTCGCGCCGCCCGGGTCGTGCACGTGCAGCTCATCGAAGAAGAAGACCCGTGCGCCGTCGAGCAACTCGGCGACGGTCGCTTCGATCGCGTCTCGGGCCGTCATCTGCGCTCCGAAACGGCGCTGCAGCTCCTGGAAGAAGGTGTGGAAGTGCACGCGTCGCTTCGTGGCCGCCGGCACATCGATCGCGTCGAAGATCTCAGACGCGAGCCAGGTCTTGCCGCGCCCTGCCGGCCCGTGGATGAAGACCCCACTGGGAGACCGCGCACCGCCCCACCGGCCGGCCAGCTCGGCGATCTCATCGAGCAACTGCTGCTGAGCCCCGTCGAGCACAATGCCCTTCGCTCCCGCCGAGTGCTCCACTGCGGCGCTGAGCCGCGAAGCGGCGCGGGGTGTCGCTCGCGGATCCGTCACGTTCCCCGATCCTAGCGAGGCGCGCTCCAGGCTAGGATGGAATGTCAGTGAGCGGGAGGAGACCGGGTATGGCGAAACAGGTCGAACTGGGGCCGACCGGGCGACCCGATCGCATCATTCCGGCTCCCAAGAAGCTCGACCGCCACGGGCCCGCGCGCATCATCGCCATGTGCAACCAGAAGGGCGGCGTCGGCAAGACGACCAGCACCATCAATCTCGCTGCAGCGCTCGCGCGCTACGGGCGCCGCGTGCTCGCCGTCGACTTCGACCCTCAGGGCGCGCTCTCGGCGGGCCTCGGAGTGCCGGCCCACGACGTCCCCACCATCTACGACCTGATGCTCGGCAAGCTGAAGGATCCGCGCGACGCGATCCAGAAGACCGGCACCGCCGGGCTCGACGTCATCCCAGCGAACATCGACCTCTCGGCCGCCGAGGTGCATCTCGTCACCGAGGTCGCGCGCGAGCAGATTCTCGGCAGCGTGCTACGCAAGGTCGTGGACGACTACGACGTGATCCTCATCGACTGCCAGCCCTCGCTCGGCCTGCTCACCGTCAACGCCCTCACGGCGAGCCACGGCGTGCTGATTCCGCTCGCCTGCGAGTACTTCGCGCTGCGCGGCGTCGCCCTGCTGGTCGAGACGGTCGACAAGGTGCGCGATCGCCTGAACCCGGCGCTCGAGCTCGACGGCATTCTTGCGACCATGTACGACGCACGCACGCTGCACGCCCGCGAGGTGCTCGAACGCGTGGTCGACACGTTCGGCGACAAGGTGTTCGACACCGTGATCGGCCGCACCGTGAAGCTGCCCGACGCGCAGATCGCAGCGAAGCCGATCCTCGACTACGCGCCCTCGAACGCCGCCTCAGAGGCGTACCTCAAGCTGGCCCGCGAGCTCGTGCAGCGCGGCGCCGTCGCCTAGCGCCATGGTGGTGGACACGGATCCGGGAGCCGCAGCGGCCGGCACGGATTCGGTGCCTGCCGACGATCGCTTCCGCGTCAGCCTCTCGGTCTTCGACGGGCCGTTCGACCTGCTGCTCAACCTCATCGGCAAGCACGAGCTCGACATCACCGAGGTTGCCCTGAGCCTAGTCACCGACGAGTTCATCGCCTACCTCGCGTCCATCGAGGGGCAGGGCATCGTCGAGCTCGACCGCGCCTCCGAGTTTCTCGTGGTCGCCGCGACGCTGCTCGACATGAAGATCGCGAGCCTCCTGCCGCAGGGCGAGGTCGTCGACGCCGAAGACATCGCACTGCTCGAAGCCCGCGATCTGTTGTTCGCGAGATTGCTGCAGTACCGCGCCTTCAAACAGGCCAGTGCCTGGTTTCGGGATCGTCTGGAGGCCGAGAGCGCTCGTCACGCCCGGCAGGTGCCGCTCGAAGCGAAGTACCGCTCGCGCGGGCCGGAACTCGTCTGGACGCTGAGCCCGGGCGACTTCGCCGCGATCGCCACGCTCGCCTTCGCGCCGCGCGAGATTCCGACGGTCGGCCTCGACCACCTGCACGCGCCACTCGTATCGATCCGCGAGCAGGCCGCGATCGTCGTCGCGCTGCTGCGCGGCGGTGTCGGCGCTGTCGGCGCTGATGGCAGCACTGATGGGCGCGGCGGGTCGCGCTCCTTCCGCGAACTCGTCGCCGGGGTCGCGGAACGGGGCGTGGTGGTCGCACGGTTCCTCGCGATCCTCGAGCTGTATCGTCGTGCAGCGGTCACCTTCGAGCAGGCCGAGCCGCTCGGCGAGCTGCAGGTGCAGTGGGTCGGCGAGAGCTGGTCCGACGACGAGCTTGCTACGTTAGGAAACGACTATGACTGACAACGACAGCGCCGCTCCGACCCTCGCCGAGGGAGCGGGGTCACTTTCGGTGGGTGTCGCGTCGCAACACGCACCAGAAGTGACCCCGCTCGCAGAAGTGGCGGCAGCGGGCGCGGCGGGCGCCGACGGGGAGCTGGACGCCGCCCGCAGCGCCCACTCGCTGTCGCAGCAGCTGGAGGCGCTGCTCATCGTCGCCGACGAGCCGCTCAGCGCGGTCGCCCTGGCCACCGCGACCGATCGCCCGGTGCGCGAGGTGCGCGAGGTGCTCGACGACCTCGTCGCCGAGTTCAACGGCGAGCGCGCCGTCGGCGGTGCAGCGAGCAGCGGTGCCGGATCGCCGCGCGGCTTCGAGCTGCGCGAGGTCGCCGGCGGATACCGCTTCTACGCCCGCGCGAGCCTCGACCCGATCGTGGCCGACTTCGTGCACCAGCAGTCGCCGGCGCGCCTCTCGCAGGCGGCGCTCGAAACGCTCGCCGTCATCGCGTACCGCCAGCCCATCTCTCGCGGAGCGATCGCCTCGATCCGCGCGGTCAACGTCGACTCCGTCGTGCGCACCCTGCTCGGCCGGGGCCTCGTCGCGGAGGTCGGCAATGATTCGGTGACCGGCGCGATCCTCTACGGCACCTCCGACGCCCTGCTCGGCTATCTCGGCATCGGCGACATCTCGGAGCTGCCCCCCATCTCCCCACTGCTCGAAGAACCCACGGAAGGATTCGACGAATGAATCGCTCGGAAGAGAATCTCGGCGGCTCGTACTCCGTCGACGGCGAGAACATCGAGATCGACCTCGCGGAGTTCGGGTGGGACCGTCCGCAGACGGCGCCGGCCGAAGCCGCGCACGACGATGACGGCCGCATCCGCCTGCAGAAGGCGCTCGCGCACGCGGGCGTCGCATCGCGCCGGGCCTGCGAGTCGCTGATCTCCAGCGGACGCGTGACGGTCAACGGCGAGATTCAGCGCGAGCTGGGTTCGCGCATCGACCCCGAGACCGACGACGTGCGCGTCGACGGGGTGGTCGTGCAGCTCGACGTGTCGAAGCGCTACTTCGTGCTGAACAAGCCGCGCGGCGTCGTGTCGACCATGAACGACGAGAACGGCCGCCCCGATCTCCGCGAGTTCGCCGACGAGGTCGAGGATCGGCTGTACAACGTCGGGCGTCTCGACACCGATACGAGCGGTCTGCTCATCCTCACGAACGACGGCGAGCTCGCGCACCGTCTCGCGCACCCGAGCTTCGGCGTGCAGAAGACGTACATCGCGAAGGTGCGCGGGAGGGTGACGGCTGCCGTGATCCAGCAGCTCAAAGACGGGGTGGAGCTCGCCGACGGGCCGATCCACGCCGATCGCGCGAAGCTGCTGCCGGGCGGATCGGGCGACGCCCACTCGCTCGTCGAGGTCACGCTGCACTCCGGCCGCAACCGCATCGTGCGCCGCATGCTCGCCGAGGTCGGGCACCCGGTGGTCGAACTCGTGCGCCGCCAGTTCGGCCCGCTCCACCTCGGCACGCTGCGCGTCGGCGAGCTGCGCGAACTGTCGTCGGGGGAGCGCGGGGCGCTGCTCTCCGCGGTCGAAGACGAGGGATCTGGCGACGGGTCCGGATCCGGAGGCGCGCAGCAGGCCGGGCGCCGGGGCGAGATCACCGCAGGCCGGCCCGGCGACGGCAAGGGCGCCCGCGGGATGCGCGGCATGGCGGCGCGCGGGAACCCGCACGGACGCGGCGGACGGAAGCAGGGCGGTCGATGAGCGCCCCTGAAGCTGCGCCGAGCGGCGAGCATCTGCGCGCGGCCGGGGAGCGCCCGGCGCTGGTCGCTCGCACCCGTGGGCCGGTGCACGTCATCGGCGCGGGCCTGCTCGGGGCGAGCGTCGGTCTCGGCCTGCGCGAGCGCGGCGTCGACGTGACGCTCGAAGACCTGTCGCCGACGACCGTCGCGCTTGCCGCCGACTACGGCGCGGGGCGGGTACGCACCGCCGAGGACGAGTCCCCGGTGCTCGTCGTCATCGCGACGCCGCCCGACGTGACGGCAGATGTGGTCGAGCGCGCGCTCCGCACCTACCCCGACGCCGTCGTCACCGATGTGGCGAGCGTGAAGCTCGCACCGTTTACCGAGCTCAAGCGCCGCGGCATCGACCTGGCGAAGTACGTGGGCTCGCATCCGATGGCGGGACGCGAGCGCGGCGGCGCGATCATGGCGCGCGCCGATCTGTTCGTTGGCAGGCCCTGGGTGATCTGCCGCGACGGTGAGACCCCGGCCGACGCGCTCGCACTCGTCGAAGCCGTGGCGCTCGACCTCGGCGGCGTGCTCATGGAGATGACGCCCGAAGAGCACGACCGGTCGGTCGGGCTGGTCTCCCACCTGCCGCAGGTCGTGTCGAGCCTGCTCGCCGCGCGACTCGTACCGGCATCCGAGCAGGCGATCGGCCTCGCGGGCGGCGGTCTGCGCGACACCACGCGCGTCGCCTCCAGCGATCCGGAACTGTGGGTGCAGATCCTCGGCGCGAACAGCGCGCCCGTCGTGGAGCTGCTCGACGCGTTCTCGGCGGATGTCGCCGCGTTCGCCGACGCGCTGCGCGATCCGGCACGCACCGGTGCGCGTCGCCGCATCGCTGACCTGCTGTCGGCGGGCAACAACGGAGTGTCGCGCATTCCCGGCAAGCACGGTTCGTCCGAGCGATTCACCCAGATCACGGTGCTCATCGACGACTCTCCCGGGCAGTTGGCGAAGTTGCTCACCGAACTCGGAGAACTGGGCATTAATATGGAAGACTTGCGCCTCGAGCACTCGCCGGGCGCCCAGATCGGTTTCGCGGAGATCGCGGTACTGCCGGAGGTCGCCGAACGCGCGGTCGCCGATCTCGTCGAACGCGGATGGAGGACGCTGTGACTGATGCTGCATCAGCTGCCGCTGCGCTGACCGTGATGACGGGCGCGGCGCAGGCGGAGCGCGCCCAGCAGGCCGAGGCGCCGAACGCGGCCCCCCTGCTCGTCGCGATCGACGGGCCGGCGGGCAGCGGCAAGTCGAGCGTCTCGCGTGCCGCCGCGGAGCGGCTCGGATTCGGGATCCTCGACACCGGCGCGGCCTACCGGTCGCTCGCGTGGGCGGCCGTCGAGACCTCCGCCGACCTGGACGACTCGGCCGCGGTCGGCGCGATCCTCGACGTGTGGACGTACGCGATCACCCTGCGCGGTCAGCAACGAGTCACGGTCGAACTCGGCGACGGCGTCGTCCACGATGTGACGGCGGCGATCCGCGCCCACGACGTGAGCGGGCTCGTGAGTCGAGTCTCGAAGCACCCAGAGGTGCGCGAGCGCTTGAACGAGATGTTCCGGCGGATCGTCGCGGAGTCGGGGCTGCCCGGTGTCGTAATCGAGGGTCGCGACATCACGACCGTGGTGGCGCCCGACGCGCCGGTGCGCGTGCTGATGACCGCCTCGCCCGAGGTGCGCGCGCAGCGTCGCGCTGGCGAGCTCGACGGGCTCACCCACGCACAGGTGCTCGCCGACATCGAGGCGCGTGACGCCAAGGACGCGCAGGTCGTCGACTTCTTCACCCCAGCCCCCGGGGTGACGCTCGTCGACACGAGCAACTTGAACTTTGCACAGTCCGTGGAGGCTGTGGTTGAAATCGTACGAGCGGCGCAAGGCGTCGCGGAAGAGAGCGAATGATGAGCGAGCAGAATCCCGGAACGGGTAGCGGAGCGGAGCGCGACAGCGCCGCAGAGTCGGAGCAGTTCGACGGCCCCGAGGTCATGCAGGTGAACCCCGACGGCAGCCAGGTCGCCGCGGCCCCCGAGTACGACGAGGCCGAGACCTACGCCGCAACGGTGAACGATGCCCCCGTGCACGCCGCCGGTGACGGTGAGGTCGTCTTCGGCGAGGGCTTCGACGCGAGCGTCACCGACGAGGAGCGCCTGCGCGCCATGCGCTCGAACCTCGAAGGCTTCGACCTCGAAGACGACGACGTCGCGATCATCAGTGATGACGGCGAGTTCCTCGGCTTCCGAGAGCCCGTCTCCGAGGCACTGCCGGTCGTCGCGATCGTCGGCCGCCCCAACGTCGGCAAGTCGGCGCTCGTGAACCGCATCCTCGGCCGCCGCGAGGCCGTCGTCGAGGACGTGCCGGGCGTCACCCGCGACCGCGTCACCTACCAGGCCGAGTGGGGCGGCACCCGCTTCAGCCTCGTCGACACCGGCGGCTGGGAGCCCGACGCGAAGGGCATCGACGCGTCGGTCGCGCTCCAGGCCGAGGTCGCGATCGAGCTCTGCGACGTCGTCATGTTCGTCGTCGACTCCCGCGTCGGACCGACGGCCACCGACGAGCGCGTCGTGCAGCTGCTGCGCCGCACGCACAAGCCCGTCTTCCTCGTCGCCAACAAGGTCGACGACGCCGTGCTCGAGGCCGAGGCCGCCCAGCTGTGGTCGCTCGGACTGGGTGAGCCCAACGCCGTCTCGGCACTGCACGGCCGCGGCGTCGCCGACCTGCTCGACGCGGTCGTCGAAGCACTGCCCGAAGAGTCGGCCGTTGCACAGCCGAAGATGCTCGGGCCGCGCCGCGTCGCACTGCTCGGTCGCCCCAACGTCGGCAAGTCGAGCCTGCTCAACAAGGCGGCCGGCGAGGAGCGCGCAGTCGTCAGCGATATCGCGGGCACCACGCGCGACCCGGTCGACGAGCAGGTCGAGATCGCCGGTCGGGTGTGGACGTTCGTCGACACCGCAGGCATCCGCCGCCGCGTGCACCTGCAGAAGGGCGCCGACTTCTACGCATCGCTGCGCACCGCCGCTGCGCTCGAGAAGGCCGAGGTCGCGGTCGTGCTCATCGACGTGACGCAGGAGATCTCCGACCAGGATCTGCGCATCATCGACCTCGTGCTCGAGTCGGGGCGCGCACTCGTGCTCGCCTTCAACAAGTGGGACATGCTCGACGACGACCGTCGCCGGTACCTCGAACGCGAGATCGAGCAGGATCTCGCGCACGTCGACTGGGCGCCGCGCGTCAATATCTCGGCGCGCACCGGGCGTCACCTCGAGAAGCTCGTGCCGGCGCTCGAGACGGCGCTCGAGTCGTGGGACACGCGCATTCCGACGGGCAAGTTCAACGCCTTCGTCGCCGAGCTCGTGCAGGAGCACCCGCACCCGCTCCGCAGCGGCAAGCAGCCGCGCATCCTGTTCGGCACGCAGGTGCAGAATCGCCCGCCGACATTCGTGCTCTTCACGTCGGGCTTCCTCGACCCGCAGTACCGCCGCTTCATCCAGCGCCGCCTGCGCGAGCGCTACGGCTTCGATGGCAGCCCCATCGTGATCAACATGCGCATCCGCGAAAGGCGCCCGCGCCCGTAGGGCGTGAGCGCCGCAGGAACGGCGATTTCTCGCCGTTCCGCGGATGCGCCGCTGTGGTCTCCACAGCGGTGAGCATGGGGCGGCGGGAGCCGGCCCATTCTTCAGTCCGATCCGCGAAAGGCGCCCGCGCCCGTAGGGTTGGGCGCCGCAGGAACGGCGATTTCCGGAGAACGGAGCCAGAGTGACTACTGCTGCAGGCCAGATCAGTCCGCTGCGCTCATCGGAGATCCCGGCGGCCACCGCTCTGTGGGATGCGTGCGGTCTCACGCGTCCATGGAATGATCCGGTCTCCGACGCCGAGCGAGCCCTGGGCGGAGTGACCTCCACAGTTCTCGCTGGGCGGTCTGACTCCGGCGAGGTCGTGGCGACCGTCATGGTCGGAGTCGATGGGCACCGAGGCTGGGTGTATTACCTGGCGGTGTCGCCTGCCAGGCAGCGGCAGGGCTGGGGGCGGCGCCTGATGGCGGCTGCCGAGGCGTGGCTGCAGGAGCATGGCGCCCCGAAAGTGCAGCTCATGGTCCGATCCGGCAATGCGGCCGTTCTCGGGTTCTACGATGCGCTGGGATACTCCGATCAGCAGACGGTGGTGCTCGGCAAATTCCTGGACCCGCAGCTCGAGCGGATGAAGCGTCTCGAGGAGCAGCGTTCAGGCACGTGGCGGTAACCTCTGAGCATGTCGGTACCAGGGCGCTCCGGAGACGACGTGGGCGACGCTTCACCGCAGCGTCAGCTCACCGGGCTCGAGCGCACGATCGACCGCGCGGCGCACCGCCTCCTCGCAGGCAAACCCGCGACGGGCGCCCGGGCGGTGCTCATCGAGGCCGCAGTGTTCCTGCTCAAGCAGGCGTGGGCGTGCATCTTCGGCGCGCTGATGCTCGTGGTGATCGTCGCCGCTCGCCTCTGGTACCCCGACGACGCCGGCCTCGCCCGGAATGACGCGATGACGATCGCGGCCGTGGCGATCCAGATCGGCATGCTGGTGTTCCGCCTCGAGAGTGGCCGCGAACTCTGGGTGATCGTGCTGTTCCACATCACGGGAACGGTGATGGAGCTGTTCAAGACCGATGTCGGATCATGGGCGTACGCCGCCGACGGGGTGCTGAGGATCGGCGCCGTGCCGCTGTTCAGTGGGTTCATGTACGCGGCCGTCGGCTCGTACATGGTGCGCGTGTACCGGCTGCACGACCTGCGCTTCACGCGGTATCCGCCGATCTGGGCGACCACCGTCGTCGCGGCCGCGATCTACGCGAACTTCTTCACGCACCACTACATCTTCGACGCCCGGTGGATCCTGCTCGCCAGCGTCGTGCTGCTCTGGGCCCCGACCGTGATGCACTTCCGCATCTGGCGAGCGACGCTCAAGGTGCCGCTCCTGCTGATCTTCGTCGGGGTCGCGCTGTTCATCTGGATCGCCGAGAACATCGCCACCCTCTCGGGTGCCTGGCTGTACCCGAGTCAAACCGACGGGTGGGAGCTCGTCTCCGGCCAGAAGATCGTCTCATGGTTCCTGCTGATGATCATCTCGGTGGTCATGGTCACCTGGGTGTACCGGCCGAAGCGTCCTGAGCTCGCGTAGCCAGCGTCACCTGGCAAGTCTCTCGCTAACGGCTTCTGGCGGCCGGTCTCTCGCGACCGCGCCTCGCAGCCGGTCGCTTACGCCGCGAAGACGAGCGCGAGTGCACCGAATCCGAAGACCGCGACCGCGACGATGCCGGCGAGCACCCAGAGTGCGAGCATGACCGCGTTCAGCCAGACGCCCCAGAGTGCGAGGGCGCGATCCTGCGTGCCGCGGCGCAGTGCGAGGATGCCGAAGACGAGGCCGGTGACGGGGGCGAAGAACGTCCAGCCGCTGACCACCGAGGCGATGCCGAGCACGAAGCTCGTGATCGAGAAGGCGCGGGAGTGCTCGTTGATGTTCACCGGGCCGCTCGGGAACGGCTCGGATCCGTTCGACGCGGCGCTGCTCGCCGCGAGGGGCGTGGTGTCGGTGACGAGCGGGTACGTCGGTGCCGTGCCGGACTCGGAGGCGACGGTGGTCTCGGGGGTGATGGTGGCGCTCATGGCGACTCCTCTCGTGGGCGGCGAACCGGGTGTTCGTCCGTGATACCTCAACGGTAGGGCGGAGCGGGGTACCGCCACATCCGCCCGGAGTATCGCGCGCGTAAGACCCCGGTACCGTGTCGAGCGGCACCGGGGTCAGGGGCGGGTCAGGGGTCGCACCGGGGTTCTCCCCGGGTTGCACTCCGGGGGAGCGCTCAGGGATCGAACTCAGTGCGAAGCCTGCGACACGTCCGTGCCCTTGGGAGTCATCACGAACACGGCCAGCGCGACGGCGAACATGATGATGCCCCCGGCGATCCCCGTCGCCTGCATCGATTGGGTGAACGCGACGCCGGCCTGCTGCGCAAGCTCGGGGAGGCGCAGCTCGTCGGCGATGGAGACCGCGGCACCGAGCGATTCCTCGGCCTGCCCCGCGAGGGTGCGCTCGACGCCCTGCAGCGCCCCCGAGGCGATGAACTCGGCCCGGTAGAGCAGCGCCGAGACGCTGCCGAGGATCGCCACGCCCAGCACGGCGCCGAGCTCGTACGAGGTCTCCTCGATCGCGCCCGCGTTGCCGGCCTTCTCTTCGGGGGAGCCGTGCATGATCATGGCCGATGCGATCGCGAGCGAGCCGGTGCCAGCGCCGATGAAGCAGAGCGCGATGATGACGGTGAGGGTGGTGAGCGTTCCCGGCTGCAGGCCGATGATGAGCATGCCGACTCCCGCGAAGCCGAGGCCGCCCGCGAGCACGGCGCGTGCCCCGATGCGGCGCGCGAGCGCGGGGGCCGAGAGCGAGGCGAGGGCGCCGGTGATCGCGATCGGGAAGAGGCGCACGCCGGCCTCGACCGGGGAGGCCCCGTCGACGAGCTGCAGCCACTGGGCGATGAGCAGCAGGGCGGCAATCATCGCGAACGTCGAGCCGAGGGCCGCGATGGCGCCCGCCGAGAAGACGCGGTTGCGGAAGAGGCTGAGGTCGAGCAGCGGCGACGCACTGCGCAGGCAGCGCACCACGAACCAGGCGAGCAGGGCCGCGCCCGCGGCGAACGCGACGAGCGCCTCGGGCACGAGCAGGCTCGCCTCCTTGCCGAACGTCTTGATCGCCCACACGAGAAGCGTCATGCCGACGAGGGAGAGCGCTGCGGCGAGGAAGTCCCAGCGGCCCGTGTGCGCGACGCGCGACTCGGGGAGGATCGCGATGCCAGCGATCACGCCGACGAGCATGAGCGGCACGTTCACGAGGAACGCCGCGTGCCACGAGAAGTACTCGAGCAGCAGCCCGCCGAGCAGCGGGCCGACCGCGGCGCCCAGGCCGGAGACGGCGGCCCAGATCGCGAGGGCGGTGGCGCGCTCGCGGGGGTCGGTGAAGATGACGCGGATGAGCGAGAGGGTGATCGGCATGATCATCGCGCCGCCGATGCCGAGGATCGCGCGGATCGCGATGACGGACTCGGCGTTGGTGGCGAACAGCACGAGCAGCGACGCCGCCCCGAAGATCGAGTAACCGAGCAGCAGCATGCGCTTGCGGCCCCAGCGGTCGGCGATGGCCGCGAACGAGACGAGCAGGCCTGCGAGGACGAGCGAGTAGACGTCGATGATCCAGAGCTGCTGGTCGGAGGTCGGGTGCAGCTCGGCCGCCATCTCGGGCAGCGCGATGTTGAGGATCGTCATATCCATCGTGATGACGAGCAGGCTCGCGGTGAGCACGCTGAGTGCGGCCCAGCGGCGGGCCTTGCTGAGCGGGGCGAACTTCGGTGCGGTGCGCTGGTCGGACATGGTGGTCACGGTCTTTCCTCGGGTCTGTGTTCGGTATGGCGTGCGGCGCGGTGCGGTGCGGGGGAGTGGAGAGCGGAGCTGAGCTACGAGTTCGCGGATCCAGGCACCGGCATCGTCATGAGCGCACGCATGATGCGCGTGAGCTCGTCGCGGCCGAGCGGGGTGCCGGTGAGCCCGGCGTGCATGGTCGCCCCGTCCATGAGCACGGCGATGGCGACAGCGCGCTCCTCGCCGATCTGCGGCGAGAGCCGCTCGACGAGGCGCTCGGGCCAGCGCAGTGCGAGCGCGCGCAGTCGGGCGTCGGTCATGCCGCTCGTCATGAGCGCGATGTCGGCGTGCACCGTGCGCGGGTCTTCGAGGTAGGCGAGCATTTCGTCGATGATGGGCTCGGGGCGCTCGACCATCGTCGCGACGAACGGCTCGAGCCGCGCGATCGATTCGTCGATCTCTTCGGCGAGCTGCTGCAGGGCGCACTCGCGCAGGTCGTCGATGGAGCTGAAGTACTGGGTGGTCGAGCCGAGCGGCACCGAGGCGCGCTTCGCGACGGCGCGGTGCGTGAGTGCGGAGTGCCCCTGTTCCACGATGATCTCGGTCGCGGCCGCGAGGATCGCGAGGCGTCGCCCCTCCGGATCCCGACGGCGGGGAGCGGGCGGGCCAGCGGGTTCGACTGCAGGTTCGTGCGAGTGCGACATGGCGGCTCCTTCCGTGGGCGCGGGGGACGGCGGGTATCGGCGGCGGACGCCGCAGAACCTTACTGTACATGTGTACATGTACGTTTGTACAGTAATGATTTTGAGGGCGGATTGCGAACCATTGCCAACCCCCTGCCAATGTCGCAGGTTGCAGGTAACGTGAATGATGCAGGTCGGCACGCTGTCGACCGGCCCGGAGACGGGCACGAGGGGAGTAACGAGATGGCGCAGATCAGTACAGCCGACCTCTACGACGAACGCGGCAGCGAGCTGCGGTCGGTGTCGCTGCAGTTTCAGAACATCGGCGGCATGACCGGCTTCACCGGGCCGGTGCGCACGGTGCAGTGCTTCCAAGACAACTCGCTCATCAGACAGACGCTCTCGAGCGACGGGCACGGCGCAGTGCTCGTCATCGACGGGGCGGGGTCGCTCGAGACCGCACTCGTCGGCGACCAGATCGCTGAGCTCGCCTGCGACAACGGCTGGGCGGGGCTTATCGTGAACGGCGCCATCCGCGATCGCGTGGCGATCGGCACGCTGCCCTTCGGCGTGAAGGCACTGGGGTCGAACCCAGCGAAGTCGACCAAGACCGGTGCCGGCGAGGTCGACGTGCCCGTCGAGATCGCTGGTGTGACGTTCCGCCCCGGCGCAACGGTGTGGTGCGACGACGACGGGATCCTGGTCGAGCCCTGACCGAACCCCGACCGTGCCTGACCGGTTGCTGCCCGGCACGCTCACACCTGCCGGGCGGCGAACGCGGTTGAGCAATAAGATGCGAGTATGACCGAGCGCTTCCGAGCACTGCTCCCGTTCGTGCCGTACCTCGCGGTGTCGCTCGCGCACGTCATCGCCTGCTTCGGGCAGTACGCGTTCGAGGGATGGACGAAGCTGCTGCTCATGCCCGCGCTCGCCGCCGGTGTGGTCGCGTCGGCCGTGCTCGTGCCCGAGCTGCGCCTCCGCCCCACACCCGTCGGCGCGCTCGCGCTGCTGCTCGCGGCGATCACGTTCTCGTGGCTCGGCGACGGCGCGGCGACGTTCTTCCCGATGTTCGAGAGCGAGATCCCGCTGATGCTCGCGTGCTTCGGCGTCGCGCACCTCGCGTACATCGTGCTGCTGTGGCGCACGCGCGGCATCGCGAAACGACGCTTGCCCGCGTGGAGCCTCGTCTACGTGCTCGCGTACCTCGTGCTCCTCGCGCTGCTGCTGCCGCACACGAAGTCGCTGTCGATCCCGGTGATGGCGTACGGGCTCGTGCTCGTCGCCACGGCGGCCCTCGCGACCCGATGCGGCGCGGTCATCGCGTGGGGCGGCGCGTTCTTCCTGCTCTCCGACGCGATCCTCGCCTTCCGGCTCTTCGTGCCCGGCAGCACCACGTGGACGAGCGGCGTCGTGATGCTCACCTACACCCTCGGCCAGGGGCTCCTCGCCTACGGCATCGTCGCGGCACTGCGCAGACGCGCGGATCAGGGCGAGGCGGGGCCCGCTACTCCTCGGGCAGGATCTTCAGCAGCTTCTTGACGCCGCGAATCGTCGTCGCGCCCGCGGCACCCACGCGCACGCGCAGCTCGGCGTCGCTGGTGACGACGGTGGTGATCGATCCGCTCGCGCTCAGCGCTTCGACCGCGCTCACGATCGTGTCGTCGCCGGTCTCGGGAGCGCTCAGCACGCGGATCCGGTCGGTGCTCTCGATGCCGCGCGCGTTGCCCTCGACCACGACGATCCAGTCGGGGTAGACGCGGTCGAGGCCCGGCACGCGGGGCTCGGCGAGATCGAGGAAGCCGGCGCGTACCCCGTTCGACGTTTCGAGGTAGGCGTGCAGCCGGTCGCGGAGGCGTTCTGCGGCGCCGCGGCGATCCTTCCACCACCCGTTGGGTACGCTACCGATGACGTTCGCGGCGTCGACGATGACGGTCGGGGGCGGCCCGAGCAGCGGGCGCAGCAGCGGCCAGCTCGCGGCGAAAGCGGGATGGAGGGGGAGTGCTTCGACGTGGTCGAGCGGCACCCAGGCGAGGGCGTGGCTCTCGGGGTCCGTGATCTCGGGCTCGAACTGGGTGACGACGTCGGCGACGAGCGTCGTGTACGTCCAGCCGCCGCGGTCGAGCACGTGCGTGTAGCGCGGGCGCACCGAGTGGTCGGGAACGCCCGCCTCCTCCTGCGCCTCGCGGATCGCTCCGTCGTTCGCCGACTCGCCCTCGTGGCGCGCGCCGCCCGGGATGCCCCAGGTGTCGCCGTGGTCGCTCCAGGTGACGCGGTGCTGCAGCAGGATCGCGTCGCGGGCGTGGTCGAAGGCGAGCAGCCCGGCGGCGCCGAAGCGGCCCCAGTAGCGCCCGCCATCGCCCGCCTCGATCCAGGCGTCACCGGTGTCTCGCAGGTCGCTCATGGTCTCAGCGTATCTGCCGCGGGGCTTCGTGTGCGCGTTTGCGATGCCTCCTGGCGCGGGAATGCGGGGGTGGTGTATCGGTGTTGTGCTGGGTGACGGGCGGTTTCTTGCCGCGCCGTGATGCGTGTGCTTGCGCGCGCGCCGTTGCCGTTGTTCTGCGTTTCCGAGGAGGATTCATGTCGACCGATGTCGAGCCCTACGCCGCTGCCGCCGCTGATGCCGCCTCACGAGGGCTTGCTGTTTCGTTCGTCGCGCGCACCCCCGGGCAGCGGCCCGCGCCCGTCGAGGGCGTCGAGCTCGTGAAGACGATCGTGGTGCAGACGAAGGATCGCTTCGTGCTCGTGCTCACCCCCGTCGACGCGCAGTTCTCGTGGGCGAAGCTGCGGGCGCACCTCGGTGTGAACAAGCTGTCGCTGCCTGACGCCGACGGCGCATACGCCGCGACCGGGTACGTGCGCGGGACTATTACGCCGCTGGGAGCTGCGGGATCGTGGCCTGTCGTTGTCGATGCGCGATTGGCCGGGCGGCGGATCGCGATCGGGTCTGGCAGCGCCGAGTTCGGGACGCTGGTGGCGGCTGATGAGCTGGTGTCGGCGTATGCCGCTGAAGTGGTGGATCTCGTTGCTGAGTGAGAGTCTTGCCGGGTTTGCGTTGTTTGTTCGTGGCGAGTGGCGCGCCCGGGTTTCTGCGGCGCCGCCGCGATTTCCGACCGTTGGTTCGATCCACCCTCCAAGTGTGGGTAATATAGAGGGGTTGCCTCGGCAGCGCAGGCCAGATTCTGGCCGGCGAAGCTGAAGAACAACGGGCTGTGGCGCAGCTTGGTAGCGCACTTGACTGGGGGTCAAGGGGTCGCAGGTTCAAATCCTGTCAGCCCGACCATTGTGATGTCTGAGGGCATTGGAATAGCCCGAACTTACGTTTTGTAGGTTCGGGCTATTTTTTGTGTTGCGTGTTTTTGGTCGTGGCTGCTTGGGGTTGGTAGTCGCGGTTGAGGTTGAGTGTGAGCTCGCGGAGGACGTCTCCGGTGACCGCGTTGATCACGGTGATCTCGAGGTCTTGGATGAGCAGGATGACGTGGGTTCGGGCGTGGGTTCGTCCGGTTCCGATGTGGTGCAGTTTGCCGTTTTGGCGGACCATGACCACGCCGGATGCGTCCACGCAATCGTGTCTGACGCGGTCGTGAGTGTCGCTGTCGCGCATGCCGGGCGTGCGTGCGGCTTTTGATGCGGCGTGGTAGGCGGTTGTTGGGGTTGAGCGGTGCGGTAGGGAGCGGTGCGGCCGGCGAGTGTTGTAGTGCTCGCGGAACGTGGTGAGTAGTTCCCCGAGGTGGTGCAGTGTATCTGGTTGCCGGGGTTCGGCGCGCAGCCAGTTCTTCGTCGTTTGTTGGAAGCGTTCGGCTTTGCCTTGCGTGGTAGGTCGGTGGGGTGCCCCGTTTTTCTGGGTGATGTGGTGGTCGGCGAGGAGTTGTTCGAGTCTGGTGCGCCCGCCGGGGCGGCCGTGACCGGCGAGGCGGATGGTGTAGACCATGCCGTTATAGGTCAATGTTGAGGCGAGCAGGCCGTACAGGGTCGCGGCGGCGGTGAATATGTCGGCGACGATCTGCGGGGTGACGCGGATGTGAGCGTGACGTGGAGGGCGTAGCGTGAGTGGTCATCCAGCCACGTGATGATCTCGCAGTCCTGCCCCGGGGTGCCGCCTGGTCGGGTGAGGCGGTAGTGGGTGAAGTCGGATTGCCACATCTCGTTGGGTTGTGCTGCTTGGAAGCGGATGTAGGAGGAACGTGGTCGTTTCCGGGGCTCGGGGACGACTTGGCCTGCGCGGGTGAGGATGCAGTTGATTGTGGCGCGAGAGACGTGAATGCTGTGGTGGTGTTCGAGATACCACCCGATCGTGTCGGCGCCGGCGTCGAGTCCTTTCCCGCTCAGTTCGGCACGTAGCCGGAAAATCTGGTCGATGGTTTCGGGCGGGGTTTAGATCGGGCTTGTTCGTGGTCTTTTCGAGATCGGCTCGAACGCGGTCTCGCCTTCGGCGCGGTAGCGGGCGATGAGTCGACTCACCCAGCGGAGCGGAGCTCCGCTCAAAATCTGAGCCGATAGGTGTCGGAGTGCGGTGTGCTTCATCTGGTGAGTAAAGCGTAGGCAGAAGCGTTGCCTTTGCCGTTGCAGTGCAGACCAAGGCAATAGCATTGGCTCGTGATTAGAATCATCCTCACGCAGCTCTCAGCGGTTGCCGCCGTCGTGCTTACGGGTCTGATGCACGTTGAGGTGACAGTTTGGTTAGGCAGCGAGTGCGACCTGTTTGTTCATGATGGTCTCGTACTCGAGCGGCGTCAAACGCCC